>NZ_JBBWUA010000010.1:0-110493 GCF_038181555.1 Desulfitobacterium sp. THU1 | reverse complement strand
TTAGGCACGCCGCCAGCGTTCGTCCTGAGCCAGGATCAAACTCTCCATAAAATTTATGAAGAAAATTTGATTGCTCAAATTGTCTTTACTCATTTGACGAGTCATTGGCTGTTCCTTGTTGTTTAGTTTTCAAAGACCATTTTGGTTTTCCACCGCTTTTCAGCGGCGAGATTTATATTAGCACTTTTGACGAATTTCGTCAACCGCTAATTTTCAGTTGAGCAATTAACTGGAGCGGGTGATGAGAATCGAACTCACGTAACTAGCTTGGAAGGCTAGCGCTCTACCATTGAGCTACACCCGCAAAAGGCATGGTGCGCTCGAAGGGATTCGAACCCCTGGCCTTCTGATTCGTAGTCAGACGCTCTATCCAGCTGAGCTACGAGCGCATGTTATTCACAGTATTTCTGCGTCAACAGTTACTAATTATAACCGATAAATATAAAGAAAGTCAATCACACAATTGATCTTTTATTGTTGTTCTATGATATGTCACCCTAGAAGTGTTCTGAACTTATTTCTCAACTTCAAATATGCCAAACTTAATCTTTATTCCTTGCCTGCTGAACTTTTCTTCGTATTCCGTCATGATATTTTCCTGAAAATTGCTTTGGTGTAAATCAAAATCGACTAGCTTTTCCCGAAAGCCCACATTCTCGAAATATTTTAAGCTATCTTTAAAAAGTTCATCATCATCCGTTTTAAACCAAATCTCAGATCGATTTTTCAAGATTTTTTTATAGACTCTTAAAAAGTTAGGATAAGTAAGTCGTTTGTGGTGATGCCTACGGCTAGGCCAGGGATTACAGAAATTAATATAGATTTTCTCTATTTCATCCGGACTAAAAATCTCTTCTAGCTTGGCAATATTCATGGGAATAATCCGTACATTATTTAAGTTCTTTTCATTAATTTTTCTTAATGCTATAACTAATACTTCATCATAGAGGTCAATAGCTATATAATTGAATTGGCTTTTGAGTTCTGCGCATTGACTAATAAACTGTCCTCGCCCACATCCTAATTCCAGATGGATCGGCAGATCATTATCAAAAATCCCCCGCCACTTACCTTTATAGTCGTTAGGGTTGATAATCACCAAGTCATCGTTTTCCAACTCGGGTCTTGCCCAAGCTTTTCGTCTAAGTCTCATTTAATTTCTCCTTAAATAGTCGCAGAAGACTATAGATAGCAACCGCGATAGAATAATCTGAATATCCTACTTAATATTAATGAAGTATACAAAAAGAGTATCACTAATTCAATAGATACATACATCTCAACCAACCATCAGGGTGTAAGTTATCCGAGCATAAGTTTATCTGAGTATTAATTGAACTGAAGGAGCATATTTATGAGCTATAGTAAAGATTTCATCCGTAATACCATGATTATTTGTCTCTTAACTTCCTTTATCGCGCCCTTCATGGTTAATTCCGTTAACATTGCCATTCCCGCAATTTCACTTGACTTCGCTGGAACTCAGCTTCATTTAAACTGGGTCGTGACCAGTTATCTTTTAACCAGCGCTGCCTTATCTTTACCCTTTGGTAGGTTAGCCGATATTCTTGGCCGTAGAAAACTCTTTATGTTAGGCATCGGGTTATTTGGTCTTAGCTCATTAGGCTGTAGCATGGCCTTCTCTCTAAATTCCTTGATTTTCTTCCGATTCCTGCAAGGAATTGCCAATGCTATGGTAACAGGTACTTCCATGGCGATCCTAACCTCTGTGGTTCCCCCCCAAGAGCGCGGTAAAGCTTTGGGGATTACCTCGGCAGCTGTATACATCGGTCTTTCCCTCGGACCAGTCTTGGGAGGGTTGATTATTCAAGTGATCAACTGGAGAGGGATTTTCATTTTTGGCTTTGTTGTCGATTTGATCATTCTGCTCCTCATCTTCACCAAACTCAATGGCGAATGGAAGGTTGCTGACGGTGAGGCTTTTGATTATACCGGAAGTGCACTTTGGGCATCAGGTTTGGCTCTGGTATTATTAGCCTTGTCAAATTTGAGCTTAAACCCCCTCTATATTATTGTTTTACTCATCGGCATCAGTCTGTTAATTTTCTTTGTGCGACTTGAACTAAAAACAAGCTCTCCAATCTTTGCTATCCGAGTCTTTGCCAAAAATACTCCCTTTATCTTTTCAAATTTGGCCACGGTCATCAATTATAGCGCTACTTTCGCCTTAAGCTATCTTTTATCACTCTATCTACAGCTCGTATTAGGACTGGAAAGTTCCGTGTCAGGATTGATTTTGCTCTCTCAACCCGTCCTGATGGCCATAATTTCTCCTTTTGCCGGAAGACTGTCGGATAAAATGGAACCACGCATCCTATCCTCCCTTGGCATGGGGATCACCGCTGTAGGACTCTTCTTTATCATCTTCCTTCAACCGACAACTCCCATCATACTCATAATTGCTAACTTGGTTTTCATCGGTATTGGCTTTGGTATCTTCTCCTCACCTAATACCAATGCGATTATGAGTTCAGTGGATAAACGTTACTATTCCATTGCTTCTTCTACTCTAGGAACCATGAGGTTATTAGGCCAGACCTTAAGTATGGCTGCTGTATCCCTCATTACCTCAGCTTTTATCGGAAATATAAGCCTAAATTCCAGTGAATATCCTCAGGTTTTCATGGCAAGCTTTAAGGTCTCCTTTACAGTATTCTCCATACTGTGTGCTTTCGGAGTTTTTGCCTCCCTAGCACGTGGCAAAAAAGTTGATATGGATACCCCAAATTCCTAATTCCGTAGCTGTATTGTTATTTGCTCGTGTTTTTAGTTCGACTTCCGTGTAAGAGAGTTACGCCAACAGTAATAATTGTTAACATCAATCCTATTATTGCTGCCAATCCGTAAGCTACAGTATTGGCGGGGATAAACACTGTACTCAGTCCATTCTCTCCATTAACGCCAAGCCCCAAAGCTAAGGTTTTAAGTCCCGGTATGAAATCGATCTGGTAAATAATGTGCCCTGCAATAATTATAGGAATAAAAGCAAAGACCAGCTTAATCCGTTGCGAAGCCGCTTTAGTCTTAAAAGGTCTGCCCAACCACCAACCAGCAAATCCTCCGAGGATTGCAGCAGAAAAGTAGACCAAGGTAAACCAAAGATTCCACTGATTCCTTGGCAAAACATTATGGAGAGGCTCAAAATACATGATCGGAAAAATAATAGCAATAATAACCCCAATAAAGACTACATAGCCTTGGTTAACACGAGTTATATGCCAAACTTCCCGTGAAGGCACACGGAGATTAACTTGAACATTTTCATGTTGGCAGTTGCGGACGCAGTTGAAACACAGCTTACAGTCCAAATTATTGTCCAGGTAGGGAAGGTGCTGACTCATCGGGCAGCCTTTGACCCCATCTCTACCCACATAACAATCGAAGGTTGTACATTTATTGAGGCAGACGGCAGCATCCGCTCGCACTTCCAAAATTGAACCAATCGAGGCCGTGCCAATAAATCCACCCAATGGGCAAAAGTGTCGACACCAGGCATGGCGGGGATAGAGCACACTCACAAGGATGGCCAACCCTTGAATGACGATGAGCAACACAGCCGTATACAGCATATGGGAGCGCATGTTAGAAAAGACTTCCGCCCAGAAAATCAAAGCAAATAGAGCACTCACAATGAGGTAATCATATTTTACAAATAGAGCAGGCAAGGGTCTTTTCGGGTGGTAGCGATCCTGAACAAATTCCATAATCTTAGAAAATGGACAAAAAGTACACCAGAGCCTACCTAAGAAAGGCGATAAAATCGCTAACGCCGGCCACCAAAAACCCCAAACAAGAATGAAGGCTTTCATGGTAATCGATAGCTGAGGAAGAAAAAGCAGACCGATAATCAGCAAAAGAAATGATCCTGCTGAAATCCATTGTAGGCCGTTGAGAAACCTTCTTTTCAGGAAGATACTCTTAAAAACTCCCCACTGTAAAAGATTGATTTTACTCCCCAGTTTTTTAGCTGTAGGCCCAAAGAAGATTTGTTCCAACCCAATAATGTCCTAATCAGCGAGAAAAAAGGCTCTCTCCATGACCTGAATGAGTTCGGTTACATTCCCTTGACGATAATTATGCGATAACAAGAGTTGAGTTGCCTCAGGTGTCAAAACCGGCACCTTACGGCCATTTTTTTGAGCCAGACTCTCAATAATTCCTTGAGCAATAATCGGAATATCTCTTTTACGGTCACGGATAGGTGAAATAAGGTAGCTATGGGTGAAGCAAGCGGCCAATTCTGGCATAAGATGAAATTCCTCGTGATTTGCATCCTCTTGAATGCTGCCAATAATCAAGCATTTGGTTTGAGCGTTAGCAAAAACCTCCGCCAGTCTTACCTGCTGTTGCGGGGTAATGCGCTCAATCCCTTGGATAAAGAGGGTTCCCCCGGCTGCAATATCCATCAGATTATAGGTCGGATAGGAGCCACCTTCTTCGTGTTGTTCATCGTTTAATAAATAGCCCCATTGCTGCTCAAAACGCTGACCATCAAGGACCACAAAGGGAGCCGTCTCTCCGAAGAGTCTTTGGTGAGCATACCAAGCAACCATCTGTCTCCCCGTTCCTCTTTCACCACGAATCAACAAATGGCCTTCATGTTCTTCAAGCATCGCAAATAAACGTTCTACCTCATGGGTCGTTTTCACACTACCCCATATCCCATAAAACTTATCTTTATATTGGGTTAGCTGGATAGCTGAACGAAGCACTTCCTTATATCGGTTGAAGGAAAGCACCTGATTCGCTTCAACAAGGGTGTCGTTTAACTGTCCGATGATTGTGCCATAGATTTGAGGCCAACGGAGTAGAATACGAGCAAAGTCTTCGGCGCTGATTGCTAATAGGCGAACTGATCCCAGACTGCGGACGGTTACCGTCGAAGGTTTTCCAGTAACCAAAGAGACTACCCCAAAAACTTTACCGTCACTATCCAGTGCCCCTTCGTGTAAAATATAGACAGAAGTAGGTTTCTTCCCTTCTTCGATAATCAGCGAGCCCTCTGGGTAGGTTTCCCAGTGAAACTCATTGGCACACTCCATTTGATCCCATTGTGTTAAGTCAGTTAGAAATGGCACTTCTGAGAGAAGCTTAAGTTTTTCATTCATGGGCTCACCTCCCCTAAACCGATGCGCTTAAGTTAAATCTACTATACGCGATATGAAATATCTCTGCCAACGATTAAAAATTCACAAGAAATAAGAATACATGATACATGGGAGGTGATTTCTATGCCTTATGAAAAAATTGTAAAAGGCTATCCCTTATATCTGGCCGGAGACATCGGCGGAACTAAAACTCTCTTAGGGCTTTATTCCCTAAAAGGCACCGCGCTTTCCTTAGTCAGGGAAAGAAAACTTTCTAGCAGGGAGTGGGATGATTTAACACCACTTATTCAAGGATTTTTAGATGAGATGACACTCACCCCCGAAGACATAACCGGGGGCTGTCTCAGTCTGGCTGGCCCTATTACTGAGGAAACGTGTCTGCTCACCAATTTGAACAGGATTATTCACTTCCAATCCTTGCTTTCCACCCTTAATTTTCAAAGACCCTTGCTTTTTGTCAACGACCTAGAGGCTATGGGACAGGGCTTAATGGTTCTGGAAAATGAGGATTTGCTCTGTCTTAACCCTTCAGTATTCAATTCTTCCTCTAACTCTAGCCCTACTCCTACTTCTACTTCTGCTCCTACCTCTACCTCCAAATCCATCTCCCCATCTTCTCTGAATCGGGCACTGATTGCCCCCGGTACTGGCCTGGGTCAGGCCATGATCCTAGGTGATCACCAGATCTATGCCACAGAAGGTGCCCATAGGGATTATGCTCCCCGCACAGAACAGGAAATACGATTGTTGCGTTTTTTAACCCAAAAATACGATCATATTAGCTACGAAAGAATTTTGTCTGGCCCCGGGCTGGCAAATATCTATCATTTTCTGCGCTGGGAAGCCCATCCCCACTCTCTCCGTGATCCCCTCCCTACTCCTGAACAAATCACAAAAAGAGCCCTAGCCGGAATCTGTCCACTCTGCACAGAAACACTAGAGCTCTTTATTAAAATCCTGGGTGCGGAAGCAGGCAATCTCGCTTTAATGACCCTGGCCTATGGGGGAATATACCTGGGTGGGGGGATCCCCCCCAAAATTCTCCCCAAGCTACAAGAGGGTGGTTTCATGGAGGCCTTTCTCGCCAAAGGCCGTTTTCGGGACCTTCTATCCACCATTCCTATCTATGTGATTCTCAATGAAAGAGCGCCTTTGCTGGGAGCTGCCTACCTTGCGGCAACAGCTGAATATCCGAAGAATTAGTACCAATAAAAAATCTACTCTTTAGTAAAGAATGCCCCTGTTCCAGGTTCACCTCATGTTCCGGATTAATCGCCAAATGAAGCAAAATCTTAAAAACCATCTCCTGCTGTTCCGCTGCTTGGATTTCCCAAGCGATTTCGGGGACCGAAAACCCTTTCCCGGGGTGGCGTTGCAAAAAGTCTAGGACTTTGTTCTTGAGCTCAATCGCTTCTCCTGCAACTTTTTTGCCCATTTCTACAGCCGGTTGGTGATAAGCGTTAATCCCCACCAAAAGGGCATAAATACTTACAGCCCGCTCAAACAGGGCGATTAATACTCCGATGGTGTAGGCGTTGATTTCTTTTACTGTAATGGTAATCGATTCGCGCCTTTTTTCTGTCAGTGCCTCCCGTGTTCCTAAAAGGAAAGCCTGCAAATACTCCCCACTTGTGCTATTTTCAGCCATTATGGGTGAAGTCCCTTCCCGATCCTTTAAAACCTCAATCAACGTGACAAAGAAATTATCCGGTCCTTCAAGAAGCTGTTGTACATAGGAATGTTGATCCGTTGACCCTTTGTTACCAAATACTGCAATACCTTGATGGACCGTTTCGCCTTTCAGGTTCTTTTCCTTCCCGAGCGATTCCATGACTAATTGCTGGAGGTATTTGGTGAATAACTCCAGACGATCTTTATAGGGAAGTACCACCATTTGTTTTCCCTGTTGATCTTGGGTGGCGTAATACCACATTAAGGCCAGAAGGGCCCCTGGATTGTGCTGAGTGTCCGTACACCGAGTTCGTTCATCACAGTCCTTGGCACCCTCTAATAGATTGCTGATATCAATCCCTTGCAAGGCAAGAGGAAGTAGTCCTACAGAGCTTAGAACCGAAGTCCTCCCCCCCACCCAATCCCACATGGGGAACGCTTTAAGCCAATTCTCTTTGTGAGAGGTTTCGGCCAATTGACTACCGACTTGGGTAACCGCTACTGCATGCTTAGGAAAGGAGAGCCCTAGCCCCTGATAACGAGCCTTAACTTCCAGCATACCATTACGCGGTTCAATCGTACCGCCACTCTTAGAAATGACAATACAGAGGGTGGAATCTAATTCATTCCCAATCTCTCCTAACACGTAATCAATCCCATCGGGATCGGTATTATCGATAAAAAAGGATTTCATTTTATTCCTAGGAGAAGCTAAGGCCGAACTCACAAAGCGGGGACCTAAACTTGAACCACCTATTCCGATGATTAGGATATTGCGAAAGGCTTGCCCCTTTTCCCCGGCAATTTCTCCATGATGTATTTGCTCCGCAAAGCAAAGGATATCCTCAATGTTATCTTGGATGCCTTGAGAAATCTCCATAGATGGAGCAATATCTGGATTGCGCAACCAATAATGTCCTACCATCCTTCCTTCATCAGGATTGGCAAGAGCACCGTTCTCCAGAAGCTCCATCTCACCATATACTTTCTCCATATCCTTCGCCATCTCGCTGAAAAATTGCTCAGAGTAATTCATTCGACTGATATCTAAAAGCAATCCCAGCTCGTCATCATTATATAAATAGTGTTGAAAGCGTTCCCACGATTTAATAACCACCAACTCCTGTCTCTGTTATTGGTACTCAGTCAAACGGTTATATTTTTTTGCTAAACTCCTTAGCTTAGCACTTACATTTTCGGTTAAGGACATTTTTTCCACACGCCAGTTCCAATTCCCTGCATTTGTACCCGGTTTATTCATTCTTGCGCGAGAATCCAGTTTTAAAACATCCTGCAAGGGAAGTATAACCCAAGTTCCTTGACTTTTGTATAGCTCTTCAATACTCTCCTCGACACGCTGGAGAGCCTGAACCTCGTCATAGCCCTGGGATAGAAACCAGCCTAAGAGGGTGTCGTTATCATGTGTTCCAGAGTAATAAATACATGGTTGACCGGTTATCCCTTGGGCACGCTCTTCTGCTACACCTTCTTCCGTCAATGGGGAAAACTGCAAGACCTTCATCCCCGGAAATCCAAAGATATTTTTGAGCACCTTCACTTCTGGGGTGATCGTGCCCAAATCTTCGGCGATGAGAGACAAGGGGCCAAATTCCTGAATCAAGGATTCAAAGAATCGTTTCCCCGGCCCTTTCAGCCAACGGCCTTCTTCCGCAGAGTTTGCTCCTCCTGGGACTTCCCAGTAGGCTTCAAATCCACGAAAGTGATCCAGGCGCAACACATCAAAGCGCTCTAACCCTTGTCTAAGGCGATCCTTCCACCATACATAATCCATCTTAGCCAAAGCATCCCAATCATACAAGGGATTACCCCAATTTTGCCCCTTAGGACTAAAATAATCCGGAGGGACCCCAGCAGTGCCTTGGGGGATATTTTCTTCATCAAGATTAAAGAACTCTCGATTGGCCCAGACATCACTACTGTCATAAGCCACAAAGATCGGGATATCCCCCATGATGATGATGCCCTTTGTGTTGGCATAACACTTTAATTTTTGCCATTGGTAAGCAAAGGTATATTGAACAAAGTTCGTCATGTTTATTTCCTCTGCCATTTCCATGGCTAAGGCTTCCATAGCTTCTGAATCTCTTATGCAAAACTCTTTTTCCCATTCATACCAGGGCAAACCCTGATATTTTATCTTTAAGCACTTATAGTAAGCATAATCTTGAAGCCACACCTGATTCTCTTGGATAAATGCTTGGAAGCGGCTGGGATTGAGGTATTTCTTGTGATCAGAATCAGTCACCCCAGGTTCCTCAGGTTCATCTGTTTCCCCAGGTTCAACAGGCTCCACGGACTCCCAAGGTCCCCCTTGAGACATCACCAATTTAAAGCGCTGGTAAGCCAGTCTTAGCAGATTATCTTTATAGGCCTTCACCCATGCGAAGTTATTCCCCTTATCAGTTTCAAAATACTGTTCATAATCTTGTTCATAATATTGCTCATATTCTCTTCGCGCTTCTTCTTCCCTCAACAGCCCTACCTCAATCAGCAGTCCTATACTTATATAGAGCGGACTGCCGGCAAATGCCGATTCACTCTGATAGGGTGAATCTCCCTGATCTGGGGGGTTTAGGGGCAGTACCTGCCACGCCCTTTGTCCTCCCTCAGCCAGGAAATCGATAAAAGCATAGGCTTCTTTCCCAAAATCACCAATTCCCCAAGCTGATGGAAGGGAGGAAACGGGCTGCAGGACACCGCAAGAGCGAGTCATTAGCTCCTTTTTGAAAGATTGGTCAATGGAATGCTTCTGGCAGAATAAAGACTGGCCTGACAAGGGGGGCAAAGTGAGTTTTATTTTGATTCTTGCCTCAATCTGTATACGAGAGCCACTACAAGGATTCTGATTAGCATTAGCATTAGGATGAGGATGAGGATGAGGATGAGGATTAGAATTAGAATTAGAATTAGCATTAGGATCAGAATCAAGCTCAGAATCACGATTAGGAGTAGGATTAATATTAGGAGTCAGAGTAGGTTTGGAAGTGGAATCAGTCTTTGCGAAGATGACATCCCCCTCAAACAGATCAATAACCTGCTGTACATTCTGCTCCAGCTCGATTTTCACTACTCTCGTCTCCGAGCAACTACGGTTAACTAAGGTAATAATTTCTTCCTTTTCTCCCTTACGTTTGAAGGCATAAACATCCTTCTCTAAGGGACATGATTCAAAATCACCCTGTTGAAGCACATCATACTCCTGTCGATAACGCAGCACTCGTTTAACCCAGTGCAGAATTTCTTGATCCTCTCTCCCCCACGGGAATGTTCCTCGGTTATAGGGATCTGGATACCCTTCCAATCCCGCCTCGTCCCCATAATACAAGCAAGGCACTCCCGGGAAGCTCATTTGAATCAGGGTAAAAAGCTTTAAACGTTGGGTGGCCAACCAACGTTGGTGAGGGGGTAAGCGATAGTCTTCCTGTTCATACACATTAAGACCTTCCCGAGCCGGTGCTTCACCCAGCAGGGTTAAAATGCGAGCCCGGTCATGGCTACCGATTAGGTTCATTTGGCCAAAGAAATTCTCCTGGGGATAATTCTCATAAAGGTTCATAATCCGCGCATGAGCCTGGTAGGCATTTTGATCCCCCAGTAAAAAACCCAGAAAAATCTCCCGAAACGGATAATTCATGGTGCCATCCAATTCCGATCCCCAAAAGTATTGGCGCAATTTTCCGTAGCTGGACTTATTAGTAGGGTCTTCCCAGACCTCACCGATCAGGACCGCCTCAGAATCCTTTGTTTTCATCGCCTGACGGAATTCCTGGATAAATTCATCCGGCAGCTCGTCAGCTACATCCAAGCGCCAGCCCTTAATTCCACGATTCAGCCAAGTCTGCAATACCCCTTGGGGGGAATGGATAATATAATCTCGGTAAGAAGGGTCAAGTTCATTTACTTCCGGTAGGGTTCTAACTCCCCACCAACAGGAATATTCCCCCTCTTCTTGCCACTTATACCAAGAGAAATAGGGTGAGTCAGGAGATTGATAGGCCCCTATACTGGGATAATTTCCATAACGATTGAAATAAATACTATCGTCGCCGGTATGACTGAAGACCCCATCCAGAAGAATCGCAATTCCTAAACGACCTGCTTCACTTATCAATGCGTTAAAGCTGGACAAATCTCCATACATAGGGTCGATGGTGAGATAATCCCCCGTATCATACTTATGATTGCTTGCGGCAGCGAAGATCGGGTTAAGGTAGATGATGCTTATCCCCAGTTCCTTTAGGTAGGGTAGCTTTTTTAGAACTCCCAGTAGATTCCCGCCAAAATAATCCCAACGCAGGACCTCACCTTTCTCATTTTTGATATAAAAAGGTGTATCGTACCAGTCCCCATGCACGAGGGCCTTCGGGCGAGGATTCAGGACTTTGCCTCCTTCGACTCCATTGAAGAAGCGATCTACATAGATCTGATACATGATCCCACGAGTATACCAGTCGGGCAAGCACATGGGCTTATACACGGTAATTTGATATCCCGGAGGCTCTTGATCATAAATCCGACCCTCACCGCCCAATCGATTCTTGTTATTCCCGTAGTAATAGACTTTCCCGCTTACCCTAAAAATAAAAAAGTACCAGACAAGCCCAGGTTCATCCGGTACCCGATAATCTACTTGGAAGGTTACTCCTTCGCCCAGGAGACTGCTTACGCCTACCTTAGCACAGGCCATCGGCAGCAAAGCCTCCTTGCCTCCCTCCCATAGACGCAAAAAGCATTCTTCAATCCGGTGTTTCGTCTTAATATGAATACTCAACCGAATTCTGCTTCCACTAGGAGCTGCCCCAAAGGGTGTGCGAAACAATTCAGAGTGAGAATGATGGTAAGCCAGAACCTCCACAGGCATCTCTCCCATAATTTAAAATCTCCGATTATCTTAATCTGTTTTTCTTATTTTGTTTTAAAATAATAGACATCTTCATAGACATCATAATATTTTGCAGCCGAGCGACTCCAGCTAAATTCTGAGTTCAGCGCATTTTCCTGTAGCTTTTGCCAAGCCGCCTTATTTTCTCGAAACATTTTTACCGCCTCTTGAATAGCGTAGAGAAGCTCATGGGCATTGTAGTGGGTGAAGGTAAAACCATTGCCTTCTCCTGTTGTAACCGAATAGGGCTTGACAGTATCCTTTAATCCTCCTGTTTCTCTCACTATGGGGATATTCCCATAGCTCATGGCAATCATCTGGGCAATACCGCAAGGTTCATAACGCGAGGGCATAAGAAAAGCATCCCCCCCTGCATAGATGCTTTGGGCAAGGTCATCCTGATAGCATAGCAGAGCCCTAAAATTATGCGGGAACCGCTCTCTAAATTCTCTAATCCTCTTTTCATAATGGGGGTCGCCACTGCCCAGAATGATCAATTGAATGTCTAGGGCAAGGATCTCCTCCAGGATATGAAGAAGTAGGTCCAACCCCTTCTGTTCAACAAGCCGTGAGACCATACAAAGAATCGGTATATCTTCCGATTCCAACAAGCCCAGTTGAGCCTGCAATTCCTTTTTATTCGCTCTTTTAGCTGCCAGACTATGCTCACCCTTCGGTGCAGGAACACCATTAAGAATACCGATAAGGGAATCCTTCCGCTCATGAATCACCCCATGGAGTCCTTCTCCCCAGTATAGATGCTGGATTTCCTCCGCGTAGGTTGGACTGACCGTCGTCACACGATCACTATACCGAATGCCTGCTTTCATAAAGTTGATAGCCCCGTTAAATTCAAGCCCCTCCGGGGTGAAATAGTCCCAACCCAATCCCAATACATCAGTCAAGGTTTCTTTAGGGAAGATCCCCTGATACTTTAAATTATGAATAGTGAATAGGGTCCTTAGCTTGTAATAAAGGGTATCCTGGGCATAAAAGGCCTCGAGAAAGAGAGGAATCAAGGCCGTGTGCCAATCATGACAATGAATGATATCTGGTTTGAAATCCGGAAGATAGCGAAGGCTTTCCAAAACCGCCCGGCTGAAGAAGGCATATTGCTCACCTTCATCCTCATCGCCATAGCACTTAGAGCGCCGAAAATAGTATTCGTTATCTAAAAAATAATAATGGATGCCCTGGTATTTCAACTCATCTAAACCGCAGTACTGGTTCCTCCAGGCTAAGGGCACTGTAAAATTACCTAGGGGTTTCATTGCTTGGCGGTAGCTACTTGCTATACTACTGTATTTGGGTAGAATGACCCGAATCTCAACCCCCTGCTCTTGCAAAGCTAGAGGTAGCGAACCGCCTACCTCCCCTAGTCCCCCCGTCTTAATAAAGGGATCCGCTTCGGTTAAGGCAAAAAGCACTTTCATTGGCACAACTCCTTAGATGATTGCTTTCTTGGAGATTACCAAAGGCTGATTGACTTGTCCTTGGAGGACATTGCCTTCATTTACCGCCACGAATTTATCGAGAATAACATTTTGCAGTTTCGAACCCTTACCGATGACGCATTTTGACATGATAATGCAATTTTGAATCTCGCAGCCCTCTTCAATCACTATCCCTCGGGAAAGGATGGTATTTTCTACAGTACCCTCGATCGTGCAACCACTAGATATTAAAGAATTCTTCACTTGTGCCTTCTTCCCATATTTTGCGGGGGGATTGTCTCTTATTTTAGTGCGAATAGGCTGGGTATTGATGAATAAATCCTTACGTATTTCTTCCCTCAGCAAAGCAAGGTTGCTTTGAAAATAGTCACTGACGGAGTGAATGCGACCCACATATCCACCAAAAAAATATCCATGAACCTTAAGTTCGCCAAGATGCTGGGCGATGATCTCAATCAACTCAATATTTTCAACGCTTCGGTAACCTTCAATCATCTGCAGCAGAAGTTCACGACGAATAATAAATAGATCAATAAAATATTTACAAGGAGTATCTGGTCCGGACATCTCGCAATTCTTACCCAACCCAGTTATCCTTCCATCCTCTTTTCCCCGAAGATAGATTAGGTCTTCCCTTTCGAAGGGACGATCGGATTGGTTGTAGACCAAGGTAACATCAGCCTCTACCTGGTCATGATGATCGATGATGGGCCGAAAATCCGCATTGAAAACATGATCCGAACTGCTGATAATAACGTTTCGGGCACAATCCTTTTCCAGAAACTCTATATTCAAGGCGATATCCTTCAAGCTAAACCGAATATCATAATGACCCAAGCTATGGATAGCACCGGGCAGAATAAACAATCCCCCAGATTTGCGATCTAAGGACCAATCCTTTCCTGCTCCTAAATGGTCAAGCATAGGGCGATATTGCTGAGGGGTGACTAAGCCAACTGTTCGGATTCCTGAGTTCACCATACTGGAAAGAGCAAAATCTAAGAGTCGATAGCGACCACCGAAGGGGACCGCTGCTATGGGACGTTCTTGCGCTAAACCCTGCAAGACACTAGAGTTCATATTCGCCGAAATAATACCGATAGCACTACTCACTGTCCCCCCTCCTTCCTTACATCATCCTTAGTGACATTCTTTCCTTCGCCGATGACCGCTCCCCTCGGTATTTGCAAATGGTCCCCAATCACCGTAATCCCTTCCTGAGCCGGCTCATCCTCACCCTCTACGCCAATACAACAATCATCTTGTACTGTCGCATTCTCCCCTAAGATGGTTTTCCACAGCCTAACATTCTTATGGACCTCAGCATTGGGGAGCAATATAGAATCTTCAATAAAGCTCCCTTCTCCCACATAGACCCCCGCCGAAATAATGGAATGATGGACCTCCCCAAGGATCGTGCACCCATTACCGATCAGACTGTCTTGGATTTTTGCCTCAGCGCCAATATAGTGGGGGGCCAAAATCTCCTCATTAGAAAAAATCCTCTGCTTGAGTTCAAAAAATTTATCAATCTTTTCTTCACGCAAAACCTCCATATTGGCATTGTAATAGCTCTCGATGGTGCCCACATCACGCCAATAGCCATGAAATAGATAGGAATAGATCCTCTTCCCCTGTTGCAAAAGGCGAGGTATCACATTCTTGCCAAAATCCTTTTCAGAATTCACATCGGCTTCATCCTCCCAAAGGGCTTCTTTAAGCACCTCCCAGTTAAAGATATAGACGCCCATGGAGGCTAAGTTGCTCTGGGGATGCACTGGTTTCTCGGCAAATTCGCTGATTCTCCCGCTCTCATCCGTCGTCATAACACCGAAACGTGAAGCTTCCTCCCAGGGGACAGCAATAGTCGATAGGGTGACTTCTGCCTGAGCTTGTTTATGGAAGGTTAGCATATCGTAGTAGTCCATCTGATAGATATGGTCACCGGAAAGAATCAAAATGTACTCCGGATTATAGAAATTAATGAAATCTATATTTTGATAGATCGCATTGGCTGTTCCTTTATACCAGCTGCCTTGATTCTCACCCAAAAATGGTGGCAAGATATGAACCCCACCATTTAAGCAATTCAAGTCCCAAGCCGAACCCTTGCCGATATAGGAATTCAGCACAAAGGGTTTATACTGGGTCAGGACACCCACCGTATCAATATTTGAGTGTGTGCAATTACTTAGGCTAAAATCAATAATCCGATATTTACCCGCAAAGGACACAGCAGGCTTGGCAATATTGCGAGTTAAACTTCCTAGCCTACTCCCTTGTCCCCCCGCCAATAACATGGCTATACACTCTTTTTTTCGCATAGCTACTCCTCTTTCTCCTCAATTCTCCGACAGCGTGCTCGCCAAACCTGATGGGCATATTCCCGTATGGTCCGATCACTGGAGAAAACTCCCGATTCCGCAATATTGTGTAGAGAAGATTGAAGCCACTTTTCTTGATCGAGAAAACGCTTTGACGCTTCTTCGAAGGTCATCATATAGGATTCAAAATCCTTGAGAACGTAGAATTCATCATTATAGAGAAGCAAACTATCGTAGATTGCTCGAAATTCTTGTGTGTTTTCTAATAAATAATTAGAATTCAGCTGCTCAAGGATCTTCTTTAAGCGCGGATTAGTATGATACTCATCCCAAGACTTATAGCTGCGATTTCTGTTATACTCGATCACTTCATCTGCGGTGAGGCCAAAAATAAAGATATGCTCATCTCCTACGGCCTCACTAATCTCTACATTAGCCCCATCTAGAGTTCCTAAGGTAAGGGCCCCATTCATCATAAACTTCATATTCCCCGTACCGGATGCTTCCTTGCTGGCGGTTGAGATTTGCTCACTGAGATCCGCTGCCGGATAGATTCTTTCCGCTAAGGAGACGTTAAAATTCTCTAGGAAAACCACTTTTAATTTTTCCTTCATGCGCTGATCCTTATTAATTTTTTGCGCAAGGTCATGAATCAGCTTAATAATGCTTTTGGCATAGTGATAGCCAGGCGCAGCTTTCCCGCCAAAGATAAAGGAATACGAACTTTGAACGGCCTCTGGGTCCATTTGCAGACGATTATAGAGATCCATGACCTTAAACACATTGAGAAGCTGGCGCTTGTAGGCATGAATCCGCTTGACATGCACATCATAAAGGGAATGGGGATCTAGGCATATTCCCTGCTTTTCTTGAATCATCAGCGCCAATCTTTGTTTGTTTTGGTATTTCACTTTACCTAATTGCTCCATAAAACTAGCGTCTTCTTGATAGTGGTGAAGCTTTCTGAGCTCACTCGCATTCGTCTTCCATCCTGGACCAATGGCTTCAGTGATAAGCCCAGAGAGGGCAGGATTAGCCGTTAAAAGGAAACGCCGATGATTAACGCCATTAGTTAAATTTGTGAATTTATATCCGAAGATACGGTGAAAGTCCTTAAAGACATGGTGCTTTAGAATCTCCGTGTGCAGCCTAGCGACACCATTGATAGAATGACTACCGATAATAGCCAGATTTGCCATGCAAATCTGACCCTCTCTTATGATAGGTGTACTTTTTAACAATTCTTCACAGTTAAAGAAGCGCCTTAAAAGCTTCTCCTTGAACCGTCGGTCAATCTCTTCAATAATCAGATAGATCCTGGGCAGAAGATTCTCAAGTAAGCCAACCGGCCATTTTTCAAGAGCCTCCGGCATAATCGTATGGTTCGTATAGGAAATGGCATCCACCGTGATATTCCAACTCTCCTCCCAATCCATTCCCTCTTCATCAATGAAAATCCTCATCAATTCAGGGATACAGAGGGCAGGATGGGTATCGTTAATATGAATTGCTACACCCTGAGAAAAGTCCTTTAAGGTTCCATTGCGTTTTTTATAGCTACGCACGATCGCTCCGAGTCCCGCAGCCACGAAAAAATACTCTTGCTTGAGCCGCAGCTCCCTTCCAGCAAGGTTACTATCCTCCGGATAGAGGATATAAGAAATAGACTCAACTTCTGACTTGTAGCTTAAAGCTTGCGTAAAGTTTCCTTGGTTAAATAAAGCCAAATCCAATTCAGAGGATAAGGGTTCCGCACTCCAGAGTCTTAAATTATTGATGAGAAAGGGATTTTCATAGCTGAAGATGGGGATATCATA
Source organism: Desulfitobacterium sp. THU1 (assembly GCF_038181555.1). Taxonomy (NCBI): domain Bacteria; kingdom Bacillati; phylum Bacillota; class Clostridia; order Eubacteriales; family Desulfitobacteriaceae; genus Desulfitobacterium; species Desulfitobacterium sp. THU1. The sequence goes on along the minus strand of NZ_JBBWUA010000010.1, from coordinate 93,195 downwards.
GGGCACTGCTAACACCGGTTCATAGTTCTCATGATGGAATACGAGTCTCCCATTGACCCTTTCAGCCCTAATGTTGCCTTTAAACTTGACAACGATGGCCTTATCTGGTTTTCTGGTCTCCCAAGGATATCCGTTCTTCAGCCAATGATCGGCTATCTCTGTTTGCTGGCCGTTGATGATTTTCTGTTCAAACAGACCGTACTTATAACGAATACCGTTACCATGGCCGACGATCCCGAGAAAAGCCATTGAATCCAAGAAACAGGCTGCTAAGCGACCCAACCCCCCATTCCCTAAGCCGGCATCGCTTTCTTGAGCAATCAGGTCTTCTAGGTCAATATTGAGCTCTGCTAAGCCCTCGCAAACAATAGTTTCAATGCCGATATTAATCAGATAATTATTCAGCAGCTTCCCGATGAGGAACTCCATGGAAAAATAGTAGACCTGCTTAGCGGGTTGTTTTTGATCTGCTGTATAGTTGGTAAAGGCTCGGCAGAGGCTTATCTCTTCCTTGAGAAGTACTACTAAGGTGTGATATTTATCCCAGAGGGTTCCTTCTTCAATGGACTTCCCCTTAATCTCAGCAAATTTCTCCTGATAAGCATCCTTAAAGCTATTTTTATCTGAAAACATCTTAATTTTTCTCTCCTTCAAAAACCGACGTATTACAATGTCTATTCTTCGCCCCAATATTTATGCATGTACCGGTTTTAAAAGGATAGCTCCTAGCGCAGGAACCCGTAGTTCCAACGAATACTCTCGTCCATGCCAGGGAACCCTTTCCACCATGATAATTCCTGTATTATTCACCCCTTGACCACCGTAGTCTGCTCTGTCCGTATTGATGATTTCCCTATATCCTTTGGCTTTTTCCACTCCGATCCGATATTGAGTATAGCTGTGGGGTTGGAAATTGATGAGCACCACCAAACGATCCTGAGGTTCTTTGCCTTTACGACAAAACACGAGGATCCCTTGTTCATGGTTATGCACATCGATCCACTCAAATCCCGACCAACTCAGGTCATTTTGCCATAAAGCCTTTTCTTCTCCATAGATAGCCTGAAGGTGTTGAAGAAAAAGGTGATACTGCCGATGCCTGTCAAACTCAAGAAGAAACCAATCTAGCTCCCGATCCTCTCGCCATTCAATAAATTGGGCAATCTCACCTCCCATAAAGAGCAGCTTCTTCCCAGGGCAACAGAGCCAATAGGTCATTAAGCCTTTTAATCCTGCAAACTTTTGCTCGTAATTTCCGGGCATCTTATTCAATAAGGACTTTTTACCATGGACTACCTCATCATGGGATAATGGCAGAATATAGCTTTCTGAATAGGCATACATCATGGGAAAGGTTAATAGCTGATGATGCTCTTTTCTTTGCTCAAAATCCAAGGAGATATAACGCAGGGTATCGTTCATCCAGCCCATATTCCATTTAAATGAGAAACCTAGCCCTTCTTCTTCTAGAGGCCTTGTTACCCCCTGCCAATCCGTAGCCTCTTCGGCAATCATCAGCACATCAGGAAAGAGAGCATCTACAGTTTCATTAAGACGTCTCAGAAATTGAACGGCCGCTAAATCCTCTCTCCCCCCCAAAACATTGGGCTCCCAGGCTTTATTTTCCTTGCCATAATCCAGGTAGAGCATGCTGCTTACCCCATCCACTCGTAGGCCATCCACATGATAAATCTCCAGCCAGAAGATAGCATTAGAAATCAAAAAGCTCCATACTTCCGACCGAGTATAATCAAATTTATAGGTACCCCAATGCTCGTGAACTTCCTTCTCAAAGAGAGCACTTCCGTCAAAGTTTCCTAAGCCATGGGCATCCTTGCAAAAATGGCCCGGAACCCAATCCATAATCACGCCGATATCCGCCTGATGGCATTGGTCAATCAAAGCCATCAGATCCTGGGGAGTACCATAACGACTGGTACTAGCATAGTATCCCGTTCCCTGATAACCCCACGACCCGTCATAGGGGTGCTCCAGCAAGGGCAGAAATTCCACATGGGTATAGCCCATTTTTTTCAAGTAGCTAATGAGCTCAGGCGCAATTTCCCTATAACTATAAAATCCACCTCCCTCCTTACGTTTCCAAGAACCGAGATGCATTTCATAAATAGATAAGGTCATCAGCTTATAGTCGATAGTTTTGCGTTTGTCCAGCCAAGTCTGGTCGTGCCAGAGATAACCCTCTAGGGAATATACTACTGAAGCTGTATTGGGCCTCACTTCGGAGAAGAAGGCAAAAGGATCCGCTTTCAGCACTCTTTCTCCAGCAGCAGTCAAGATTTCGTATTTGTAAATCTCGCCTTGTTCTAAGCCTGGGATAAATAAAGTCCATACCCCATGGTCCTCCCATTTATTCATGGGATGATTTACACCACACCAGTCATTAAAATCCCCTACGACTGAGACATGAGTTGCATGGGGAGCCCATAAGGAGAAAAATGTTCCCCATCGCTCCTGATGCCTTATAAAATGTGCACCGAATTTAAGGAAACTATGATAAAACTCACCGCGATTAAAAAGAACCATCTCTTCTGGGGTGAGCAAAGAATCGTTCTTATGAAGTTCTATACTATCTGCCTCCTTTCGGTGAATGGGTGGAAAAATCCTGGACTAAACGAACGACTGCATCATAGATGGAGCTATCTCCATCAAGCCGAGATTTGTATGATGCTTGTCTGTAATTCACTAAATTCTATGCTTTTCCGTCTTGCTTTAGAACGAGCAATTGCATTATGAGCAAAATGGGGCAAATACAGGTAAGTCCAGCATTAAAATGTATTGACACAGCTGTATTACCTATGATATCATATAGAATTTTACAATCCTCGGTTTTTGTGCTATACTATTAAAAGTAAATCATTTGGGGGGTGACTCGATGTTTCAAGTGGGTGATAGGGTTCTCTATCCCATGTATGGGGCGGGAATTATCGATTCCATCGAAGAAAAAGAGGTCTTAGGTGTTAAAGGACAGTATTACCTCTTGAACATTCCTCATGTCCATATGGAAATTATGATTCCTGTCGGAAAAGCTGAGGATTTGGGTATTCGGCAAGTGGTCAACAGCGAAATCATCGATGATGTGTTGAGTTTCTTATTTCAGGGAGATACAGACCCTGTAATTTTCGAAAGCAATAACCGCTTTTACCGTGATATCAATAAGAAGAAAATGAAAAGCGGGGATATCTTTCAAGAGTGCGAGATCATTCGGGATTTAACACGAAAAAGCAAGCTCCACAAGCTCGGCATGGAAGATAATAATATGCTGAACAGCGCCTGCCAGATCATAACCAGCGAAATTGTTCAAGCCAAAGGCATTGAGATGGAAGAAGCCGTCGAAATGCTTCAGGAAATTATTACCCGTGCTAAAGATGAACATGAAAAGCAAGAGTTATTAGGATAACTCACCAAAGCTATAACAAAGAAACCAGCATCTCATATTGAGACGCTGGTTTCTTTTTCTGTTGCTATATTCCCTACTCACTACTCCTGATCCCCTAAAGGACCCAAGAGCGTAGCTTAACATACAGTAGAGAGCGATTTCACTGTGTATAAGGCAGCTAAGGCTTCTGCCTCGCTTCACTCGCCATAAGCCAAGCTTTCTTTAGCGCTGAGGGGCGTCGAGCGGACGACGTTTCCATAGCATTAGCGGAGCCACGGTTCACTTCAGGTATAACCCTCAGGTTTGGCGTCGAAAGTGTCCGGTGGACATTTTCGCCTCGGCGGAATCCACAGATGATGCTTTCCCGCCGGGGGTTCTGCTAGGGAAACAAGGACGCTAGCCCTGGAGCGCCTGAGCGGCGCGGATGTATGTTATAGGAAGCTCGGCTTGTGTGAAGAATGAACAGAAGCCCTAGCTGACTTATCCACGGAGTGGATAAGCTACTCGACCCAGATGTACTTTTCATTCACCAGTGGTGCCGTATTACGGCGTGGAATTCTGCTTAAGGCTATCAGCATAATAATTACTTTGGATGAGCAAATCAGCAATAGCTAAGCCCTGAACAGCATGTTCCTTAAACTCTTCACTATCTCCGATAAAAGTTCCATCGGCCAAAACCACATAATCTCTTTCCGTAGTAAGCAAATTCCGGCCTAGGGCCTTTTGAGCATATGCTTCATCTTCAATTCCCATCAGATAGGCAACTGTAGGCAGAATGTCAATCTGTCCTCCGGTGGTTTCAATGACCTGGGCATCCATTCCCTTTTTATAAATAATAAAGGGTACTTTATGATCATCAACACTCCACCACTCTTCTTGCGGTTGGATGCTGGCAAGCTCGCTATTATAGTATTTATGAATCCCGCCATGATCTCCGTAAATAACAACTACTGTATTATCTAAAACTCCCTTTTGTTCTAAGCTATCGAGAAAAGCCCCGATTTGCTGATCCGTGTAATGGATACTCTGGAAATATCCACCCAGCTTTGTCTTATCGATCTGCGGATCGATTTTCAGCTCTCGGTATTGCGCGGGAAGATCAAAGGGACCGTGACTGGACATGGTAATGATATAATCCAAAAATGGCTGTTTTTCCCCGCCAACGACAGGCAGCATTTGGCGCAGAAAACTCCCATCACTTAAGCCCAAACCAATTTTCTCATCCTCATGGAAATCCGTTATATCCAAGGTATTTGCATAGCCTATTGAAGTCAAAGCTTCAACCCAATTCCAATAACCCGCATTATCTGGATGGCTAGCCCGCGTTGTATACCCTTTTTCGGCAAGAAGCATGGGTAAGGAATAATACTCATTAAGAGGATAGCGGAAGAAAGTACTCCCTCTGCGCACAGGGTATACCGATGCGTTACCCAAAAGCTCAGCATCTGATGTGGTGCCATTCCACACCTGTTCATAAAAATTGGGAAAGTAGATGCTGTTCTTCAATAACCTATTTAAAGTCGGGGTTATTTCTTGGTTTTCAAAGCTTTGCCCTACAACGAAGTTCTCAAGAGATTCAACCTGAAGAAGGATTAGATTTTGCCCAGCAAATATTCCTTTCAACTCATTAGAGGGCGTATCCTCTTGGTTTTGGGCAAACCAAGCTTGGATGTCCTCCTGTTGCTCCTGTGTTAATTCAAGGGTCTGATTTTCCTTCAGATAGACATAATTGTCATAAAAGTGATAGCCCAAAGGAGATAGATTCCTCATGGTATCCGTGGGTGCCCAGCAGATTCGGAAAACCATCTGATTCTCCCCATTCTCGGCAAGATCATAACGATAGTGAGCAGAATAAATAAATCCGACAGCCAGTACACAGAACATCATAAACCATGGGATTTGGCGAGAGATTCCTTTACCCAACCCCTTCTTCTTGAGCAGTATGAACAGCCCTAAGACGCAATCTAAAACAAAGAAGATATCTTGGATAAAGAATAATGAAAAGATTGTACCCCCCAGGTCCTCTAAATTCCCGATTTGTTTGAGAAGGTGTAAATTGATATAGTCACCGAAGCCACGAAAGTACACCAGATCAGCAATCAATATGATAGAAAGTGTCGCACTAAGCAGCCAAGTAGCCCAAAGACGGCTTCGTCCCTTAAATAAGAGTGCCACCGAGAAAAAAAGTAGCGTGAAGCAAAGGGCTATACTGCTTGACAATTCATAGTCGTGCTCGAAGTAAAAATTCCAAGCGCTATTCCAGGAAGTCGTTAGTCCCATAAAGACCTTGACTTTGATATATCCCAAAAGAAAAGATCCTAACCAATAAGGATCTGGTAAGAGTTCACTAATGAGGCGCAGATTTCTTTTTATCGTTTGATATTGAAGGGCAGACATTCAATCACCTTAATTATTAGATACTTGCTCCTAAACAGCAGTATTAATTATAGCATACCATGGCAACCCTTAAACTCTCCCTAAAAGGATGAAATCTCGCCCTCACCCTCCCCTCATGTTAACAGAGCATACCATACTTGCTTTTCCTCCATAATACAAAAGAGAGCTCAGATGAACTGTGTTCAGTTCAAACTGAGCTCTCTGATTGGGCAATTTACAGTCGAATTAACAACTTCCTCCGCAACTACCGCAGCTGCTGCCGCAGCCTTGACCGCCAAAATCTTTTGCTAAGCGTATTTCAAAGCCACTTGCTTCTTCGTTTTCTAAAAAGTCAATAAAGGCGCCTTCTAAATACTCAGATAAGGTGCTGGCGGTAATGACGGACACACCGAATTCTTCATCGAGGACATCAACGTCAGTTTTAGCGTCCTCTAAGGTCATCCCAAAGCTTGGGCCACCACAACCAAATCCCGCCAGATAGAGACGAAGATATGAACCTTCTTTATTTTGAGCTTTTTGAACTTCCTTGATCTTTTCTGCCGCGAGTTCTGATATGTTAATCATACTTCACATCTCCTTCTTTTTTAGCTTAGGTATTCTTAGTGTTTTATGCTACATACCTTATTTTGTAGGTCTAGTACATTTATTTAGTACATTTATTGTCAACAATTATTACACCTTATACACTATTAATTATACCATCGCTACCTAGTAAAGAAAAGGCCGTCTCTTTCAATATTCTTGTGATTAAAATTTTAAAAAGATATGACAAAGGACTTCAGAATTTTTCTGAAGTCCTCTAGCGAATGGTTTATTTCATATATTCGAACATATTACTATCTTTGAGAACTACATCATGGGAACCGCCTTCGACAATGCTCGTTGCCGAAACTAGCGTAATCCTTGCCTGCTTTTGCAGGTCTGGAATGTTTAGAACACCACAGTTGCACATGGTTGAGCGAACCTTATTTAAAGAAAGGGTTACATTATCCTTTAAGCTACCGGCATAGGGAACATAAGAGTCCACACCCTCTTCGAAGGAAAGCTTCTTATCTCCACCCATGTCATAGCGTTCCCAGTTCCTTGCTCGATTAGAGCCTTCACCCCAGTACTCTTTCATATAGCTACCGTTGATGTTGACTTTATTGGTTGGACTTTCATCAAAGCGTGCAAAATACCGCCCAAGCATGATAAAGTCTGCGCCCATAGCAAGTGCCAAGGTCATATGATAGTCATAGACGATTCCGCCATCAGAGCAGATCGGAACATAGATTCCCGTCTCCTCAAAATACTCATCTCGTGCTTTAGCCACTTCTGCCACTGCTGTGGCTTGCCCACGTCCAATACCCTTTTGTTCTCGGGTAATACAGATGGAGCCGCCGCCGATTCCTACTTTAATAAAGTCAGCACCGGCCTTAGCTAAGAATAAGAAGCCTTCCCGATCTACCACATTACCGGCTCCCACTTTGACATCATCGCCGTAATGCTCCCGAACCCAGTCGATGGTTATTTTCTGCCATTCGGTAAAGCCTTCTGATGAATCAATACAGAGGACATCCGCCCCGGCATTCACTAAAGCAGGAATTCGCTTTGCATAATCTCGGGTATTGATGCCGGCTCCTACGACGTAACGCTTGGAGTTATCTAAGAGCTCATTTTCATTTTCTTTATTCGAATCATAATCCTTGCGGAAAACCATCGCTTTTAAGCGTTGGTCTTTATCAATTAAAGGCAAGGCATTCAGCTTATGCTCCCAAATAATATCATTGGCTTCCTTGAGGGTCGTTTTATCATCTGAACAGATAAGGTCTTGGAATTTCGTCATAAATTCCGACACCTTAGTATCGGTTGACATACGACTGACACGATAATCCCGGCTTGTGACGATCCCTAATAATTTCCCGTTAGCTGTACCATCCTCGGTAACTGCCATGGTTGAGTGCCCGGTAATTTCTTTTAAAGCTAAAATATCGCCCAAGGTATCTTCAGGCTTAATGTTTGAATCACTGACGACAAAGCCCGCCTTGTGGTTCTTCACTCGGGAAACCATTTGCGCTTGATTCTCAATGGTCTGGGAGCCATAGATGAAAGCAATGCCCCCCTCTTTTGCTAAGGCGATACCCATGCGGTCATCCGAAACGGATTGCATGATGGCTGATACCAAGGGTATATTCATGGTCAAGGAGGATTGTTCCCCTTTTTTAAACTTCACTACCGGTGTTTTCAAGCTCACATTAGCCGGCATACATTCTGTAGAAGAATATCCTGGGACCAGAAGGTATTCCCCAAAAGTCCGTGAAGGTTCGTCAAAATAAAAGGCCATTTCAATCACTCCTACTTTCCTAAAACTTTTATCTTTAATCTTACCATTATCTCCTAGTTAAAGACAAGCACTCTAAAAATATAAATATGTATTGCTTGCTTAACTTATATCTAGCTTAACTTATCTCTAACTTACCTTTCACTCAACAAGCTCACCAAGGTCTGTTCAAAGAGTCGATCTTCCTCGGAGGTGCGTTTACTTGGGCCCTTTGTTCTTCCCCCAGCTCTGCGGTATTTAGCCTTGAGCTCTCTTTCCTCAAGCATGATGCTCATGGTTTCGGGACGATATTCTTTTCCGGAAGGACCAAGAGCTTTGGCACCCTTACCGATGACCATGGCTGCTAAGCCAATATCCTGAGTCACGATGATATCTCCTGCTTCGCAAAGATTCATCACTTTTAGATCTGCCTCTTGCGAAGAATTCCCCACCACGATGTGGTGATCTGAACTAATTTCATGATTAAAGCTAGCCACAGTCCAGACGGGTATACCCTTTTGACGACCCATACTCAAGCAGATTTGGAGAACGCCTTTGGGGCAGGCATCCGCATCAATGAGAATCTTCATGGCTTAAGAAATCCTCTTTCTATTGAACTTTGGATCAATCTTTCGATGTACTCATAGAGCTGGGGAACTCTTGCCTTGGCCACCGCAGTGCGCTTCAATACTTTAGCACTGGTGATTCCAGGCCTTTGCCAGGTATGTCCTTCAGTATTGTAATTCAATAGTAGAGGTTGGAAACGATCCAGGGTTGCCGCATAAGCCGCTTCCTCGGTCTCCATCTCTTCGAATTCACGCCACAGAGCCATCATCTTTTGTGCTTGATCCTCTGGGAGCATATTAAATAAACGATCAGCTGCTTCTTGCTCTCTCTCATCCTTATCTTCATAGCCTTTTTCGTCATAGCAGTAGGTATCCCCGGCATAGATCTCCACCAGGTCGTGTATCAGCACCATTTTGATCACCTTAAAGACATCGACATTCTTATCCTCTGCATATTCCGAGAGGATCATCGCCATCACCGCTAAATGCCAAGAGTGTTCGGCATCATTCTCATGGCGCCGATCTCTGATGGTAACACTTTGGCGGGTAATATTCTTGAGTTCATCAATCGTCACAATAAATTGGATTTGTTTCTCCATTCTTTCACTGATCATTTGACTCCATCTCCTTCTGAAACAGTTAAAAACCTTCCCTATCAAAATATTGACCGCTCAGCTACTAGACCCAGACTAATCCTTTCTTCATCAGGGGTCTAGAACTGCATAAAAGAGTCGGTTTGTATGAACCAATCTCTCTTCAGCGGTTAGTTCTCCATATAGGGTACAGGGTCAGCTATCCCAGCCACAGCAAATCCTTTTAAGCGCAGTTTACAACTATCACAGGTTCCGCAGGCCTTTTCCCCACCGCGGTAACAGCTTGTGGTTAAATGCAAGGGGGCTCCGTCCGAGCTTGCCAAACGGATTGTATCCGCTTTTGAAAGGTGAATCAGCGGCGCCTTAATCTCAATCCTTTGTCCATTCGCACCGGCCTTAGTACCCACTTCGGCAACCTTTTGAAAAGCCTCTAAAAACTCCGGTCGACAATCAGGATAACCGCTGTAATCCACAGAGCTGATCCCGATAAAGATTGCCTCTGCACCAATGACCTCGGCATAACCTAAGGCATAGCTTAGAAAAAGAAGATTGCGCGCTGGTACATAGGTCACGGGTATCTGACCATCTTCTGCATAATCCGGAACTTGAATCGAAGGATCCGTTAAGGCACTTCCTCCCACATTATCAATGGTAATGATCCGATGCTCCTTGACCTGATAGAATCGTGCAACCGCTTTGGCCGCTTCTAATTCCCGCCCATGCCTCTGACCGTAATCAAAGGATAGTGGATATAATTCATAGCCCGTCTTAGCGGCAACGCTCATACATGTGGTACTGTCCAAACCGCCAGAGAGTAATACAACTGATTTTTTCATGACCAAACTCCTTCTAAGATAGTGACCCGAAAGCTACTCGACCCAGACAAAATTTTCATCTTTAAGATGCTGCACAAGCTACTTGTAAGTCTGATAGCCAAGTTACGTAGTCTTCAGACCATCATCGAATTTCGGTCGATCCTTCCGGAAAAGGATCAGGGACCAAATATAACCGCCGAAGACTTTGGCGAAGAATTGACCAAATACAGCGTAGGGTATAAAGGCACCAAAGGCCAAGGTAGGAAAAGCAATAGAATCTACTGCTGCCGATACAATGTTGGAGCTATTAACCTTCACAAAGCGTGGATGCTTTTTCAAAGCTTGATAGACAGCTGTATCCGTTATTCCCGTCAGCAAGAAAGCGATAAAGGAAGCCGTAGCGATTGGTCCGGCATTGCGGTTAATAAACCAGGACAATAAGGCCCCTGCCCCGACCAGCAATAACATTTTCGGCCAGAGATGCTTGCGACTCCACTGTTCATGGAGCTTATCCCGAGCAACTAAGTCAAAGGCAATCAGCAAAAATGCATTAATCGGCGTTGAAATCGGGCCGAAATGCGTGACCGATAAATTGGCTGCTACATTGGCAGCCAAATAGGCTAAAACGATCAACATGAACACTCCTCCATTACTTATCAAAAAGTCCACCCTTTTTATAACTCTTTATTCCACCGCGAGTCTGCCCAATTTTAGCAGTTGCTTTATTGGGCCCTCCTTGTTGGGCGCTTTTCTTCTTCTTTTCCTCGATAATCTTTTTCATTAGCTCAACATTCTTATCCATAATTACCTCCATTTTTTCAAAAGCACATACCATCTCAAGCTAGGACCATTGATAATGGCTCAACATAAGGCTCAACTCACTCACTTTATTTTACTCATTTTGCTACTTATGCCGAGCAATCTCTTCAGCCAACTCACTCAGATAGGTCCATCGCTCCAGCGATTCTGCCAGCTTTTTCTCTAGCTCATCCTTGACCTTCACAAGGTCGTTAAGCTTGCCGTAATTGCCCCCGGCTTCCATCATGTCTTGCTCCACACGCTCCAATTGACTCTCGAAATCGGCAATGACATCCTCTATCTGCTCATACTCTCTTTGTTCTTTGTAACTCATCTTTAAAGGACGCTCTTTGGGCTTACTCAGTTGAGCCGTATCCGCTGTTCCCTCCTGATTTGGGACTCGACCAGAGCTTTTCTGACCTTGAGTCAGAGTTTCTTCAGATAATTGTTCCTCCTGAGCTCGCTTTTCCATCTGCTCCCGGTAGTCTGTGTAATTACCGACAGTGGAACGAATTCTCCCCTGTCCTTCAAAAGCCAAGATCTGCTCGACGACACGATCCAGAAAAAAGCGATCATGGGATACTGTTATGACAACCCCAGGAAAATCCTCAAGATATTCTTCAAGAATACCAAGGGTTTGGATATCCAAATCATTGGTCGGTTCGTCTAAGAGCAATACATTCGGTGAATCCATCAAGATCTGTAAGAGATAAAGTCGCCGCTTTTCTCCACCGGAAAGCTTTTCGACAGGGGTCCATTGCTGAGCTGGGTTAAAAAGGAATCTCTCCAGCATTTGCGAGGCTGTGATGACTCCACCCTCTGCCGTAGGAATCACTTCCGCCACCTGCTTAATCACCTCGATAACCTTAGTCTGCGGCTCAAACTCTCGACATTCTTGAGCGAAGTACCCTATCTTAACTGTGGACCCCCACTCAATCACTCCCTGATCAGCTTGAATCCGTCCAGCCAAAATATTTAACAAGGTGGATTTTCCGCTACCATTGGGACCAATAATCCCAATCCGATCAAACTTGGACAGGATGATACTAAAGTCATCAATCACCGTTCCACGGTTAGGGTAGGCCTTATGAAGGTGGGAGCACTCAATGACTTTTTTCCCTAGACGGGCTGCTCCCGCTGAGATATCCACCTTCCCTGACTTTTCCTCTGGCTTATCCCCTTGAAGCTGCTCGAAACGATCAATTCTTGCTTTTTGCTTGGTCGTGCGAGCTTTAGCCCCCCGACGGATCCAAGCTAACTCATTGCGCAAGGTATTTTGACGTTTCTTTTCGGAAGCTTCTTCTTGCTCATCCCGCTCCGCTTTTAATTCCAGGTAGCGACTATAATTTCCAGGGTATGAATAGAGTTTTCCCCGATCCAGTTCAAACATTCGATTCACTACCCGGTCGAGAAAATAACGATCGTGGGTCACCATCAAAAGGGCACCCTTGCGTTTATTCAAATAGTTTTCAAGCCAATCTACCATTTCATTATCGATATGGTTGGTTGGCTCATCAAGAATCAAGAGATTTGAAGGCTGAATCAGGGCACTAGCTAGTGCTACTCGCTTCCGCTGCCCACCGGACAAGGTCCCAACCGCTATATCAAATTGAGTTATCCCTAGCTTGGTCAGAATAGCTTTGGCTTCGCTTTCGATTTGCCACCCGTTAAGGCTGTCCATCTTCTGTCCTAGTTGGAGGAGGGTATTTTGATATTCGACCTTGTTTGGATCTTGATTCAAGCGTTCTAAAGCAGTTTCATAATCTCTCAGAAGCTGCATCAACGGGGAATTCCCGCGAAAAACCTGTTGCAGCACGGTAGCTTCCTGATCAAAATTTGGCTCCTGGGGAAGGTATTCTAACTGTAAGGTATTGTTGGTGACAATCTGTCCTTGATCCGGCTGCTCCATACCCGCCAGGATCTTCAGCAAGGTCGTCTTCCCTGTTCCATTCACCCCGATGATACCGATCTTTTGGCCTTCTTCTATGCCTAGTGAGATATCTTTAAATAAAAACTTTATACCATAGCTTTTGGTGAGCGATTCAGCTGTTAACAGATTCATTGCGATTCCCCTTAACTATCCGAACTTGAATGCGTCATCTTTTGAGTATATCACTTCTGAGAGTATTCGTGAACCGCAAATTCATAAGCGTGAGTCTGACCCTATTTGAATGAGACTTAAAAATAGCTTATAGTGTTATTATCAAGTTCTAAGAAGAATGAGGAGGTTGACCATGTCACAAGTTATTGACCGTTTTCTAAGGTATGTTCAGATCGACACCCAATCCAGCGAAGATTCTCAAACTACACCCAGTACGAGCAAGCAGTTGCAATTAGCACAGCTTCTGGAAAAAGAATTAAAGGATCTTGGCTTGACGGATGCTAGAATAAAAGAAGGCTATGTTTACGGAACCTTACCGGCTAATTCGGTAAAGGCTATCCCCGCCCTAGGCTTAATCGCCCACATGGATACTAGCCCAGACTTTTCCGGCGAAAATGTCAAGCCCAAAATCATTGAGAACTATGATGGTCAGGATATCGTGTTAAATTCGGAGCTGAATCTGATTCTTTCATCTCAAGATTTTCCGGAATTGCAGGATTACATAGGTAAAAACTTGATTACAACCGATGGAACCACTCTTTTAGGAGCAGATGACAAAGCAGGTATTGCTGAGATTATGACAGCACTGGAATACCTGGCAACACACCTCGAAGTGGAGCATGGGAAAATCTGTGTGGCCTTCACCCCTGATGAAGAGATAGGTCGTGGGGCCGATCATTTTGACGTAGCTGGCTTTGGCGCTGATTTCGCCTATACTGTGGATGGCGGACCCATCGGCGAATTAGAGTATGAGAATTTTAACGCGGCCAAGGCGATCGTGAAGGTCAAAGGCAGAAATGTTCATCCCGGCAATGCCAAGAACAAAATGATCAATTCCATCCTACTTGCCAATGAATACATCGCTAAGCTTCCCTCCCAGGAAACACCGGCAACAACGGAAGGTTATGAAGGCTTTTATCATATTAATGATATTAAAGGAGATGTGGAAGAGACCACTCTTTACTACATCATCCGGGATTTTGACCAAGATTCCTTTGCTAAACGCAAAGAAACTATGCGGAGCTTAACCGAGGATTTAAATCAAACCTATGGAGCAGGTACTTTCTCTATTGAGATCACGGATCAATACCAAAATATGAAGGAAAAAATCCTCCCCGTTATGCATATTGTGGAAAAGGCCCAAGCTGCCATGGAGGCCGTAGGCGTCAAACCCCTAATCCAGCCTATACGTGGAGGAACAGACGGAGCGCGTCTGTCGTTTATGGGGCTTCCCACTCCCAATCTATTTACCGGTGGACATAACTATCATGGCCGCTATGAATTTATTCCCACCTTCGCCATGGAAAAATCTGTTGAGGTCATCTTGAAGATTATTGAGCTCTATGCTAAAGAGGATCTCCGTTAAGATAGCAAAACCGCATGAAACATCCTGCCAAAATAGGCCTGTACTCAAATACGACAGCGCAGTCGTATTTAAGTACAGGCCTTCATATTACATTATGTTAGGATCAGGAATCGCTTGAAAAGGGGCATAGAGGGTGCAAGTTTACCTTTCCTCCTCTAATATTCCTTATTTAAATATTGATCTAAGTGTGATAAATACGACAAAAACAAAAAAGTATCATTATCATAGTCATTTTGACTAACGCCACGTTCTAATAATAATTCCAATAGCAATTTATTAGAATTCGAGTGGATATATCCGGTTTTCTCTTCAAAAATAATATAAATCATATCTTCTTCATGATTCTCGGCAATATGTGTATAATTATGGTTATAATATGATCCATTACTGGTGGTTCTTTTAAGTTTAACTGCTATAAAATGCAACTCTTCAGCAGTAAACTTCTTTTCATTATTTTAGAATACTATTTACAACATTAAAAGGGATATGAGGTTGGAAAAATCTTATAAAACCATTTGCGTCTATCTCTTCTATATCTATTTTAGACTTTAGGTATCCTATTAATTCCTCAATGCTTTTAACTATAGGTGTAATTGTTGCTTTATGTTTTTTTATTAATAATTCTTTATTACTTTTCATGCTTATTTCTATGTCCTCACTAAATTTATAATTAGTTTATTGTGACTGGACCTGATAGAACTATTGCTGAGCCCCAAGTACTTCCCTCTAAAACATAAAATTGCAAGTCGCTACCGGACATTTTGACAGTATCAATACCAGTTGGAATTGATGCATTTCCAATATAAACCGAAGAATTCAGTCTGGTAATAAACAAAGATTATTTATTCTTAGGTGATGAAAATGACGTCTCTATTTTGTTTAATGAAGTTGCAAGTGTTGGTGAGAATAAGCTTATTGAGGCAAGAATAGCTAAGGGAAATGATAAGAAAAAATTCGTGGAATTGTGGTACAAATTAGGGGCTCTAAATATATTCTCCTATACGTTATACCAGCTATGTCTATGATAGTGAGACGAGTTTGAGGCAAATTTCATTTGGTGATTAACGAAACGACAACTTTATCTAAGCCGCTTATTAAGTCACTTGAAAGAGCTGGTAGTAAGGTATACAGATTAGTAGGCGGTGAACTTAAACGTATCCCTTTTAATGAACTATATAATACAGCCGGAAAAAAACTAAGATTTATCCCAACAGTTCCCTTTCCGTGACATACTGCAAGTATAACCATATTCCTTGAGTTTTCTTGGTAAGCGTAGGAGCAATAATCGACTAAAGAAAAGGGATTGCTCCCTTTCCCTCATCTAAGAACCAACTTTTCAAAATTTTCTATGGCTTGTTAACCTTATCCATCTCTTTCTCATATTTTAAAATAGGAGACTTATCCAAAAAGGAAGGAGAAAGGGTTAATGATAAACAAGCGCATTTTTGATTATATCGTTATAGGAGCAGGAACCGCCGGAGGTGTAATTGCCAAAGAGTTGTCAGATGACAACCGCACTGAAGTTCTTCTTCTAGAACCCGGAACGAATATGATGCAGGAGCTAAGCGGTGCTTCTAATGCAGGATCAGGAGTTTTAGCTTCTGATAACAAGTACTCTTTTAATGTTATGACTAAAGCCCAGCCGGCTATCGGGGGGCAACTCAGAATAGCCGGTGGTCGAGCGATCGGAGGAAGCTCTGAGCACAATGCTATGTATGCTGTCCGTGGAAGTAGCGACTTTTATGATGAATGGGCTAAACTCGTTGGACCTCAATGGAGTTATGAAAATCTTCGTCAACTCTTCATTGATAATGAGACCTATATAGGGGCAACTCAAAACTCAGAAGAACGAGGAACCAATGGCCCAGTTTTTATAAGACAACAAAACATTCCACCGAATGGACTCACTGTAACTTTAGCCACTGCAACTTCAGAGGTTCTCGGTATCCCTATTGTTAAAGATTATAATACAGGGATCAACGATTGCACCTTCTATCGATCCCAATTCTTAAGCCAAGAAGTTAACGGCAAATTCGTTCGTTCATCCACGGCAACAGGTTATCTTAACGAGAATATTGTAACCCAAGGAAACGAATTCCAACCAGATGAATTCGGGATTGGCGGAAGAGAATTAATCGTTTTAACCAAAGCAACTGTAGATAAAATTCTATTCCTACGCAGAAGAAGGATCAACATCGCAGCGGGAGTTGAGTTCGTCAAGGATGGATCTTCTCAAAGAGCTTTTGCGAGAAAAGGGATCATTGTTTCTGCAGGTAATTTCTCTTCCGTTATTCTTCAACGTTCCGGTATCGGAAGATCAACCGATTTAGCTCGAGCAGGGATCACAACCCTGGTAGAGAGTCCTAACGTAGGGCACAATTTCCAGGCTCATTTTACAGCAGGAATCGGAATCGAAGTTGAAACCTCCCGCCTGCAGCAGGTAATCTCTGCCGATCCCGATCAACCCTTCCCACTTGGTGCCTTTCAAGCGGATGTAACCGGAGGACGTCGCCTTCAACTCTATGGATCTGTGACACCCTCATTTCTCCCGGTTCCCGTTGTCACGATAAACGGATGGGGTTTTAGCCCAACCAAGCCAACCAATATCATGAGTATTGGCGTTTTCGACCTAAACCCAAGAACTAGGGGCACGATTATGGTCGCTCACAGTGACCCCGAAGCGTATCCGTCTATCGACCTGAATCCACTGGGGGACCCTAACGACCTTGATTTTATCATCGATTACTATCTTAAGATTTATAAGATCATGAAGAAAGCTCGTAATCTTGATCCAGAAGGCATTTATCGAATTGTATATCCGTCTGAGAATATTTTCCTCATTGCGAATGATGAGGAAAAACGCAGACAACTTGCACAATATGTCAGGGCTTCTTACCGGAATATTCAGCACTTCGGAGGGCAATGTAGGATGGGAAGGAATATTCAAGAAGGAGTCGTCGATGGCTTCCTCAATGTTTTCGGTACCGAGAATCTAAAGGTTGCCGATCTATCGATTTCACCTATCTTACCAGATGGGAATACAACTATACCGGCTCAAATCATTGGTCTAAATGCTGTGCGTTTCCTTCGTGAAGATCCTTGTCCCTATCCATTAGATGATGGCGAAGCTGAGAATATTATCGATAGCTAAGCCTAATAGGCCTTAGAAATCGAGTAGGAGGGGGCGACTAGCCCCCGTCCTCTCACACCACCTAGCATGCGGGTCCGCACTAGGCGGTTCCTAAAGGTTCACGAATTTCCAAGTAACGATGAAGTAGACTCTTAAGCCCTTGACGTTCCCAGTAGGAATTGTTGAGGGCATTATTTGTGCTCGAGGAAAGTTTTCCATTCGGTCAACCTTCCCCCCGGGGTCTGACCCTCTCAAAATTCGGCAAAATTAGAGAAACCTGACTGCTCGAAAGAGTGGCCGGGTCATATCTGAGGAAATAAAAGCTCAATAATATGAATGAAATCCTCAAGATTGCGGCAATCATTGACTAAATACACCGGCAGTCCGATAAAGCGAAAAAGCCTATTTCTATAGACAAAATCGTAGAGAGTTGGTATATCACTCACTTTCGAGTTACCCTCACTATCATATCCCTTCCCCTTCCCTTGAGCTTTGATCTGCCCCTCTAAGGTCTGAAAGAGTTCCCGATAGTGTTCAGGCTCTAGCTCACAAGCTTGATGATAGCCATCCCTTTGCCGCGCATATAATGACTGAACATAATTCTTCCTAGCCTCGTCCCACTGTGGATAAGCCTCGAAAACAAAGGCATTGGCTAGTGTTTCTTCAAGACAATCCCGGGTCCCCCAGGTTTGACTATATATCTTCTTTTTATAAGTTGGGTAGAGACCATCGCTTTCATTGCCGACATCATCGATTAAAATGCAGTAACGTTCCACGAGATAATGAAAAGATCCATGAGTCAAGAGCGAATCCAGCGCCATAGTGTGAGCCTCCCGCAACGTCATCTGGGTCTGCCTGAGGATACTGAAGAGATACATCCCAAACATCTCGGCATAAATATATAAGCCAAAACTATCCTTATTAAAATGGCAAGGTCGGTAGGTCCCCACCATATCTAAATTTTCACAGCGTTTTTCGTTAAAATACAGCTCATACTCTCGCAAATCTAATTTAAGCTGATTAAAGGCTTTTGAATTGTAGGAAATTGCTTTGCCCTTCACAAGATACAAATCCTGACCCTGTAGGATTGGATACACTTCTTCACTGACATACTCCTCCACTGGTCCACCTCATTTCCATCAGGCTAAAAAATAACAAGCTTGTCTCCCATAAATTCATATGACTCACTCGCCATTTTTAGCACCCGTGGTTTAGAGGCATAATAAAAAGCACTCCATTTGGAGTGCTACTATGCTATAATTTATCTTGTAACAGTAAAGGCTTGCAGGGCGGTCGGCATTCCTCCGAAGGGAGGTGATGCCATGGAAGTATATGAAGCTTTAACACTAATGATCTCCTTTGGAACATTAGTTGCTTTATTGCTTACCTCCAGTAAACGGAAATAGACCGCCCCTGCTCAAGGATTCGGTCTATCCGTATACCCTATAGCCGACCGCACTTCAAGCGGCTGTTACTAGGAGTTATGTTAAAGCATAACTCCTATTTGATCTTAGTATACCACATATTTATTGAAAGCATCACTATTTGATGTAATTTTTATGCTGAAAAGCCAGTCTCCTCTGCTTTTCGGTCCTGAATTTTTGAGCCAAAGATGATTAAACATAGGACCAAGGTTCCCATGCCGATGATGTAGGGTGTATTCATGGATAATTCATAGATACCCCCTCCGATCAGCGGACCAAGGATTCGCCCTAAGCTGCCGAAGGATTGATAGACTCCTAGGGATGCCCCTTGCTGATTATGGCTGTTCTTTGTGACTAAGCTGGAACTGGTCGGAGTCATTAAAGAATTGCCTACCATGAACACCATTGTTCCCAAAACCAGAAGAACTGCGTTGGGAGCCCAAAGCATCCAAAGAAAAGCCAAGGCACAGAGAAGCGCTCCGAATTTAGCGGGTTTGGCATCCCCAAAGCGCTTCACCACCTTCCCGATCAGCATACCCTGAACAATCACGCCAACAATTCCGATAATCATGAATACCATGCCCATCTCTTTGGGTCCGAAGCCCACCCGCTCGGCCGCAAACAAGGTAAAGGTGGTTTCAAACATGGCCATAGTAAAACTAAGGACAAAGCCAAAGACGAATAGAGGAAATAAAGCATCGCGTACCACCCCGAAATGCAACCGCACCTTTGCCTTAGACTCTTTAGTTGGCTCTTTCAGCGTCTCAGGGAGCAGCTTCCAGGCAAAGGGCAGAACAAGGAGTGCTAACGTTCCGGCAAAATAGAAAGGCAAGGTAAAGCTATAATGTCCTAGCCATCCGCCTAGGGCTGGACCAAAGACCATGCCTAGTCCCATAGCTGCACCGAGCATTCCCATGCTCTTAGACCGATCAGCTCCCTCAGTTATATCCGCCAGATAGGCCATCGCTGTTGGCAGAGTCGCCGAGGAGACCATCCCGGATAAAGCACGAAAAGCAATGAGAAGTGGGAGATTGCCGGCCATACCAAAGAGAAAGAACGTTATCCCATAACCGCTGAGCCCGATGAGAAGGACGGGGCGCCTGCCAATTCGATCAGATAAACGCCCCCAGAAGGGAGCAAAGAAAAACTGCATGATGGAATAAGCCGACATAAATAACCCGAGCGAAAATGCTCCCCCTCCCAGCTCTTTAATCAAAAAGGGAAGAATGGGAATTACAATCCCGAATCCTACCATCACTAAAAACTGAATGAGGATCAAGATGATCATGGGACGAACGAATTCTTTCTTCATGAAGACACTCCCGTCATTTTAGCGCAACCTGTTTTAACGTAGCGGACTCGAGCAACGATCCACGAGGTAGACTAAGGATTGATAGCTTATTCCACTGTGAGCCGAAAGACCAATCTCACAGGTCCGGCTGTTGGAATACCCACCGGTACAATCGTCAGTAATGGCTTGACTCAACCCGGCTAAGGCTGCTTGATTTAATTCGGGATAAGTAAAGCCCTTATCCCCGGCAAAACCGCAGCAATGCACATCATCCGGAATAATTACCTTTTCGGCACAGGCCTCCGCCACAGCCTTGAATTTTTCACTTAGGCGCATCTTAATGGAGCTGCAGGTCACATGGATAGCAATTGTCTCCGGAACCGGTTGAAAATGCAAGCGGTGCAGCAAAAAGTCATGGGTAAATTCCACGGACTCATGAAGCTCAATACCGGATTTAAAAGCTCGCTTCATCCGATACAGGCAGGGACTGGTATCACAGACAATCGGGTATTTGCCATTTTCGCTGGCTTGAAGCAGAACCTTTTCTAATTCCGCACTTTTCTCATCAGCGATGTCAAAGAAGCCTTTACTCTCCCAAGGCATTCCGCAACAGAGCTTATCTAGACCCGCCGGAATAATCACTTCATAACCTGCCTTAGCAAGGATGGAGCACATCACTTCACTCAAGGGTCTTTGATCCTTATCCTTGCGAGCCGGTCCCATGGAACGACTGATACAGCTTGGGAAATACACTACCTTTAGCACTTCCCCATTCTTGGCGGTGTAAATCGGGTGCAGAGGCTTCACCTTGCCATGGCCTTTGCTAGGCATCCATGAATTCCACAAAGGAATCTTGCTTTGAGAAACCCCACGGGCGGTTTTTGCCAAACTACCCATTAGGCGACTACCTAGTAAGGAGTGGGTCCCATCAACAACACCTAACCCGACACGCATGATGCCAGTAACCCCATTCATATTCTTGGCTAGAGCTGTAGCAATCTTACGCGTAGCCGGGGTAATGGCCTGTGAACGCAGATATTTGGAACTGTCCCCGGTATTGATGTTGAGAGGACAGGAAGTAGCACAAAGGCCATCCGTCGCGCAGGTCGCATTCCCTGCATAGTCATAATCCTTAAGTAAACGCATCAGCCGCTCTGGGTCTTTACCGGTTCGTTTCAGGTGAGATATCTCCCGTTGGAGAATAATGCGCATGCGCGGAGTGGTCGTTAAGTGCTTGGATGGACAGATGTCCTGGCAGAAGCCACAGTTAGTACAGCTATCGATGGTTTCATGAGACTGAGGCATGACTTTCAAGTTCTCAAGATGAACGTTTTTATTATCATTGATGATGACCCCGGGGTTTAAAAGATTGTGGGGATCAAAGGCAGACTTTAGTCGACGCATCAGCTCATAGGCTTTGCTTCCCCATTCTAATTCCACGAAGGGAGCCATATTCCTGCCTGTCCCATGCTCTGCTTTCAGTGAACCATTATATTTTTTAACCACGAACTCATTGACTTCGTTCATCAAGCCCTCATAGCGAGCGATTTCTGCATCGGTATCAAACTTTGGCGTAAAGATAAAGTGCCAGTTGCCATCTAAGGCATGCCCGTAGATGATGGCATCGGTGTAACCAAATTTGTTGAGACTATTGCGCAGATCAGCTGTAGCCTCGGCTAAGCGATCCAAAGGAAAAGCCACATCTTCAATGAGCACCGCTGTCCCCTGGGGACGAACCCCACCTACTGCGGGAAAAATATCCTTGCGAATTTTCCAGAACGTTTCATATTCTGAGTTAACTGCCGTGAATTGAATGGGAAATACCGTGGGGATATCTTCTAAGACAGAGGTTGTCTTCTTTATGTATTGATCGAGCTCCTCTGGTTTCGCCGAACGCACTTCAACTAAGAGGGCCGTCGCCGTATCGGAAAGGGTTTTTAAATACTCCGGCATTCCCGGTGCATCTTCAACAGACCTTAAGGAAGCACGGTCCATCATTTCCGCAGCTGCTACTAAATCTCGGGTGAGTCTCATCACCGCATGACAAGCATGATCCATATCGGGGTAAATGATTAAGGCTGAGGCTTTATGGTCATAATCAATGACTGTTTTATAAGTAATTTGAGATATAAAGCCTAAGGTCCCTTCTGAGCCGATGATGATATGCTTAATAATCTCGATCGGATCATGGAAATCAACAAAAGCGTTGATGCTATATCCCGTTGTATTTTTGATCTTATATTTTTTGTGAATCATCGCTACGAGGTCTGGGTCAGCATTAATCTCATCGCGTATTGCCTCGATTTGACGGATGAGATCAGCCTTACGCTCCATGAAATACTGACGGGAAGCGGTATCCGCAGTATCCAAAATCGTCCCATCATCAAAAATAATCCGCATCTCTTCCACAGTCTTATAGCTGTTGTCGGCAGTACCGCAGCACATCCCGCTGGCATTGTTAGCCGCAATCCCCCCAATCATACAGTGATCGATGGAAGCGGGGTCGGGTCCGATTTTACGTTTAAAGGAGCGGAGATAACGATTCGCTTCGACCCCGAGAATACCCGGCTCCAAGCTAATCTTCTTCCCTCCCTCGTGGACATGATAATGCCGCCAAGACCCTTGGAGCACCAAGAGCACGGAATCCGTCAAAGCCTGACCGGATAGACTGGTACCCGCTGTGCGAAAGGTCACGGGGATCTTTGTTTTCTGGGAAAGACGAAGAATTTCTCCTATCTCGGCGTCATTCTGCACACGAATAACAATCTTCGGAATGAGTCGGTAAAAGCTGGCATCAATACCATAACCCAAGGTATAAAAGGGATCAATAAAAATCCGCTGATAGGGTATGAATTGGGCGACCTCACGATAAAAACTCTGATATTCTTGAGGAAGCCCTTTCAGATCTTCTTCCTTCTGTTTTAGGTTACGGGGGTCACTTGGATTCAAATCATAATTGATTGACTTCGTTCCACTTTGCCAATGAGTCATGACTTCACGTCCTTCCTTTATCTGATAGGTTAGTTTTAGCCAATTTTCGATCGAAGATTCTCCTTTATGACAAGCTTCATATTTCATTCTATTTTTATCCTGAATATCCTTTAAAATAATTACAACTTTAATTTTCGTATAAGTATAATCTACAATGAATTGTAGTCAGCTAACTGTTCTGGCTGGTAAAAACTTAGTATGTTATAATAGAAAAGAGCAGAAACAGTCAAAAAGGGGATATTAATATGGCAGGTAATAGAATAATTTGCACTAAGAATAATGTCGACTACGTGTCAATTAGAAAGGCAATGACGGCAGGAGCAAGGACAAAAGAAGAAATAGCCGCCAGTGCAGGAGTTTGTACTGAATGTGAGGGCTGTCAATCCGAATTAGAAACTATTCTTAGCTCTGTTTGCGGATGTAAAAAGGTTTCCTTAGCAACTGTAGTCGCCGCAGTTAAAGCAGGTGCCGATACTGTGGAAAAAGTTAGCGAGGTTACCGGAGCGGGTACAGGAGTAGACGAGGTCACTGGTGAGGAATGTGGGAAGTGTAAGGGCTTAATTCAAAACATCATTGATTTAGGAAGATAAGTTTCTATAGTAATAGCCAGGGGGTATCAGCCCCCTGGCTATTTTGGCTATATACACGATAGAGTTACCATGTAAATTTAATTCTCTTAATTTAAAGCTTTCTCCAAAATCTCATTTAAGCGATTGACCATACTACGGGGATCCACGATGATTCCGGCTGCAATCTGAGCATTGGCGAAGAGCTGTTCAGCTGCCAGTGGAGCAAAGGAATCTTCCTGCTTTCTCAATTCATTGAGACGTTGAATTAAGCCATGCTTCGGGTTAATTTCCAAAATACCGGGAGGAACATCCTGCAGATCTCGGTTCATAAGCTGCATCATCCGTTGCATACTGTGTGTGCCATAATGACTCAGGATAATTGCCGGGCTGTCCACTAGACGCTTTGACTCCCTAACCTCCGTGACTTTTGCGCCCAATATTTCTTTGAGCCAGCCATTAAAGGCCTGCAATTCCTCTTCAGATAAGAGCTGCTCCCCTTCCTTCACCTCAGAATCTGTCAGCTTCAAATCATCATGGTCAGCAGAAATCAAGCGTTTTCCTTCATATTCACGAATCATATCAAAGACATAGTCATCAATGCCTTCATAGGTATATATGACCTCATAATCCTTATCTTTGAATACTTCCAAATAGGGACCCTTTTCAATAATCTCGCGAGTTGGCCCATTGATGAAGTAAATCGACTCTTGACCTTCCTTCATCCGACTCACATAATCCCCTAAGGAGATTAACTCGCCTTCCCCAGTTTTTGAGGACTCAAAACGCAAGAGCTTCAAAATCTCCTGACGATGGGTGAAGTCATTGGCGGCGCCTTCCTTAAGGAAAATGCTGAACTCACTCCAGAAAGTCTTGAATTTCTCCGGCTCATTCTTCGCCTGTTCATCTAAGAACTTCAGAAAACGACTGGTCACCACTTTATTTAGCTTGGCTACTAAAGCGCTATCTTGCATGGTTTCCCGGGAGATGTTCAAGGGAAGCTCCTCGCTGTCAATGACCCCGCGCACAAAACGCAACCATTCTGGGAGAATGTCCTTGGCCTTTTCTTGAATGAGAACCTTTTTGCAATACAAATTAATACCGGTGTCCATCCGGCCAAAGCCGAATTTCTCCATATTCGAACTTGGCACGAACAACAAGGTATTAATATTAATGGGGGCATCCGAGGAAAAATGCATTTTCAGCAAAGGCTCATCAAAGGCATTAGCAATGTACTTATAGAATTCAGTATACTCCTCATCTGAGACTTCATTTTTATTCTTGGTCCACAATGCTTGGACCGTATTGATCTTTTCATCATTGACGAAGACGGGATAGGGTACAAAGCTGGAGTACTGCTTAATAATACGCTTCACTGTGTCAGCCTTCGCAAAATCCTCGGCATCTTCCTTGAGATGAAGGGTAATCTGAGTTCCCCGAGGGAGATCCTCTTCCTCAGCAATGCTGTAATCCCCTCTCCCATCCGATTCCCAGCGGTAACCTAGGGCCTCCGGCTGATAGGAGCGAGTGGTCAAAGTTACTTTATCAGCTACCATAAAGGCGGAATAAAAGCCGACCCCGAACTGACCAATCAGATTCACATCCTTGTTATCTCCCGCTTCCGCTAAACGCTGAACAAAGGCTTTCGATCCTGAATGGGCAATCGTCCCTAAGTTTTCGATTAAATCGTCCTTCGTCATACCAATACCAGAATCAGCAATGGTTAAGGTATGGGCGTTCTCATCAGAAGTAATCCGAATCTCCAAAGGCAGATCTTGGTCCTTGAGCTCCTGTCCAGTAAGTTGAATATACCTCAGCTTTTCAGAAGCATCGGCAGCATTCGATACAAGCTCGCGTAGAAATATCTCACGATCTGTATAAAGAGAATTAATTACGATATCAAGTAGCTGCCTAATTTCTGTTTGAAATTCTTTTGTCTCCATCTGACTCATTGTGTTTAAACCCTCCAAAATATGTAATTAATGTGTACTACCTATATTTTAATCAAATTTGGTCAGAGGTGCAAGCTACTCATAAAAACGTCAACTAATTATGGTAAAATGAGATGGACTCAGAGAACAAGGGCCACCAGGCCTAATTATATGGAGGGAACCTAATGGATTTTTTGCCTATTGTGAATGGTGCTCTTGCCGCGCTTGCCATCCTTTTACTTATCCTACTCTTAATTAAGACAGCAAAGCTGACACACTTAGAAAATCAAATGACTCACCTGGAAAAAAACTTGGAACGTCAGGAACGACTTTCTCAGGAAGAATTAGCGCGGAACCGGGAGGAAAGCCACTCCCTCTCCCGACAAGGCAGAGAGGAAATGAGCCAATCCCTAAAACGCTTCAACGACTCTCAGTTGACTCAGATGGCAGAGATTGCTAGCCTTCAGCGCAGCCAGCTGGATATCTTCGCCAAACAAATGAATACCCTTTCCCAGACTACTGAGCAGAAGCTTGAGCTTATGCGTAAAACTCTTGAAGAACGGCTCCTGCTTATCCAGCAAGATAATGCTCAAAAGCTTGAGCTCATGCGGGTCACCGTCGATGAAAAGCTGACCTCTACCCTAGAACAACGACTTGGCGAATCCTTTAAAATGGTCAGCGATCGTCTGGAACAAGTCCATAAAGGGCTCGGCGAAATGCAAACGCTGGCTTCAGGTGTCGGGGATTTGAAAAAAGTCCTAACCAATGTGAAAACTCGGGGAACCTGGGGTGAGGTTCAATTGGGTACTTTACTCGAACAAATCCTCACCGCCGACCAATATTCCACAAACGTGGTTACCAAGGCCGGGAGCAAGGATCGTGTAGAATTTGCCATCAATATCCCGGCTAAAGACGGTGAGGGTCGCCTTATCTATCTACCTATCGATGCGAAATTTCCTATCGAAGATTATGACCGTCTACTCGATGCCCAAGAGCAATGTGATCTTCCTCGTATTGCCGAAGCTCAAAAAGCTTTAGAATACCGCATTAAAGCCGAAGGTAAATCCATACACGAGAAATATATCGATCCACCGAACACCACGGATTTCGCTATTCTTTTCCTCCCCATTGAGGGGCTCTATGCGGAAGTTCTCCGTCGTCCCGGTCTCTGTGAAATGTTGCAGAGAGACTATAAAGTCGTGATTGCCGGTCCGACGACTTTAGCCGCTCTGCTCAACAGCCTCCAAATGGGCTTTAGAACCCTGGCCATCGAAAAACGTTCCAGTGAAGTCTGGAACCTTCTCAGTGCCGTAAAGACCGAGTTTGGTAAGTTTACCGAGATCCTCGAAAAAACCCAGAAAAAGCTCCAAGAAGCTAGTAATACGATAGAAACCGCGACTCGTAAGTCGCGGTCCATCGGTCGCAAGCTCAAAGATGTACAGAGCCTGCCTGTGGAAGAAAGCGCTGCTTTATTGGCGGCAGGGGAAGAAGAATAAGCTTGGGAGCACTTAGAGGAACTTAGGAGAGCTAAACAGACTGCCCCAAGTCCTGATTCCCCAACGGAGTAGATATTTTTTCTTTATCTTCCCTAACGAGGAGACTATACAGTACCGGAACAACTACTAGAGTAAAGAGTGTTGAGACTAGGAGTCCGCACATCAAGGCCACGGACATGGGGGTGAATAAATCACTTCCCGAAAGGGCCAAGGGTACCAGACCGATCACAGTGGTCACCGCGGCCAGAATGATGGGACGATAACGACGATGGACAGCGAAGGTGCAGGCCTCGTCGATGGTCATTCCCTCTTCCCGGGCTAACTTGATAAACTCAATAAGCAGGATGGCGTTCCGAATAACCAGACCCATGAGGCTGACTACCCCTACCAAAGCGGTGAAGGATAAGGGCTGGCTGAATAAAATCAGTCCGGCAACTACGCCGATGATGGATAAGGGTATGGTAATAAAAATGATTGCCGGCTGCAAAAAGGAGCGGAACTGGATCATCAGGATGATATAGATCAGGAAGAGCGCAAAAATCGCGGTGATGCCCAGACTACCGAAATTATCCTTGATATCCTTGGCTTCCCCTTCATAGCTCAGAGTCAGCTCTGAAAAATCGAAGCCTGATGATTCCAGCCTTTGCTTCAGGGTGTTCTCGATGGTCACGGCACTAAAGCCTGGTTGAACTTTACCGGAAATCGTCACCGCCCGAACCCCGTCATACTTGTTAATTGTCGGCACAGTGGATTGAAGATGGATTTCCCCTAATTGCTTCAGGAGCATCTTATTGCCGGTTAGGGAGGATTTGATGGCTAGGTTTTCTAAGTCTTCCTTAGTCTCTATATCCCCTTGGACAATAATCGAGTACTCATTGCCGGCAAGGCGGAATACGGAAGCTTCTACGCCGCTTAGAGCGATATTGATCTGCCGTTGAATATCATAATTGGTCATGCCCATGGAAATGGCCCGCTCTGTATCCACATCCACGACAAATTCATACTCATTGGCGGCGTAATCATCCTCCACATTCATGGACCCGGCAATTCCCTCAAGCTCTTGGCGAATCAAGGCCACGGCATCTCTAACTTGCAAAGGATCCTCGCCACTGACTCTGATTTCCAGAGGAGCCCCGGGGAAAGCCTTCTCCAAGAGCAACACATCCGCCGTTCCGCCAACTAATTGCCCGTCGAGCTGCTCTTGGATATGGAGAGCTAATTCTTCATTATTCGTAAATTCACTGTTTTCCAGATTCACTTTCAGCATGATCTGGCCAAAGTCCTTGGAGGGGGTAGCTTTGGGTAAAGTAATATAGAACTTGGGCAAACCCTCCCCCACTGCTGTAGAATAGCTGATGACCTCCTCATTGCTTTGCAGAATCTCTTCCACCTGCTTAGCAAGCTTTGCCGTAGCCCCGATATCTGAGGCACTTTCCGAATGAAGATTGATATAGAAGACATTTTTATCAGCCTTAGGGAAGAACTCAATATGAAGCTGCATGGCACTATAGCTCGCTAAGGCAATGAGCAGAACGGAGGCAAGAACCGTCGTCTTCTTATAAGTCATGCCAATTCTTAGGAAGTACTCATAAAAACGACGGAGGATCGCTTTTTTACCGCTATCTTCTTTTAACTTATCGAAGAACAAATAGGCTAAAACCGGGGTAACCGTAATAGCGACCAAAAACGACGCCACGACGGAAATAATAACAGTTTGGGGTAAGGACCTGAGGAATTCCCCTGCCGGACCGGGGACAAAAAGCATGGGTGAAAAAGCTGCCACGATGGTTAAGGTGGCAGAAAAAACCGGAATCACGGCCTGTTTCATACCCTTGATACAGGCCTCCATTTTTTCTAACCCTTGGTCAATATGAACTTGTATAGCATCGATAATCACAATGGCATCATCCACTAAAATTCCCAAAGCCAGAATCAGAGCAGCAATGGAGATTTCATGAAGCTGTATTCCCAATAGATACATAGCAATAAAGGTAAGAATTATGGAGAGAGGAACCGCAGTGGAAGCCACCAAAGCATTCCGGAAACCCATCCCCAGAAAGACGACGATGAGAACCAAAGCCATACCCTCTAGGAGATTTCTAAAAAACTTGGCTACACTTATATCTACATCTGTAGGCTGGTAAACGATCTCGTCAATAACTAATCCAGCTGGCATTTCGGCTTTAATCTGATCCAGCTCAGTCCGGATCTCTTCCCCTGTGAGAAGAATATTGCGATTCTCCTCAAAGAAGCCGCTGAGCATAATCGCATTTTGCCCGTTGTGCTTGAGTTGATAACTGGAGTCTTCGATATCCCAAGCGATTTTTGCCACATCCTTCAAGCGGATGGGGGCCCCTGTCTCTTTGGAAACATCCACGATCAGGTTTTCGATATCTGCCAGTGAAGTGAAGAGACCCGGGGAGGTGACATTAACCTTCACCTTATTATCGCTTAAGGAGCCAGCAGGAATCTGTAGGTTTTGGGCTTGGATTAGACTAACCAGTTCATTGAGAGAGATATCGTATTTATTTAACTCCGTGGTCATGACTTCGATCTTGGCCACTTTATTTTGAACCCCGGATACGGTAAAACGGGAAATTCCATCAATTTTGGCGAGCCTGCTTTTGAATTGGTCAGCATAATCTGCTAATTGCTCATAGGAATACCCTTCACCGGAAAGGCTGATAATCATACCTGCCGTTTCCACAAGCTCTGTATCGACTTCTATGTCTAAGCATTCCGCGGGAATATCTCCTTGGGCATCGTCAATAATCTGCCCGAGCTCATTCCAAGCCTCCTTCACATCCACATCATAGTCCAACTCCAACACCACAACCGACAAACTGTTTTTCGTAATGGATTGCGA
This sequence comes from Desulfitobacterium sp. THU1, assembly GCF_038181555.1. NCBI lineage: Bacteria > Bacillati > Bacillota > Clostridia > Eubacteriales > Desulfitobacteriaceae > Desulfitobacterium > Desulfitobacterium sp. THU1. The sequence goes on along the minus strand of NZ_JBBWUA010000010.1, from coordinate 63,168 downwards.
GGTTTTGTAGCCCGGCACTTCTCTGATTCCCTCTTCAATTACCCGGGTTACTAGTTTTTCCACATCCTCGGGAGAAGCCCCTGGATAAATGGTAGTGATGACTGCATAAGGAGACGATACATCCGGACTCTCCTGTTTGGGGACTAAATAATAGCTGTAAAAGCCCAAAGCAATGGCAATCATCGTAAAGAAAATCGTAAAACGCCAATTCTTAATAATTTGGTAAATGATTCCCTTCTTATTGCTCATTGGAGTTAACCTCACTTTGCTGATTAGGGCTAACCTCACTTTGGATCTTCACTTTATTTCCTTCCTTTAAGGTTTTCATGCCGCTGGTTACATACTGCTCTCCGCTCTTCAACCCCTCTACCCGCACATTGAACCCTTGGACATCCAAGAGTTTTATGTTTCTTTTAACGGACCGCTCGTCCTCCACGATAAAGATATAATCTTCACCATCGTTAAGGACACAAGCCAAAGGAACCCAAACTCCGGCAGCCTCACCTTGAGCAAACTTTACTTCTGCCGTGGCCCCCAGATAAAAGGAATCCTCGGGATACGGTTCAGTGATAAGAATCTCTGCATTATAAGTGCGGGTCTGTGCATCGGGGACGGCATCAAGTCGTTCTACTTTTCCTTTGACCGTTTTCCCATCAACTGAAACCTCGACGGCATCTCCCACTTTAACCTTCTGAATGTCCTTTTGGGACACTCCTACCGTAACCTTCTGTTCAGGGGAACGAATCACCACCACAGGATAGCCGGCGGCGATAATCTCACCTTCACGGAAAAGAATATCCACTACATAGCCTTCCTTATTGGCATAGAGCTGAGCATCGTTAAGCTGTACTTGTTTGGCTTGATGGCCAATCTTTGCTTGCTGATAGGTTGCTTCCTTCACATCAAGGTCCAGCTTAAGCTTGATTAAATCTGCTTCCGCCAAGGCACCAGCTTGGAAGAGCTGTTCCATTTTTCGGTAATTGTTCTGAGCCTCTTGATAGGCCTTCTCCGACTTGGTGACATCGAGTTGCGCGGCTTGAAGTGCCAAATTATACTCCGTGGTATCCAAGGAAGCAAGCCTTTGTCCGGCCTTTACTGCACTACCTTTTTCTACAGTTATGGCACTTAGTTTGCCGGGAATCTTAAAGCTGTGCTTCGCCACCTCCCCAGAAGAGGTCAGCCCAGTATAGCGTAATTCAAGAGGAAACTTTTCTTCTTTAGCTTCTTGAACTTGGATCAATTTTTCTTTTTCGGGAGTGATCACCGCCGCTTGCTCTGTGCAGCCTGCGAGTATGAAGGTAAAGATAAGGAAAAATGAAGTTAAGGTCCACGCTTTTGTCCTAAACATCTAGTTGTCCTCCCCATTCTTGAGAATCCCATGAAAAAAGAGATTCTTCATTTGTTCAAGAAGCTGCTTAATCGTAATATCTTGGGATTCCAGCATTTTCGAATCAGCCGGTGTCATAAACAGATTATGGATCATGGCCACGATAATCACCGGATTGAGATCCGCGCGAATCTTCCCCTCCTCCTGACCTTCTTCAATGAGAGGATAAAGTATGGCTTGTCGAAACTCTGCCAATCTCTCAATTTTTTCTTTTTCTTGAGGATAGTTACGGTAAAGCTCATCCACCAGTCGAAAAGGGATATCCTCTGGAGTATACATAGTAAGCATGGCCTCAAACTTCTCTAACCAAGTCGCTTGCTCAGCGATGGCTTCACAAAAAGTCCGTTTTTCCATCTCAACGATATTATCCACCAGCTCGCTAATCAGTTGATTTTTGGACTGAAAGACTTTGTAAATCGTCTTTTTACTAATCCCTAGGTCACTGGCCACATCATCCATGGTGAACCCACGCAAGCCATAGCGCTGGATCAGTTCATAAGCTTTTCCTAATATGCGATCGCGCAAATATTTCTCCTCCCCTGCGGAAACTATATCAGTATCTATAGTTTCCTATGAGATTCTTTACCTGTCAAGAACAAAAAGATGTTGATTTTAATCAACATCTTTTTTACTACCCCGGAGCTTATTGTCCCGAAGATTGTGCTTTTAGTTGCCCTTCTTCGAGAACCTCTCCATTAAGTAGCCAGTAATAATTTAGTTCTGTAGCTCCTAAGGGTTCCCCCCCCTGCAACTCAGACTGGGTATACCCTCTGGGTTCCCGATGAAGTCCCCATTTGAGCAAAAGCTTAAGCCAATCTTGGAGAATCAGATCCACCACTTCATAATCAATTTTTTCCTTAGAATTTCCCATTGTATTGCCTTTAGGATTTCCTTTGCTGTAAAAATTCCTACCACAATGTTTTTGAACGCATGTATTCCATGCCAGAATAAAATTAGGAGCGTCTGTGCTGAGGATTCCTTCCTCCCAATTCTTTAATAACTGCACTTTTCTTTCTCCGCCTAAATTTCCATAGCAGGATAAATATAACAGCTCATAGGCACCCAAAAAGCGCTGTGCATGTTGTAAATACTCTCTTTTGGCTCGCTCAAAGGTGTGGGGATGCAGAACAAGGCTAGCCACTGTACTTGATGTATGAGAAGCCCTCGATTGGGTAACTTTATTTTCCTTTTTCGATAGAATCATTTCCAAGGCTTTACTTTCCTCTTTGGGTTGTTTTACTTTGACTCGTTTTTGATTCTCTTTGATTTGAGGGGCATAACGCTTTCCAAAATAGAATAAGAGGATAATAACAATAGCAACAGCGATACTTTCCCAGCTACTTCCCATATTCTCTCCCCCCTTCATGTCTACAGCAAAGGTAGCCTGCTTCATTTTATTCGAATGAGTATGCTTTTTTTCCACTTCTATAGAAAAAAAGCATTTTCTAATCTAAATTTATCTTAGCAAAATTAATGTCAATTGTCACCTTCTCCCTATATCGCCTTTCTTCTCAAATTCAAAGCGCAGCTTTCCAGTTGAAGGGTTTTCCCAAACCAGATAGGCCTGAAAGCTCTTTCCGGTCTTGGAGCGAAATCCTTGAATCAAGGGAGTTTTTCCCTTATCTAAGAGACTTTTTACTTGAGTGGGGGTTAGTACTTTCCCGCAGATTGAATTTTTCCAAACTATGAACGGACATCCCGTTTGCCAGTTCTGACAGCCATAGCCCTTTTCCCGTTCGACGACTCCACCGCCACAGCTCGGACAAATCCCCAGCACTTCAACCACCTGTCCCTTTAAAGGCTCTTTTTCCGGTAGAGTACTCTTTATGTTCGTTGCCCTCTCACTATGCATTCCTTTTTTTGTATCTCCCCCAAAAGCAATAGGCTTTTTCCCATAGGTGGATTCAAAGCGACGCAATTCTTCAATAATATTGCGTATGGCTTGTTCTACCCTTGACATATAGTGGCTTAAGGGAATTTCACCCCGCTCCACCTGCGCCAATTCATATTCCATTTGTCCGGTCATTTCCGCACTGATTAACAACTGTGCCTGTGGCAAGCGTTCTTTTATCAAGCCGATTAGCTCGACACCCTTTTCTGTAGGTGCGAGAACCTTCTGTTGTTGAACCAGATATTCCCGATCTAAAAGGTTTTCAATGATCGCTGCCCGGGTGGCCACAGTTCCTAAGCCTTTACCTTTTAATTGTTGACGCAGCATCTCGTCTTCAATCTCTTTACCGGCACCTTCCATGGCTTTGATCAAATCCCCTTGGGTATAGCGTTTCGGTGGTTTGGTTTCCTTCTGGAGAGCCTGACAGCTTTTGGCTAAAACCTCGTCATCCTTAAGCATATTGGGAAGTAGCCCAGACGGTTGGTCATCGTTTTCTTTTTCGTCCTTGCTCTTGCCTGAGGAAGCCGGATGCTTTGCTGAGCTTTCAACCTCTTTCCAGCCCGCCTCCAGTAAAACCCTTCCCTTGGTCATAAACGACTCGCTATCCACTACTGTGACGATCTCTTTTTCTGCGTAGCGGGCCGACGGAAACCAGATGGTTAGGAACCGCAACACAATCATTTCCCAGATCTTTACCTCATCCGGACTTAAGTTTGAGCCAACCTTTTCCGTGGTTGGGATAATCGCATGGTGAGCCGTAATCTCATTGATGACCCGTTTCCCTTTGGGAAGAGGCAGGGCCAAAGCTTTCTCGGCCCACTGCCCATAGGGTCCGTTCTGCAGTGCCTGTACATGTGCTTTAAGCTTAGGTAATAAATCGGGGGGCAAGAAATTACAATCCGTTCTGGGATAAGTAATCGCTTTCTTCTCGTAGAGGGATTGCGCAATCTTTAGCACCTTCTCCGCTCCAAAGCCATAGCGTTTAGAAGCTGCAACTGTCAAAGATGTTAAATCAAACAGCAAAGGATGATGCTCCATGCTCTCCTTCTCTTTTATCGAATGGACCTTTCCCATTTTCCCTTGAACCTTGTCGATGATCTCATTTCCCCGAGCTAAGTCTAAGGAGGATTTCTCTTGTTCCTGGTTATCCTCTGGGCTCTTAGCTTGACCTTTGCTTGTTCGCGACTTTTTTGCAGCCGGATCAAACCATTTTCCTTTGTAAATGCCCTTATCACTTGTAAACTCTGCTTCAATCTCCACATAGGAAACGGGTACAAAGTTCTGAATAGACCACTCTCGTTCCACAACAAGGGCTAAGGTCGGAGTCTGTACTCGACCCATGGAGATCACATTGGGTTTTTTTCTGATCGGATCAAAGCTACCAAAAAGGGCGCTAAATCCTTCCGTCAAATTCATCCCGAAATCCCAGTCCCCATAGGAGCGCCCATAGCCTGCCTGCGCCAGGCCCTCTACTTCGTGAAAGGGGCGCAATTTCGCCATACCCTCGCGTATAGCCTCTTGGGTCAAGGACGAAATCCAGAGCCGAAAAAGCGGCTTCTGGCAGCCAACCGCATCCCAAACCTCTTGGAAAAGCAACTGTCCCTCGCGGTCGGCGTCAGTCCCACAGATAACCTGTTCAATCTCCTGCGATTTAAGAAGACGTTCCAATACCTTAAATTGCTTTTGGGTGCTGAGCTTTAAACCGTGCTTAAATTCCCCTACCTGCGGTAGTACCGGTAGGCGGTGGATACCCCAACGCTTGCCAACCTTATCGAGATCCATATAGGTCTCGGGAGACTTCAGCTCAAAGAGATGACCAATACACCAGGAAATGATGTACTCTTCATTCGCAAAATATCCTTCTCCTTTGCCCTTTACGCCAAGAGTCTTGGCATATTCTCTGGCTTGGGAGGGTTTCTCGGCAACAAGTAAGGTCTTGCCCAAAATTCTTCCACCTCAAATATCTAAAATTTCCTTCAGCTAATATTTTCTTCTCATAAAAAATAAACTTTGTGGGAGATTATGTAGTGTATCAGGCGTGTATTAATGCCTGAGAAAAAAGGAGGACATGCTAATGCCTGGACGAATTGACAAAATAAGTTCCCATCTTCAAGGAGTCAAATGTGTAGTGAACAGCTGCCATTATTGGGGAAATGACCACTGTTATGCTCAAGAAATCGAAGTTCAAGCTCCCAATGCTAAAACCTCTGAAATGACCGACTGCGCAACCTTCGTTCCTAATGGGACCTTGAAGTAATCATTCGACAATAAATGATTATTCCATCCTGAGTTGCCAAAACCCTTTTAAAACAGAAAAGAGCAAGGATTTGAGCTGGGTTCAGCTCAGATGGCCTTGCTCTTTTTTGTTCGTGTATCTGAATACTTCTAATACAAATTATCTTATCCCTTATGCAGATCATCTTGTCATCCAAAAGTGATCCCCACTAACCTACTGTTGATCACGGGTCATTTTCCGCCGCTGTTGCCATTGAACAAATCCATAACTAAAGACAAGAACGAACACTGCCGAAACGACCTGAATCGGTTGACTCAGGAGACCTCGCATGCTTAATGAGATGATAAAGGACACGGCCAATCCACCAACTACAGCAATTCCATCGATCTTCGAGGGGTTTAATGAGGTAAAGTGCTCTAAAATCCACCATATCAATCCAGCAAAGCCAATGGCCAGCAATAGACCGGGTAGCATCATTTGACTAAACATTAAATCCCCCTCATCTTGTACCTCTTTTCTTAATTATACCTTAGGCTAGGCAAAGACTTATAGAGGGAATGTTTGTCAATTGACTCTAATCTTCGGGCGTTTGGCTGGTTTGTAGAAAGGGCAGATAGTACTTTTTGGCTAAGATGGAGGCTCCCAAATTGTAGAGAAAATGAGCCCAGACCGTGGCCCAAAGGGTGCCGGTCAAGCCGTAGAGCGAACATAGGATCAAACTGATGAGAAATACCCCACTCATAAGAACCGGTTTTTTCAGATAGCGCATATGCATGGCAGTAAATAAGAGACTAGTGAAAAAGATCCCTTGGATCGGTCCGAATGCTGTGCTAAGGCCTGTTTGAACCACTCCACGCACCAAAAGCTCCTCCGAGAAGGCACCGACCAAAAACATGGGGCCGAGAGTCGAGGTTGGCAACTCCAATAAGAGCCGATTTACTCCCCCGTCATCGAAAGCATCCACCGGAAAAACTCGCCATGCGACGAGTTGAATGCCCATTCCCAAAATCGCCACTGCAGTTCCTAGAATCCAAATACCCACAGCATTATCCCAAGAGAAGAAATTCTGTAAAGTGTAGCCCTTCCGAAGATAGAATAGCCAAAAGAGTCCTCCTCCGGGAATCAAGAGCAAAAGCTGCGTAAGCCAAAAAGAAGGAAGTAGAGCCGCTCGAAGCTGGGTCTCCTGCTGAAGTTGAGTCTCCTGCTGAAGCTGATGATGATCGTCCTCCATATTGGACACTGTATTTCCTCCTTTGTACACGTGGTGCTGTAAGCTTATCTTCGCTATACACTGTTTTAGCCCCGTACTACTACTCTGTGTTTATCTACTTAGTGCTCTGTCTCATATATTTTGTGCTCTGTCTTATCGTCGCAATGCTCTATCTTATCCCTGCCGTAGTCTGTTATACCCCTGTATTACCCTATGCTTATCCTATCTGGATTTGCGTTAGTTGACAAGCGAATTCCTACTTTATAAATTACCCAAATAAATGTGCTTGACTTGCCTTTCTGCGTTTCAGTCATTATGATAGAAGAAGAATTTATTGAATGAAGGGTGATACCAGCTTGGCTAAAATCGAACTAATTGCCACCAGCGCCTTTGGCATTGAAGCTATAGTGAATCGAGAGCTCCATAATCTTGGCTATACAGATACGAAAGTTGAAAACGGCAAGATTACCTTTATGGCCAATGAACTAGGAGTTTGTCGAAGTAATCTTTGGTTGCGTTCAGCAGAGCGTGTGCTCCTAAAAATGGGCGAATTCAAAGCGCTGACCTTTGAAGAGCTCTTCCAACAAACCAAAGCCCTCCCCTGGGAACAATGGCTACCCATCGATGCTGAATTCCCCGTGGAGGGAAAATCTATCAAGTCGAAGCTTTTTAGCATTTCTGATTGTCAAGCCATCGTCAAAAAGGCAATCGTCGAACGGCTGAAAGAGGTTTACGGCATCAGTTGGTTTAAAGAAACCGGTCCCAAGTACAAGATCGAGGTCGCTTTGTTAAAGGACATTGCCACTTTAACCATCGACACCTCCGGTGCCGGACTACATAAGCGCGGCTATCGTAAGCTAGCAGGTCAAGCTCCTTTGAAGGAAACCTTAGCCTCAGCTATGATAAACCTTAGCTACTGGAAGGCAGATCGCGCCTTAATCGACCCTTGCTGCGGCACAGGTACGATTCCGATCGAGGCTGCTATGATCGCCCTAAATCGTGCACCCGGTCTTAAGCGTGAATTCGTCGCCGAGACTTGGCCCACGATTAAGGAGAAATTGTGGCAAGAAGCTCGCGAAGAGGCTGAAGATCTTTATAAGCGGGATCAGGAGCTCCATATTTACGGTTCGGATATCGATTCCAAAGCCCTCCAGCTAGCCCGAGCTCATTGCGAGGATGCCGGACTTACCGATAAAATCTTCTTTCAACGCCTACCTGCCGCTGAAGTCCGCTCTCGTTTTCAATATGGTCATATCATCACGAATCCCCCATACGGGGAACGCTTAGGTGAAGAAGAAGAGGTTAAACAACTCTATCGCGACCTGGGTGAAACCTTCAAACAGTTAGAGACCTGGTCCTTGCATATGATCACAACAGACAAGCATCCTGAGCTTCTGATCGGTCGCCGCTGGGATAAAAGCAGAAAGCTCTACAATGGCCGCTTGGAGTGCCATTATTATCAGTTCTTCGGACCTAAGCCTCCCAGACGCCCTCGCGAAAATGAAGAAGTGTCATCTTCTCCTTTAATCAAAGAGTAGCTATAGAGAAAGCCTGCGCAATAATCTTCTGTCTGAAGATTTTTAACGCAGGCTCTTCTGTTACCTAGGAGCAAGGCGGTTCTGCACAGGATAACTGCGCTTGAGATTATCAATAAACTTCTCGACGGGTTTCGGTAACACCTTATACTTCTTATAGCTCAGATAAACATTCCAAGGGAGAGAAGGCCTAAAAGGTACTGCCCTTTCGCAACAATTCTTGCGTATACCAAAAAAGGCATAGGGAGCCACTGATACATATCCAGGTAAAGACATCATTTCCACTGTTAGTGCCGTATCCGCAGTTTTTAAAACATCATTCAAGCCAATTTGTTCAGCCTGGGCATCCTTCATCAGGATATCAAAGGCTTTATACCAATCACCCTGCATCACAATTTTCTTATTCTTCAATTCCTCTAATTGGGCAAAATTCCCACCTTTTGAGTGCTGTTCCTCTTTAGTATCAAAAACACAAAGCTCGCTTTCCAAAAGCAAGATCGATTCATAGTCCTCTTGGTTAGGCAAGGTGTTGATATTAAAGCAAACGTCAACCTGGTCCGCTTCTATATAGATATCCACGATTTTGTCAGGTAATTCTATAAAATCCGGCTTGAGCTGCGGATACTTAAGACTATACTCATTAAACATATCGATCTTGAGAAGAGTCAGCACATTATGGGCAACCGCCACCCTAAAAACCCCCTTCTCAGCCTCTGCTAACTTCTTGAAGGAATGATCAAGCTCACGATAAGACTCTAACAGCTTCTTAGCACGGGGTAAAGCTTGCTGACCTGCATCAGAAAGGACCAAGCGATTATTCATGCGAATAAAAAGTTGACATTGATACTCCTTCTCCAATAGGCTAATGGATTTACTAAGAGCCTGATGAGAAACAAATAATCCTTTAGCGGCACGGGAAAAGCTTCCGTATTTTGCTGTTTCAACAAAATAATGAATCTGTCTAATATCCATTATTACCCACCGACCTTCAACTGAAAGTTGCAATATTGCAAAATTGATTTGTTTGTACTTAATAATTATAATTGTTATCATGTAAATTGTAAAGTTTTGTACAATCTAGGTAGATTGTGTAGAAAAAAGACTAAAAGTAGTTTAACTCTGCGAAAGTGGTAAAGGAGAAGATGTAAAATGAGTAACTCAATGAATCGCCGTAGTTTCTTATCGAAGGCTGCACTTGGGACAACTGCACTTGTAGCAGCAACCTTAACCGGTTGCAGCACTGCATCTGGTGCATCTGATGCTGGAAAATCAACTGATGCAATCACATGGGATCATGAGGCAGATATGGTACTTGTAGGCTCAGGTACTGGTGTTTTCGGGGCTGTTGAAGCACTTCGTAATGGCAAAAGTGTTATTATTCTCGAAAAAGCGGGTTCAATTGGCGGAACGACTATTATGTCCGGTGGTAACACCATGTGGGTACCTCGTAACCATAAATTAGGCACTGGGGATCTTGGTGCTGACTTCTCTGAAGAAGAGGTCCTCGAATATTTGCGAAAAGCCGATGTATATGGTGACACAACAGATGATCAAAAGCTTGACTACATTCGCAATGCTCCCAAAGTATTTGAAAACGTCGAAAAAGACTGGGGATACCAATTTGTTGCTAACTCTGGTAAAGGGGACTTTTACGAACTCCCCTTCCATCAAGATGATCGTCGTCGTTGCATGCAATGGAAGAATCTCGACGGAGATGGCCCCCTTCCTGCTATCGATCTCTGGGAAAAAATCTACAAACCCGAACTTGAAAAAGGCGGTGCAAAAATTCTTCTCGAAACCGAAGTAACTGAGCTGATTCTCGATGATGCCGGAGCTGTTATCGGTGTTAAAGCAAAAACTGCCAGCGGGGAAATCAAAGTCCATGCAAAAACTGGGGTACTCATGGCTGCTGGTGGCTTTGACCGTAATGAAAATATGTGCCGCAGGTTCTTACGCACCCCAATACATGGTAGCATGGTTGTTAAAACAAACACCGGCGATGCTATTAAAATGGGTATGACTATCGGAGCTGACCTTGAGTGCATGACCCAAACCCATGGTGGTATGGCTTATGTTCCTAAAGATGCTACCGAACGTGACCGTACAACCCTTTGGACTTGGGGACCCTTCGCTCCTTACTCCATGATCGTCAACAAGCGTGGTCGTCGCTTTGCTAATGAATCCCATTGCTATGGCACTATGAAAGAAGTCTTCTCTGCTTATGATATGAAGACTTTTGCATTTGCCAACATTCCAGGATTCGTAATTTTCTCTGAAGGGTTTAAAGAGCTCGGAAAACCTTGGCCCATGGGCAAAGAAGAAAAACCTGATTTTGTAGAAAGCTTTGATACACTAGACGCCTTAGCTGAGCACTATGGCATTGATGCGGTAGCTCTTAAAGATGAAGTGGCACGTTTTAATACCTTCTGCGAAACTGGCGTGGATGAAGACTTTGGCCGTGGCGCAGGGGTTTATGAAAATAACAACGTAGCTGCAAACGACCTTAAAAATCGTTGCCTAGGAAAAATTACCGCACCCTATCATGTTGCTCGCTTAACCACCTCTTCTCTCGGAACCCGGGGTGGACTACGGGTTAATACCGATTTCCAAGTCCTTCATGTTAATGGGAATCCCATTAAAGGTCTCTATGCTAGTGGTACTAGCGCAACGAATCCTCTGGGTGGTGCTTATCCAGGTGCTGGATCTTCCATTGGACCAGGATCTTATGGGGCATATCGAGCAGTCAATCATATGTTTGAACTAAAGAAAATCTAAGGATTCAAAAAGGCCGTTGCTTGCGAACATTCTAGTTCGTTTGCAACGGCCTTTTGTATTAACGCACTTAAACCTTAATTTTAAACTTAACCTACGCACAAATCTTCATTCAGATGGTAAATTGCATTGGTGTACTTATCCCGGTCAATGACAAATTGCATATTCACCTGACGGAGAGATTGAGACACGCAGTTCACGTTGATATGATTTCTAGCTAAGGAACCTGTAGCCCGTGCCAAAATATTAGGAACAGCAATATTGGAACCGATCACACAGACGATGGCTGCAGGTAGAACGGTGACGGTTTGGTATGCCTCCTTCAACTCGGAAACCAAATCCTCGGCCAAATCGTGCTCCCAGATCACCAAGGAGATACTATTGGCGTTGGTAGCTTTCATGATATAGCTTATGGAATGCTCCATGAACATCTCCATGATCCGCTTATCGTAACCTGCTTCCCCGACCATTAAGGAGTCATGGATTTCCACCACCACAACCTTGTCCGATCCGGCAATAATCTCAATTTTTGCTTCGGGGCCAATATAATCCTTGGATATCAATGTCCCCGGATGGTCCGGCTCGAAGGTGTTCTTCAGACGCAGATTGATTCCCGCCATTTCCAAAGGCTTCGATGCATTAGGATGGATGGCTTCCATACCGATATCTGCCAGCTGGTCAGCTACATCATAGTTGGTACGACCTACAGGAATAGCTTTCCCCACGCCCACAATCTTGGGATCGGCAGATGATAAGTGGAACTCTTTATGAATGATGGCTTCGTCTGCTTGGAGAAGAGTTGCGATTCGTGAGAAAGTGATCTCCGAATAGCCCCTCTCGAATTGACGCATAATGCCTTCTTTGCCCTTGGTATATCCGGTGACGATGACGATCTCCTTGAAGGGATCCACATCTCTAAAGGCTTTTGTAATCCGCTCCTCAATAGTCAATTGGCGGGAATCACGAAAACCCGTTAAGTCCACAAGTCGAGCGGGTATCCCGCGATTTTGCAGGATGTTGACGGAATTAAAAGCCGAATGAGCCTCTCCTAGTGAAGCCAAAAGCTCCCGAGCTGCTGAGAATATATTCTCCCGATCCACATAACCTGAGGAAATAATCTCATGCATACTATGCAAATAGGATTTGGTCTGATTGATTCGTTCGGTTAAAAACTCCTTAGCCACTTCATAATCTAAACCAATGCTAATGAATCCTTCATTAACCTTAAGTAGATCCTGCAATAATAGATTTAATGCTTCTTCGCAATCTTCTCCGCCGATAAAATGGCGATAGATTCCCGGAGCCTTGGTCTTTTTATCCTCTAAAAGTTTGTTGGTTACACCAGAGTAGGCAGAGACAACATATACTCTGCCAAAGCTAAAACGCTGTGAACCCGGTTCCCCAATAATGTTTTTCAAAACATCCCCAAATTGGGACATCGAAGTACCCCCGATTTTTTCTACCGTTAACATAAAACACCTCATCAGATTAAGATCACTGTTAAATAACAATATCCATTATTATAATACAGTCACTATCCACCAACAAGATGCAATTTCAACCTTTTGCTTTCGGAACCCCCAATTTTGCACCTAGATAGGATGATACAAAGGTGAGTACTAAATAACTAAGGATCAACAGCAGTGAACCCGGTTCCTTGAATAGATAGAAAACGAGAATAATTATCGAAAACAAACTGAGCATCGTCCCCATCATCCATGGGTTTTCCCGAGTACGTCCCAATAAGAAGCCTAGAACTCCAAAGGACACAATCACCAACAGATAGGTAACGAGTCGCTCCGAGATGTTGCCGCTGGGGTCGGAAAAGACTGAGTTAAAAACAATAAAGAATCCAGGCAATATTCCTAGTAAAAAAGCAATCAGATACCAAAATACTTTCTTCATCATCTCACTCCTTGGTTTGAGTTTTACAGGGTTTCTACTATCCTATCCAAAATAATCACGGTGGTCAACTTTCCAAGAGGATATATTTCCATATATTGCCACTAGAAGGAACTGATTTTTTGAGTTCATCTTATTTTGAATAGAGGAGTGAATCTTAATGCATCTTTTTAACAAATGCTGCGTCCCCCATCCCTGCCATCATGGCCAACACGGCCAACACGGCCAACACGGCCAACACGCTCAACTCTACAACGTTCAACCAACTCAGAGCTTTGCTCGCCCCCCTTATGCCGTTCAACAGAGCACTCAATTCTTAAATGTTCAACAAGCACCCGTTCAACAGCAGACCTTCACCGAGAATCTCCCTACCCGTCGTTCTAGAGGATAAATAACCTGGGGTGGTTCCACTTATGGGAACCACCTCTTTTAAATTTTTATCATTGCTCACGAGCATACGTTGTTTTATTACCGTGGGCTCAAAGGATTCAAAGTAGAAAAGGGATATCTCATGGATACCTGCCTGTCGGCACAAGATCAATACGAGGCGCTGGTAGCATATTTCTACCCAGACACGAGACAGCATTAATACGTCAGGTATCCAACTCGCTCACCACTTCTCTTTCATGGCCTTGAGTAGAAAATCTCTCACCTTTTCTTTATACATACTATGCACCTCCGGATTCTTAGCTGCTAACCCAGTCATCTCATAGGCTAGTTCCTTAAATGTTCTGTCCAGACTGTCGTATAAGAAAGCAATTTTATTGGCTTCCGCCTTGTTATACGCTTCAGTAAGGCTGACACTCATTTTTTCGATATTCTTGTAGCCTATTCTTTCTTTAAGCTTGTCATAGGCCGCCTGTTTATTCTCTATATCCTGCTCAAGCTTCTGTTTGTCCTTCTTTAGGCGATCCACCTCAGCCCTCAGCATATCGCGTTCCCCTGCCAGCTCAGCGTTTTTATCCTTTTCCTCGTTCAGTCCTTGCTGGAGATTCGCATTATTCAGCCGTGCCTGATCCCGTTCCTCAAGAGCTTGGTCCTTTTCCACTTGGGTTTGTTTCCAGTTGTCAACCGCCTTTTTTAGCTCACGGGTGCTCATGCCTTCCACATCCATATCGATCATGAACTGGGCCCTATCCTGTTGCGGGAGCCCCAAGAGAATCAAGGCCTGCGAGGAAGTCAAATTCGGCATTCCCTGAGCCTGTACTTGTGTCTGTGCCTGTTTTTGTGCGCCATTGCCTTCGGTTAAAGGAAACTGATTACTCCCGTAGGCATCAAAAACAAGCATAAATCGATCAGCAGTTTTCTGGGAATAATTCACCGACTCTTGGAGCCATTTACCCCACTCCCCATAGGGAAGTAGATCCTTAGCCTCCTTCAGCCGACGCCCAATCTCGATAGCGTGAGCGAGAAAGATCTTTTCCATCTGATATTTAATTGTATTTATCTCTGCTGCGATAACCAGCGGTGTACGTTCTATGCTTAAATTGCTCAAGTTACCCCATCCTCTCTTGTCCTTTAATCACATCATATGGCGGTAACCTGACTAAAGTGAAAATCTCATCAAGGCCTGTCCCAGAATGGACAACGTTGTCCATTCTGGGACAGGTCCTAATATTTTCAAACCGTAACCATTGGACATGCGAAATCATAGAATATACGGACATGCCGGATTTCATTGAAGCGGTCTGTCATTAAAAAAGGAAGGAGCGAAAGCGATGGCTGTTGTTTCAACACCCCTGGCCTCTACTCTAGTCGTTGTGTATCAGAGCGGGACCACTCCCGCCGGTGCCCCAATAACTAGACAAAAAGGCTTAACTAATGTGCGGCATGATGCCTCGGAACAAGCTCTCTATGATGTGGCACAGGCTTTATTTAGCTTGACGTTGCACCCAGTAATCGATGTAAATCTTAGTAGAAACTTCCAGCTCTCCGATGAGTAACCAGAAATAAAATCTTGAGAAGGGAGGCAAGTTCATGGCTATCACCACAAGCAAAGTGGCACGATTAAGTTTCTCCACTGTTGGCGGTCAAGCATTTTCGATTACAATTTCCAACCCTCGGGAAGACCTAACCCAAGCTGAGGTCCTAACCGTTATGGATACGATTGTCAGTAGCGATATTTTCTTTACGTCCGGCGGTGCTCTTACAGGAACAAGGGATGTCAAAATTATAGATACAACAACAAACGACCTTTTTGACGCGCCCTAAGCTTAACTGACTGTATTGGCAACTAATTCCCATGTAATATGCCAAAGAAGCAAACTGCCGGACAAGTAACTTGGCCGGCAGTTAATACTCAGCACTCTCTGACAAAGAGGGCTGCTTTTTATTTCTTATACGGTCATGGACAGTTGGAAGAGATCAAGAATATATCGTATAAAGTTCAGGAACTTCATTCCACTAAGATAAGGCCCAAAGATAAAGTGAAGCCACTGAGCCATAGGGCGAGTATTTCTGACGGTAATGCTCAAAGGTTTCCTTGGTCAGCTCATCCAGTCCATAACAATTCATCATTCCCCGCCGAATGGCCAAGTCTTTAAAACTCACCACATCAGGTCGACAAAGGGAGAAAATGAGCAACATCTCTGCTGTCCACACTCCCACTCCGGGTAGAGCAGGCAATAATTTGATGATCTCCTCATCACTTAGGGTAGGAAGCTTCTCGAAATCCACCTCACCCCTCTGGGCGGCCTCAGCGATCCCTTTGATATATCCAGCCTTGCGCATGGACATACCACAGCCTTGAATAGCCTCTAGCTCAGTTCGGTCGATCTGTTCGGCATTGACTTCTCCGAGGAGGGTCTGCAGCCGGTTCCATACGGTCTCAGCGGCTTTTTTAGAAATCTGCTGACTGACCACACTGGAGATCAAGGCTTCAAAGAGCTGTGGGGTAACCTCCCGTTCAATCATGCCGATCTGGTCAATAGCTTGCCCTAGAACCGGATCCTGAGCTTTTAAGTATTCAATTTCTTTTAAGCCGTATGGAAAAATCATTCTACAATTTCCTCTCCATCACAATGTGAGGAATCCCATCTTCCATGAATTCCTCAGATACTTGGACATAGCCTAGTTTATTATAGAAGCTTTGGGCTTGGGTCTGAGCATGAATCTTGGCCTTATGGAAGCCCTCCTCTTGGGCGATTTTTTCTAGGGCTTGCACAACGACACTGCCTAAACCGTATTTTCGCAGAGAGGCACGGACACATATCCGCTCCAGTTTGGCTGTATCTCCTACCCAGCGTACCCTACCTGTGGCCGCTGCCTTATTTTCATACTCTACAAGAATATGACGGGCAGGTGCTCCCGGCTCATCATACTCATCGAACTCATCCTGCAAAGGAACCCTCTGTTCTTCAACAAAGACTTCTCTGCGAATTTGAAAGGCATCCTCTCGTTCATTACCTTTGATTTCAACTACTCTCATCTGATATTCTCCATTCAATAACTGTAACAGTTCACTGGGGTCGCTGATAAGGTGCTGAGCGCCATGTTCCACCAATTCTTCTCTGGTTCGATAACCCCAGGTTACACCCACAGAGCGAATCTGGGCATTCTGGGCAACTTTCATGTCCACCCCGGTATCCCCCACGAATAATAGCTCCGAAGTCGGGATTTGCAAGCTATCACTGATCAAGAGGGCACCCTCCGGATTAGGCTTTCTTGGTATGTCAAATCTCGTCCCGATGACCTCCTCGAACCTTTGCTTCGGAAAGAGTTCACGGACAATCTTTTTCGTTAAATCATCTACTTTATTAGAAAGGACCGCGCATTTTATTTCTTTATGATTGACCTGCTCCAAAAGTTCAATAATTCCCGGATATGGCCTTGTTTTATCTAAACAGTGCTGGGTATAATCCTCCATCATGGCTTCAAAACACTGAGTAATTACCACCTCATCTTGCGCAGCCTCTGGCAAAGCCTCGCGGACCAGATTGCGAATCCCATTGCCGATGAAGTATTGGTATTCTGCCAAGGAATGGGTAGGGTAGTTCTTATTCTTGAGAACTCTATTCATCGAATCAGCAAGATCCACCAGCGAATCCACAAGAGTTCCGTCTAAATCAAAGATTATCCCTTTAATCATTAGCTTGTTGCTCCTTTAAGTCGTCTTAACCTCAAGGGTATTGCTTCAATTGTAACTTGCCTGATCTTTTTTGTCACTTCTGTATGTTCAAAATCTCCCTGAACGTAGAATTGACACAAGAAGTAAAAGGAACATTAGCCCAGTCACAATAAAGCCGGCCTCGATGGCCGAAATTCTCCAGAAGACTAGGGGCTCATTGCCCAGAGCTGAGGCGATAATCAAACCGGTCATCATAATGCTAAAGGACAATAAGAGGATGCTGAAAGAAAGCTGATTGCTTATGCGGTCTAGCTTGCGGATAAAAGTAGCTAACTCAGGCAGGTAAATCTCCACCCGGATCTTACCCCGTTGGATACTATTGAAAATTCCCCTGGCTTGTTTTGGGAGATCCAGCATCAATTCTAAGTACTCTTTGACATGTCTATAGCTCTTTTCGGCAATAAAACGGGGATTTAAGCGTTCGAAGAATAGCTGCTCACCGAAAGGCTCAGCAATATCGATAATGCTGATCTCGGGATCCAACTGCTCGACGATTCCTTCAAGGCTCAGCAGGGATTTACCCAGTAACACCAGATCAGTGGGGATAATAATCCGATGCTTGAAGGCCACTTTAAATAGATCATTGACGGCAGTACCGAGATGTACCTCGCTCAAGGGTACATCCAAATATTTTTCCCGTAAGAGATCCACATCCCGAAACAGAATTTTACGATCGATATCCTCAGGCACAATCCCCATAGCAAATACAGCTTCGATCATGTCCTCGGTCTTGCGTCGCATCATACCGATAACAAGAGATGCAAAATGATCCTTCATATCGGGGGAAAGTCTGCCAATCATACCGAAGTCGATTAAGGCAATCACTTGCCCTGGTAGAACAAAGATATTCCCCGGATGAGGATCCCCGTGAAAAAAGCCTTCAATAAGGATTTGCTTAAACATGGCTTTGATCAGATTCTCGGCGAGAACCTTACGATCATAACCAAGTTCAGCTAGGTCTTGAAATTGACTGAGCTTTACGCCTTGAATATATTCAAGGGTTAATACTCTCTTGCTAGAATATTCTTTATGAACTCTAGGGATATAAATCGACGAATCCTCAACGAATTGTCTGCTGATTCGTTCTGCGTTACTACCTTCAATTTCATAATCCAATTCATTACGCAACGAGGCGGCAAACTCTTCGACCATATCGCGCACATGGTAAAAGGCTGCCCAGTCCATTCGTCTTTCTGCTAAGGCCGCCAGATCCGAGAGAATCTCCAGATCAGTCTCGATGGTATCGTTGATCAAGGGGCGTTGGACTTTCACTGCCACCTTCTCCCCCGTTTTAAGCACAGCATAGTGAACCTGGCCGATGGAGGCCGCAGCCAGCGGTCTCTCCTCGAAATGTCGAAAAATCTCCTGAGGAGCCCCTCCCAATTCCTCGCGGATAATTTGCGTTACCTCAACGAAAGAAAAGGGCGGAACTTGGTCTTGCAGTTTTTCCAGTTCCCTGATGAGATATTCTGGTATCAAATCAGGCCTTGTGCTGGCAATTTGGCCGATTTTAATATAGGTAGGGCCCAACTCTTCAAGTGCATTGCGCAGACGTTGACCAAGGGTTCTGGAATCCACTTCTTCTTCCTTATGCAAAATTCTCCTGGAAAATGAAATTAAATTAATAAGCCCCATCTCTTCAAGGATGAGGCCAAAACCATTGCGAGCAAGGATTGTTGCGACTTCACGATAACGATGAGCATGACGAATTCTTCTACTAATCATCTCGGTTCCTCTAGCCATCCGGTATAATTAATTAATAATTTACTCCTGTGTTGGTTCCTTTTCTAATTGGGTGAGGCGATTTTCCAGTCTCTCGATGTCCGCTTTACTGGGCAGATTAAGCTCGCTCAAAATCTGCTGAACCTGCTCTTTGAGCTTCGTATTAACTTCACTTTGCTGTTCTTTGCCCTTTTCGATAAGCTCGTTGACTAGTTCCTTGGATTCATTAGCCGATAACTCACCTTTCTTTACCAACTCATCAATCGTCTTCTCGATTTGTTCTTTGCTTACGACAGCAAATCCTAAACCTAGAGCCAGACCTTTCTTTAACAATTCCTTCATCTTTTACTACCTCCTGACGATGCCGAGTGAAAACTATAGCTTAGTATTCTCAAGATGACCACAAAAGATTCGTAGAATTACTAATAGAGGTATTCATGAAAAGGTATTCATATAAAGCTATTCATATAAAGCTGTGCTTAACTTAAGATTATCTTGGTTTTAATTGCCGAATGCTTTATAATTGGCTTAACTACATAATTCTAGCGATTAGGTTCTCTATCCCTTAGGGGAAGAGTTAAAAGGGAAGCTGGTTTAATTCCGGCACGGTCCCGCCACTGTGAATAGAGTGAAGCATCATTCTAAAGTCAGGAACCTGCCTAATCATGAGCGACCATCCTCGAGGCAGGGATTAGGCGCAGCGGTAATAATCGATCTGCAGCAAAACCTTTTATCCTGATGGTGAAAGGTTTTTTATTTTTCCTATCCTGCCATGGCCCAAGGGGGTTGAACCACTATAAGTTGAACAAATCAAAGGAGTACACATCTATGCATAAAAAAGCTCTGTCTCTCTTCGCCTTCATTGCCCTCTCTATTTCTTTTCTTATAATCAGCGGCTGTCAGAGCGATGCTAAAACTCCCCCGACCCCGCAATCTACAGCTGGGCAAGAGATGGCACAACAAACAAGCTATCCCTTGAAATATACAGACGATTCCGCTGCGGAATCAACTCTTACCACAGAGCCCCAGCGCATTGTCTCGTTAGCTCCTGCATCAACAGAAATCCTGTGCGCTTTGGGTCTTGAAAGCAAGCTCGCGGCTGTAACCGCCTATGATACTTATCCCGTAGGAATTCAAGATAAAGTTGAGTTTGTTTTTGTAGATAGTTTGAATCCGAACATGGAACAGATCCTCCAGCTTAACCCTGATTTAGTGGTTATGGGAATGCATGATGAGAAACTCGTTTCAGCCATTCGCAATATGAACCTTCCAGTGGTTCAGCTTAACCCTCAAAGCATCGCCGCAACTTACCAAGCCATTGAGAAGCTGGGTTATCTGACAAATACTCAGGAGCAGGCAATAAAAATAATTCAAGAGATGAAAGATAAGGAACAGAACATTGCCGATAAAATAAGCTCCCTCAAAGATTCGGAACGAGTTAATGTATGGATTGAGGTGGACCCCGGACTGTTTACCGCCGGTGAAGGGACCTTCCTCAATGAATTAATTGTTAAAGCCGGTGGCATCAATATTGCCCATGATGTGAAGGATTGGGCACAATATAGCGAGGAGCAAATCATTGCCAAAAATCCTCAAGTCATTCTTGAGACCTATTCTTATTATATGGACAATGTGAAAGACACCATCTTAGCACGTCCGGCTTGGCAATCCATCGATGCGATAAAAAATGCCAAGGTCTTTACTCTGGATAGTGATATGGTCACTCGACCTGGACCGAGAATCATTGATGGCTTGGCCAGCATCGCCCAAACTCTCTATCCTGAACTCTTCTAAAGACGCGAAGAACCCTTATCAATGCCCTGTATGATTATAAACACTCTTAAATATCCTTGATACTTCCGAAATGAGCTTTACCATAAAAAGGAGGATGACAAGGCTTGAACTTAAAAAACAAGTCCCCCAAAGCTCTGACTTGGACATTGGGCTTAACATTACTCCTTTTACTCTCCATTGTTTTTTCTGTCATGATGGGATCGGTTTCTCTTCCCTTGCCTGTGACCTTCAAAATAATTGCGAATCAGTTGCCCTTGATTAATCTTGATCCCAGCTGGTCTGTGGCTCAAGAATCTATCGTTTGGAATTTACGCCTCCCCCGTGTGTTTTTAGCCTTAATCGTGGGTGCCGTGTTAGCAACCTCAGGAGTTGCATTTCAAGGCATTTTGAGAAATCCCCTAGCTGATCCCTACATCCTCGGCGTATCCTCCGGGGCCGCCCTTGGCGCAGCCTCAGCTATTCTCTTTATTCGCGACTCCTCAGTCCTCGGTCAATCGGTCTTACCTCTCTTCGCTTTTACCGGTGGTCTGATCTCCTTGGCCATTGTCTTCTCCTTGTCCAGGCAAAATGGTCAATTCGAACGCGAAACCCTAATTCTGGCCGGAGTAGTCGTGCAGGCTTTACTAGGAGCATTCCTCTCCTTCTTAATCGCAGTTTCCGGTCAGCAGATGCAAGAAATTATCTTTTGGATGATGGGAAGCTTGGCCAGTAGCACTTGGCAGGATGTCCTCATCCTTCTCCCCTATCTGCTTTTTGGACTGACATATCTACACTTCCAGAAAAGAGAGTTCAATGTAATCGCTTTAGGCGAGCGGGCCGCTACCCATCTGGGGATTAATGTCGAACGAAAAAAATTAGCAATCCTTGTGGTGGGATCTTTGTTAGCCACCGCGGCTGTATCTATGGTCGGAATTATCGGCTTCGTTGGACTAATTATCCCTCATCTCATGCGTCTCCTTGTGGGACCGGACCACCGAATTCTCTTGCCTGTGTCTACCCTTGCGGGGGCTATTTTTCTCTTATGGTCTGATACGATTGCCCGCACCCTTCTTCAATCTCAAGAGATCCCCATTGGAGTGATTACCGCCTTTGTCGGCGCTCCCTTTTTCGCCTACTTGTTAAAAAGCGGTTTAAGGAGGAGTTAAGATGAATTTGTTTGAGATTCAAGACCTTAATCAACACTATGGGGCACATGCTGTATTGCAGGATCTCTCACTTACCATAGGTCAAGGGGATATGTTCGGTATTATCGGCCCTAATGGTAGTGGTAAATCAACCTTGATCAGCACCATCAGTGGTATACTACCTCCAACCTCTGGAGGTATTCTTTTCAATGGGCGCCCCCTCTCCGCATACTCAGCTAAGGAATTGGCCCTTCAGATCGCAGTCTTAGAACAAGACGGCACCCCAGCCCTGCCCTTTACTGTCGAGCAAGTGGTTTCCATGGGACGCTATCCTTGGTTAAAGCCTTTTTCCGACTTGGGACCACACGATAAAGCTGTGGTTGAAAACATCTTGAAGAAATTAAATCTCTGGCCAAAGCGTGCTCAAAAGATTAACACCCTAAGCGGCGGACAACGACAACTCGTTTCTTTAGCCAGAGCTATGGCGCAAGAGCCTCAAGTTCTCATTTTAGACGAACCCACCACTTATCTAGATATCGGACACCAGCTCTTAGTCATGGATCATGTACGTCAATGGCATGACGAGCTGGGGATTTCTATTATCATGGTATTGCATGATCTCAATATCGCTGGGCAGTATTGTGATCATGTCCTTCTCCTTGATCAAGGGAAAATCGTGACATGGGGTAACAAAGATGAAGTCATGTCGGCAGAAGTTTTAGCCCAAGTGTACAAAGCAGATTTGGTTCAAGTACTCCATCCAAAACTAGGTGTGCCACAATTTCTATTAAGTGGCAAATAAATCCTGAACCTTACAATACTTAGAAAAGTAACCAAGCTTTCACTAAGGAAAATGTGAATTAAATAATTTATACTGAAGACAACCCATCAGCGATTGATAGGTTGTCTCTTTGTTTTTTATGATATTGCTTACCTTATCGCTTGCAGTTCAAATGGTAATTGAAAGGAGCATTTATGAAAAAGATATTTAATCGTAATAGCAATAATAAAATGATCAGGATAGGAATTGTCTCCGTTTTGTCTATCGGATTATTCACCACGACTCTATTCGCCTATCCGCAAACCATTACTCAGCCTGTGGTGGTGGCTGAAAATGTCCCCCCAACAGAGTCGTCAGCAAGTATTTTAGCTAGGACCAGAGAAGCAGCGAAAGCGAACATCACTCCTAGCCCAACTACCCAGACCGCTGAGGTATCCCGTGGTGGTTCTGCTCCGAGCAAGCCAACCACCACTCCTGTAAAACCTAAAAGCTCTACGAACAATGCAACAACTGCGCCCGCTAAACCAAAGGCACCTGCTAAAGCAACAGCTCCAGCTAAAGCAAGCACCTCTCCGAGTAGCACTTCAAAGACAACCGCAGTTATTAATACAGCCAAAAAATATATTGGTGTACCTTATGTTTGGGGCGGTACCACAACCAAAGGCTTCGATTGCTCAGGATATACCCAATATGTTTTTGCCCAGCATGGGATTTCCTTGCCCAGAGTGTCCAAGGATCAATACAAGGTGGGAACAGCTGTTTCTTTTAACAACCTGAAAGCCGGAGACTTAGTCTTCTTCTCCCTTGATGGTGATAAAGTCATCGACCACGTCGGGATTTTTATTGGCAACGGACAGTTCATCAATGCTTCCAGCTCAAAGGGCGTCACCATTTATAACCTGGGCTCCTATTGGCAATCTCATTTCATCGGAGCGAAGCGCGTCCTCTAGATTCAAGAAAACACCGGATGATTTTCTTTCAAGAAATCATTCGGTGTTCATTTTTAAACAAGGACTTGGCCAGCAAACAAAGAGGTAAAGTATCCTAAAGCTATATTATATAGAAAAAACAAGAGTACCGTCGCCAAAATTCCCCGCCAATTCGGTCCACCCGCTGTGGCTGCTCTCCTCTTCATTTCTTCGAATTCGAGGTCTTGAGCCTTCAACTGAAGGATTTTATTTTGAACAAAGCGATAATAAAGTGCATTGCCGAAAGCTCCCATAAGGCAAGAGATAAGAATAGTAATCCGAACATCCGGTTCCATCTTTAAGACGAATATATAGATAAGATCAGCGGACAGCAAAGCTCCGACCAGCATGACGAGATAAGCGTACATTTGTCGATAGCCGACCCATAAAGCACTGAAAAGAAAAGCTGCCATGTTCCAAGAAAGGGCAGTTCCCGGAGCGGTCTTCTTACTCCACTTGCGCAGATAATAATCGGCATTTTTCCCTATGTATAAACGCAACAATTCCTGTTCTTCCCGTTTCAGCAGCTCTTGCTCATCATAGATCTTGAAATGTCCATTTCCATGCTCATAACTCATGGCAAAGCACCTCCGCCTTAGTCTACATTTCCAATTATAGCATGAAGAGTTGTGGTGTTAAATCCCACTGGACAACGCAAAAAGCTCAGACATCGTTGAACTGCCCCCTGTCAAGTAGACAAGGGGCAGTTCACATTGTCCTGAGCTTTATTATAGTTACTCTTTAATTGGTTGTGGATGGAAGACGATATCATATCGATCACTTAGCCAATTGGCTTTCCACTTATCTAACAAGAGCACAGCATAATTTTCATCTTGATCCAAAACGACCATACTCATGCTGGAATCCTTAAGAATACGGATCTTCTCCTCATCCTTGGGTATCCATTGCACGACTTCATAAGGCAGACTGTTAATTTGAACTTCTACCCCATATTCATCTCGCAAACGATACTCAAGGACTTCAAATTGAAGTTGCCCGACGACTCCAACGATGGGTGCCTCCACTCCGATATTCAAATCCCGATAGACATGAATGGCCCCCTCTTCTTGGAGCTCTTGAATACCCTTGATAAATTGCTTTCTTTTCAGGGCATTAGCAATGCTAATACGGGCGAAATTCTCAGGGCTGAAGAAGGGCATGGCTTCAAACTCAATGCCATCTTTTTCTGCCAAAACATCACCAATCCGGAGGCTCCCACTATCATGAACCCCAATAATATCTCCGGCATAGGCTTCATCAAGGATTGTCCGTTCTTGAGCAAAAAGCTGCTGGGGTTGTGCCAATCTCATTTTACGATGAGTTCGGTTATGAATCACGTTCATTCCCCGTTCATATTTACCCGAGCACACACGAATGAAGGCAATCCTATCCCGATGCGCGGCATTCATGTTAGCCTGTATCTTGAATACGAAGCCGACAAATTCAGGTTGAGTTGGTTCTAATACTCCTTGATTGGACAACCGAGGGGCCGGAGCCGGGGCCAGTGTCAAGAAGCTATCGAGAAAGTTTGGAACCCCAAAATTGTTGAGGGCACTCCCAAAGAACACAGGGGTAACTTCACCTCTATCGACTCGCGCTTTGTCAAAAGCGTTCCCCGCCATATCTAGAAGCTCAATCTCATCATTTAGGCGATTTAGCAATTCATCCCCGATCCATTCTCTTGTCTCAGCCTCATCGATATGGCCGGATTGGCGAACATCATCATTGCCTTTGCGTAGCTCAGCCGTAAACCGTTCGACGTTTCCCGTTTGGCGGTCATAGATTCCTTTAAAATCTGCTCCTCCCCCAATGGGCCAATTCATGGCGTAAGACTCGATGCCCAGGACCTTCTCCACCTCGTCCATGAGATCAATAGGGGATTTGCCCTCACGGTCCATTTTATTAATGAATGTAAAGATCGGAATACCGCGTTTTTTACAGACCTCAAATAGTTTAATGGTCTGCATCTCCACACCTTTCGCCGAATCGATGAGCATAACTGCGCTATCCGCAGCAGTCAAGGTACGATAGGTATCTTCACTAAAATCTTGGTGGCCGGGGGTGTCCAATATATTAATGACATATCCCTTGTAATTAAATTGCATGGCACTTGAGGTAATAGAAATACCCCTTTGTCGCTCAAGCTCCATCCAATCTGAGGTAGCATAGCGTTGAGTTTTCCTTGCTTTAACATTACCCGCTAAGTGAATGGCTCCCCCAAATAGCAGTAGCTTTTCCGTCAAGGTTGTCTTTCCAGCATCAGGGTGAGAGATGATGGCGAAAGTTTTTCGAGAACAGATCTGTTCTTGAAGAGATAGGCTCACAGAATTAACTCCTTACTGTATAGATTAAGATCATTGGATCTCATGATTGTCATTTACATTAAAAACTGTCATCTACATTAAACGTTATTGGTGATTATAAACATCCAGCTTATTATTATATCACAATAGATTCTACGAAAAAAGCTATCATTTTGACTCAGAAGGACAGGATTCAAGCTTATTATCTTTTTTGCTGTAGCAGGATTCCCTCATAAGATGTGGAAATATTTATGATGTAAAGGAGGGTACCTGCTATGACACTATTTGAAATTCTCTATAGGGCACTTAAACAGGACGGCTGGAATTTTGAATATGATGAGAAAAACGAATTATTTCGTATCGAGATTCGGGGAATTAATTCTGAGTTTGTCTCATTTATTATTGTCGATGAGGAGCAAGAATCACTACTCTGCAATACTCACATTAAGCAGAAAATTCCCTTTGCGAAGCGCTTAGAGGTTTGTAACTTTATGAATCGAGTGAATTATGAGCTGGCGATTGGCAATTTCGAGATGGATATGGATGATGGCGAAATTCGCTTTCGCACTTACTTAGATTCTGCCAATTCGGAACCGTCCCGAGAACAATTGCTCAATCTCTTATGGAATGGTGCGCAAACCTTTGATATCTATTATCCCGGATTTATTAAAATCATTGTAGAAGATTATTTAGCCGAAGAAGCTGTTAACGTTTGCACTCAAGATGATGATTAAAATGCAATGTATTAAGGTAACCTGCTTTCCCTTGCTAGCGAGGAACGAAAGCAGGTTATTTCCTTTATTTGGCGATACTAGCATATTGAAGAATCTGCCACCAGCAATTACCTGTTTATTTTATACCACGACTTCAGATAATAAGATTGTCTCACTAACCAATATTTAAGACATTTAAGGAGGGACCCTACATGGCAGGAGAAAGAAGTACTAACCAACCAGCAGCCCCTGGTGCTGCACAATCACTTGATCAATTCAAGTATGAAATCGCTAATGAATTAGGTGTTCAATTGGGCGGCGACCGCACCAGCCGTGAAAACGGTTCTGTTGGTGGTCAAATGACCAAACGCATGATTCAATTTGCTGAAGAAAACCTCAAAAGAGGTACCCGCATCTAAATACATTACTTAAGAGAGGTATCCGCAAGGATACCTCTCTTAAATTCATCTTCATATAGTCGTAACCCATAAGCTACTCGACCCCGACAAACTTTTCATTTCATAATTGGCTCAGATTAATTGCTCATAAGTCAGATTGAATAAAAAGAGCGGGGGCCCCGCTCATTTTTCAATACTTGATCGTCCCATCTGTTTCGACAAGAAACTTCTTTTTAGAATCCAAGTGTTTTCGCACATCCTTAAGCTGATGGGGCGAGAGCTCTTCAGCATTTTCAGCAAGAAATTGCTCATTCTTCTGGATGTTGTTTAAGGTTAACTCAATCTTCTTTAAATCTTCGTTCTGCTTTTTATTTCCGTCTTTTCTAGGCATCATCATCACCTCGCTATTATTTTTGCCCTCTTCACTGATCAAGATACTCAAAAAAGGCAGTTTTTTCGGAAAGGACTTTAGTAATTTATGCCACTTTGATATAATATAAAAAAAAGAAGAATTTTAGCAAAGTGAGGAGGTTGAATTTGCGAGTTAAAACTTTCAGCTCTCCTGACCCCCGTCTTCTCGAGAAAGAAGTCAATCAATGGTTAGAGGACACGAGTTGGGTCAAAATCGTAAATATAACTCAGAGCTCTGCTCAAACCCATTTGGTTAGCATTTGGTATGAAGAACCCAATGTTCCTTTCCTAGGATGAATTAGGATAAACCCAAATAGTCCATGCCATACTAATAAGAAAATTAAGCTTCAAACGAAGGGAATGTAGCTTCATGAAAATCTCGCTCTTTATTACTTGCCTGGGAGACACTATGTTTCCTGATATTGGTGTAACCATGGCCAAGATTTTTACCCGTTTAGGACATACCGTTGATTTCCCTGAAGGGCAATTCTGTTGCGGACAGATTTCCTTTAATTCCGGTTATATGGAGGATACCCGCACTGTAGCCCGCGCCCTTATTGACGCTTTCGAAGACAGCGAAGTGGTAGTTGGCCCCAGCGGCTCTTGCATCGGTATGATCCATCATAATTATCCAGACCTCTTTAAGGACGATCCGATTTATTCGAAAAAGGCCAAAGCGCTTATCGACAAGAGCTATGAATTTTCCCAGTTTATCGTTAATGTCCTTAAAACACCAGATCTCGGTGCTCGTTATAAAGCTAAAGTTACATACCATCCCTCCTGTCATGCTACTCGTCTATTAGGATTGAAAGAGGAGCCCTTGACCTTATTACAACATATCCAAGATCTAGAAGTCGTTCCACTCCCGGAAGCTCATCTGTGTTGCGGATTCGGCGGTACCTTTTCGGTTAAAATGCCACGCATTTCGGAAGCCATGGTTGCTGAAAAAGCTCACCACGTTCTGGAATCCGGCGCGGATATCCTGACAGGATTAGATATGGGCTGTCTTATGAATATCTCCGGATATATGGAGAAACATGGCCGCTCCATACCAGCCATGCATATCATACAATTGCTCGGGAAGGGGATGTAAGCATGTCATTGGATAATCACTATGATGTAAATGCAGCTCTCGATAAAGCTTTAAACGACGATTTTTTACGGAAGGCCACCCGCCGGGCAACGGATAGGTTAAGAAATAATAAAAAAGCAATCACTGACGAACTGGGTAACTGGGAAGAATGGCGACAAGCCGGTGAGAAAATCCGCAACCATGTCGTTCTCAACTTAGATTATTACTTAGATATGCTTATCGATAATGTTGAGAAAAATGGCGGCATTGTCCATCTAGCTAAAACTCCTGAAGAGGCCGTAAATATCACTAAGGATATTTTCAAAAAACATGGTTTTAAATCCGTCATCAAATCTAAATCCATGATTACGGAAGAGATCCATCTTAATCCCGCCTTAGAAAAAGACGGCATCGAGGTTGTGGAAACAGACTTAGCCGAGTACATCATCCAGATCGCCAACGAACCACCCTCACATATTATTGTTCCCGCAATGCATAAAAACCGGGATCAGATCGCGAAGCTCTTCGAACCCATTGCTGGTCATCCCTTAGACTCCGATACTCCTACCCTGACCAAATTTGCTCGTGAGCAATTACGCCAAAAGTTCATGGCTAGCAAAATCGGCATCACCGGCTGCAACTTTGCTGTAGCCGACACTGGGACCGTTACCATGGTTACTAACGAAGGCAATGGTCGCATGACCAGTACCATCCCTGAAGTTCAAATCACCATGATGGGCATGGAGCGGATAGTTCCATCCTTCAAAGAGCTTAGTGTGCTCCTGAATCTTCTCGCTCGCAGTGCGACCGGACAACGTCTCTCAGTGTATACGACCTTGACAACCCCACCCCGACACGAAGAGGACTTGGATGGCCCCAAGGAATGGCACTTAGTTATACTTGATCACAATCGTTCGGAGATTCTCGGTGACGAGGAATTCCGTTCCTCACTCCGTTGCATCCGTTGCGGTGCTTGCTTTAATGTTTGCCCCGTCTACCGCCAAGTCGGCGGCCATGCCTATGGTTCCGTCTATTCCGGTCCTATCGGCGTCGTAATTACCCCTTTGTTGGAACAAGATTATGAGAAATGGGGACACCTCCCCTACTTCTCCTCCCTTTGTGCGGCTTGCGCTGAAGCTTGCCCGGTACGGATTCCCCTCCATGATTTAATCGTCAAGCATCGCGACCGCAAGGTCCTCAAGGGTTATACCCCTAATCTTGAGAAGAAAATATTCAAATATTATGGTTACTACTTCTCCCGTCCGAAAACTCTCAACAAATTTATCCGCTTAGGTGCTAAATTCCAATTTGTCTTAGTGCGTAACGGTAGAATTACCGGAGGACCGCCACCACTCTCTAATTGGACAAATAGCAAGACCTTACCTATGGTAGCTAAACAGACTTTCCGGGATCAGTGGCCTGAGCTGGAGAAGAATTTGCAGAATATGAAGCGAGGTGATAAATAATGAGCAATCGTCAAGAATTTATCGCAAATATCGCTAAAAAGCTCGGTCGTCCTACCCCAAGCTCAGTAACACCTATAGAAGTGACTTATCCACTTTTTCAGACTAACTCCCCTGAGGGACGGCTGGAAGGATTCCTTAAGATGTTTGAAACCATGGGCGGCAAGGTGGCTAAAGCTGCCACTTCTGCTGAAGCTGCCGAGGCCCTGAAGACATGGTTTGGTGAAAAGCCCGAGTGGTTAGATGCCAATAAAGTCGTCACTTGGAATGAGCTCCCCACCATGGCTCGAGCCTGTCTTGAAGAGTTAGGATGGCCTGCACGAATTTACGCCGACCTTCCTGCTAATCGTGAGGAACGCTATGCCATTATGGATAAAGCTGAACTTGGCATTACCGGAGCCGACTATGGCATCGTTCAATCCGGTTCCCTCGTTCTAAAGAGCAACGCCAAGCGAGGAAGAGCCGTAAGCTTAGTTCCCATCCGTCATCTCGCTTTTATACCAGCCTCGGCGATTCGAGATCGTTTAGACCAAGTGCTCGCAGAACTCAAGGAGTCCTCTATTCCGGCAGCGATTGAAATCATCTCTGGACCCAGCCGTACTTCGGATATTGAGATGGATTTATCGATTGGCGTCCATGGTCCCGTGGAAATCTATTGTATCGTTATTGATAATCAATAACCTCATCCCCTTTCAAGGGTAGAAGCATTCTATGATTTATCTATGATTTAGCAAGAGAGAACTCGACATAGGGTCGAGTTCTCTCTTTGTGCAATTCTAACTTTTGGCATCATTTGTTCTCGAAGGTTACAGCTGTACATCGACTTTTTGGTTTTCAAGGTAGTCAAGGATGCTTTCTTTTTCCCAGACCTCCACATGCACTACAGGCTGAACCTCGCTTCTGGCAATACCATCCCAGCGGTAATACAAGGTTTGTTGATACTTTTGGTTAATAAACGGATCAGTATATTCAAGGTGAAGCACGATGTAATAGGGCCTTACGTCGGGCTCACTACTATCGACTTCATAAGATTTGAACTTAATCAGTAAGCTTGATGCCATGTTTTGCGGTATTTCATTCGCTAGATAATAGGTATCATTTTGAAGGGGTTTATTTTTAAGCTCTTGCTCAATTACAAGGGTTCTACTGGCCAGATTAACTACAGGGTGAATACCCACATTATTAAATTTGAACTCCATACTTAATCCTGACTTTACTTCAATCTTGGGCGATTCCTGAAGAGATAAGTAGGGCCGGGAGGATTCCCGATCTATTTTCCAGGCATTTAGGGTGACCGTTACTGTAATCGTGGCCGTAATTGCCAAGATTGATGTGCCGATGGTGGCAATAATGCTACTCCACTTCGCAAATTTCTCTCCGTAATAACCCATTCCTTACTACTTCACCTCCTCAGACAATACCCTTTAGTGTTCTACATTTTTAGCTTCATATACATGTTTGCGGAGGTATATTCTATTACATGCCACTGAAGATGAAATTTCAATTACATGCTCAGGGAGATGACTTTGATAATACTGTTTACAAAGGCTTTAGAGCTTGCCTATACGTACAAAAGAGGCAGTACCTATAGTGCACTGCCTCTCTGGAGCATCAATTTAATATTCGTTTAGTATGTTAGCTTTATCTTTCCATTGACTATCTTATTACTTAATATCCCAACTTTTTTTAATATGATCAACGAGGTTATTAGGGTCAACGTCGCTATGACATTGATCACAATCCATCAATCCGCGAGTATTTTCTAAGGAATGACCTTTACCGTGGCACAGCATGCAGTCATCGACAGATTCATTTTTATAGGCTACTTTAAAGGTTTTGCTGTGGAATTGGTTCAATAGCTCTACCGTTTTAGCAGCCACATCGGCGGTGATTCGAGCACAACGCTCACTGCGGGCCTTGCTTTCAGCTTTGAGACCACTGGCATCACACCAGTTACTTACGGAAACATGACAGAGTGGAGACCCGGCAACGCTTTTCTCCATTATCCCATCATATTCCAGCGCTTTACCTGGGGCTGGAGTGAATTCAGGGAAGGAAAAGTCACAATACCAACCAAATAATTCACTTACCACTTTATCGGCATCTTTCTTTTCCATGGTATAATTGATGGCTGTCGATGCACCGATTAAAGCCCCACATAGTGTGGCCCAACCGCCACCTCCGGTTCCCCCCCAGCCTAGAACTTGGGTCGGAACCATGGTGTAAGGATATCCCACCTTATCCTTGAGCTGTCCAATAACGGCCTCAAACACACCATAGGAGCATTTTGATTTGCCATAGCCTGCATAACCGTCTAGCTTCGCCTTTTCGGGGTCGAGTTGCACATAAGGGTATGGAAAACTCGGGACTTCACAATTACTCTCACAGGGGGCTGGTTTAGTTTCTACTGCCTCTACCACTTTCGTGGTATTAAAGATACTTGAACCAACGGCCAGCGCTCCCGCCGCCAGGATTCCTGATTTGAGAAATTTTCTCCTCGATAAGTCTTTTTCATCATTCATCAAAAAGCCCTCCCTTTCTCGATTAGCAATTCCTTCTAACCTAGACTTCTAATATTAATGATTGCTATGACCTCTTTTATCACCTCACCTATTTTATTTCTTATGTATATTGAGTATTTGTATTGAATGAGACTTCCTTCAAATTTTGAACATTCTCACCCCGTCGGCATCAATAAGGTGTACTGCGCAGGCCATACAAGGATCAAAGGAACGAATCACTCGAACAACGTTCACCGGATTATCCGGATCCGCCGCAACTCCGATCAGCGCCTGTTCAATGGGTCCAGCTAAACCATAATCATCACGCGGGGATACATTCCACGTTGTGGGAACAACGAGTTGATAATTGCTGATAACATGGTTATCAATGTTTATCCAATGTCCCAAGGCACCGCGCGGAGCTTCATTAAGCCCCACCCCTTGGCCCTGCTTCGGTGAATCCCAGTGCTCATGGTCGTGAATAGCCGGACGGATCGTTTTGCTGCTAAGTAATTGCTCTAATTCTTCAAGCCAACGATACATGGCCTCAGTTATAAGCAGCGTTTCCTGTGCCCGTGCAAGGTGACGAGCCACCGACCCAGGTTTAATCCCGTACTTACTCATGATGTTGAGCAAGGGTGGATGTTGCATTACCATCATGCGGGCCAGCGGTCCTACTTCGGAAACTTCGCCATGATAGCGGGGAGATTTCACGAAGGTATAAGCGCCTTTTTTATCAAGATCGATCTCCGAATTCTCTTCCCAAGGATTAGCCGGTTCTGCATCACTGTACCAAGAACTCGCTACCGCTTCAGTGATCTTACTGATATCCAGTTCTTGGACAACACCCGGTGACTTGCTGCTGACAAAGCCACCTTTAAATAACTTATCCTTACCGAGATCATCCATCGGAAAACCACCATAAGCTAGATAACTCCCAGGCCCGGCACCGACTCCGGCCCTTCCTAACTGACCCAGTGGACCTGTACAAATATTAACCACATCAGGGACATAGGCAGTTTCAACAAACGCTACAACCTCATTTAATATCGTCTTAAAATTATCTAGCTGCTCTTTCTTAGGGTAGATTGTCACCCCACCTACAACGATACTGGATTGATGGGGTTGCTTCCCTCCCAAAATGGCAGACATTTTTTTTGCTTTAGCCTGAACCTTTAAAGCTTCTAGATAATGAGCAAGAGCGGTAGTGACGATTTCCGGATCGCGTATAGAATAACCATCAGGTTGATATCTCGGCGTCAGGGGAGCAGTATCTCCCGCTTTGACTAAAGACGTAATTTTATTCTTAACAGCCAATAGCTCTTTATCATTTCCTTTATAATGATCAATCGCTAGCACATCCAGATAATCCAAAGCGGAAAGATGGTAGAAATGCAAGGGATGATCATGCAGCCATAAAGCACCGGTCAGCAAATTGCGAACGAGCTGAGCTGCCCGAGGAACGATTGCCCCATGAGCATCTTCAACTGCCATCGCCGACGTCCAGCCATGGGATGCCACACATACCCCACAGACTCGTTCCGTAATATATACTGCATCACGGGGATCTCTGCCACGAAGGATGTCTTCAATACCTCGATACATGGTCCCTTGGGCCCAGGCTTTCGTAACGACACCTTTATCAATTTCCACTTCAATCCTTAAGTGGCCCTCGATTCTTGTTACAGGATCTACTACGATTCTCTTAGCCATCTACTTCTCCTCCTTAGGATTCACAAATAGGGGCGCAAATCCATCATAGTACTCAGGCTCACTACAACCGGCACAGGGTGACCCTGCATGACCACAATAGCTCACTCCATCATTCCACCATGAAGCGGCGCAAGTGGTGTAAGTATCTTGTCCTTTACACCCCTTATGGTAGAGGCAATAGTCTGTTGTCTCGGCGTCATTCCAATCCTCTAGGAATTCATCCTTTTCAAAGTGCAACCGGCGATCACAACTATCATGTAAGGTATAGCGATAATAGGCTACTGGCCGCTTAAGTTCATCCAGTAGGGGTAGAGCATTTTCGCTCAAATAGTACAGAATTACGCTGACTAAACGATCCGGCTTAACCGGGCAACTCGGTAGATTTACAATCTTAACCCCACTAAGCACATCTTGCGCCCCCACTGCACCCGTGAAGCCTGCCCGTGGGATGCCGCCAAAGCAAGCACACGAACCTACAGCAATCACAGCTTCAGCCTTAGCAGCAGCCTTCTTAAATTGGTCAATAAAGGATTTACCTTCCACCATGCAATAGCGGGGATCGGCCGTTGGAATTGATCCCTCAAGAACCAGTATGTATTTTCCTTTGGCGATACATTCCTCCATGCTTTGAACTGCTTGCTCTCCGGAGGCTGCCATTAAAGTAGGATGGTAGCGTACGGAAAGGAGATCAAGTATAATTTGGTCCGGACTCGGATCAAGGGAAGCTAATAATGATTCACTACACCCTGTACATCCTTGTCCCTGCATCCAAATTAAAGGTTTCTTGGACAGGTTTGCTGCTGCTGCCTCCGCAATCTGGGGCGCCAGACCTAAATCAAGTCCAAGTGCTGTGCATGTGATTGTGCACATTTTCAGAAAGTCTCTTCTGGATATCCCTTTTCTTTCGAGAAGTTGATATCCACTTTCAGCCGGGTTACCCTCTCGTTTCACAATCCTCACCTCGTTAAATATTTTTAAGAATTTAAAAATTATAGTACGATGAGATATTAAAATGTGAAATATGATACTAAAACACATGTGTTTAAATAAGAGTAGATAAAAGTATTAAGTAAATTAGAAAAATAATTATGTGAATCTTTTTTCAATTGTGTTTTCTTAATCATACACCCATTTTTATTCCACATCTAGACATTTCTATAATAAATCTCAATAATTCTTTTTAATTATAACTATAAGTTTTCTATATGGCAGCATCTCATATTTATTATTGTTAATCAAAGGGCAAATTGCAAAAAATCAGGAATCTCTTCTGTGTCTTGACAAGGAGAGTCCCGATTTCAGCGTGTTAAAGAATATTCTGGAAAGTAATCGTCTCGGTATCGGCAATGTGATTGAATAATAAACGTAAGGCCGCAACCTCCCCTAGGCTTAGAGCTGCTTCATTTTCCAAGATGTATTTTTCAGCACGTTTCAAGCTTAGGTCTATATTATCGATTTCTTGGTGATCGAGCAGAATACTCCATAGTTTTTTTGTTTCATCCCACTCTTTTTTTAGCTGATCCATTTGCTGATTAGCTTTATCCCAATGTCTAGACTGGATAAGGTCTTCCACCGCAATGAGCATCCCTTCTAAAGAGAATGTGGAGGAATTAATGTATTGGTTGTGCCAATAGCTTCCCAAGCCAAGCATCAGGATAATTATGCCAACTGTAAGATAGGTTCTCAGCACGATCATCTCTCCTCTCTAGCCGGCAAAGTATTTTATGTAAGCTCACTTACCGGAGCTCTTTCTACGCCTGCGATGTTTCTCTTGAAGATATAATTGTCCTGACGAATCAAGGCTTGCAAACAAGACCTCTTCAATTCCCTTCAAATGACGCTTCCGGAGTTCTTGATCCAGCCAGGCTTGATCTTTACCGGATAAAGCAAAGGCTCGTTTATTCAAGAGGCCATCCATGATAAATACGACCGGTAATCCCTCATATTCTGGTTGGAGCTTCAAGTCATCCGGCGTCACGGGACGTTTGTTTGCTTTAGGCATAACACTGATTTGCCCATTTGTCTCCAGAATTGCAAATTCTACATCCGCGATATTCGGTATGCTCCGCATTCTTAGCTCCTCGATCAAATCTGTTAAGGGCAGTCGATTGCGCACCAATTCATGCTCAACTATTCGACCACGTTCGATTAGTATCGAGGGTGTCCCATTCAAGATATCACGAGCGCGCTCACTCTTTAACTCCAGATAAGACAAGGCAACACTCATCAACACCAAAACCATAATGGGTATAATTCCGGAGATAAGAGGAATCCCAATATCCTCACTAGGGATAGCCGCCATATCCGATATCATAAGAATAACGACTAACTCAAAGGGTTGCAATTGACCAATTTCTCGTTTTCCCATGAGGCGTAAGGCCATAATGACAATCATATAAAGAATAAAGGTTCTTATGGCAATAATCAGCATCGCTCCATGTGGCAACTCCTTTCAGGTATATTATTTCAGTCAAAATGTCGTTAATCTCTAATCGTGACTTTTCTCTGAAGCGCGAGGGTATCAAGACACGAATGGTTATATTATTTCTTAAATCAGTGTTTATTATGCGCAACTATTCATTTCCTTGCTGGGAAGATATCTACCCTAAAGCAGACTCAACTTTGGTAATCTGTATTAACACAACAAGGCAAATCTTATGCTATAATAAGCATTGTTATACTATAGATCGTTTACTTTGAATGGAGGATAACTATGAGAAAACAAGCCGTTGTCATTCACGAACTGGATAATGTGGCTACCTGTGTCGATCATTTTACCGCTGGAACAACCATTTCCTTCTTTCTAGGGGGTAGCGAAGAGCAAGTAGTACTCAGACAAGATATCCCTTTAGGGCATAAAGTCGCTATTCGTACCATCGCTAAAAATGAAGATGTACTGAAATATGCAGAGAGCATTGGGGTTGCTACGATAGATATCCAACCCGGCCAGCACGTTCATGTGCATAACCTCGAATCCAAACGCGGTCGGGGCGATTTAGAGCAGGGCAAGGAGGAATAAAAACATGAACATCTTAGGCTATCGTCGTCCAGATGGACAATTGGGAATCCGCAACCACCTGCTCATCCTTCCCACTTCAGTGTGTGCAACCACCGTGGCCTTTAATATAGCTGCCCAAGTTCCTGGGGCTGTTGCCGTTCCTAATCAACACGGATGCTGTCAGGTAGGTACAGATTACGAGCAAACCCTGCGTACATTGATCGGGATCGGAAAAAACCCCAATGTGGCGGCAGTGCTCGTTGTGGGCTTAGGCTGCGAGGGAATTCCCATCCAAGAAACGGCCGCTGAAATTTCCACATCAGGGAAGCCTGTACAAGCCATTGTCATTCAAGAAAATGGCGGCACTCTTAAAACTACTGCTTTGGGTGTACAAATTGCTAGCCAAATGGCTCGCCAGATTTCTTTAATCAAGCCCGTAGAGGCCTCGATAACCGAGCTTTCTTTAGGCGTAGAATGTGGGGGGTCAGACTTCACATCCGGTTTAGCCTCAAATCCTGCAGCAGGAACTGCCTCCGATCTTCTCGTGAAAGCCGGTGGGACTGCCATGCTTTCCGAAACTACTGAATTTATCGGTGCAGAGCATGTTCTTGCTAAACGTGCCAAATCACCCGAGGTTGCCAAAAAACTCATGGAGATTGTCAAAGCAACAGAGGATCGAGCAAAACAGCAACATGTCGATTTGAGAGGCAGCCAGCCCACTCCTGGAAATATTGCTGGAGGAATAAGCTCCATCGAGGAAAAATCCTTAGGCTGTATCTATAAAGCAGGCCACTCCACCATCCAAGATATTTTGTCCTATGGCGAAGCTCCTCAAGGAAAAGGCCTTTATGTTATGGATACACCCGGGCAAGACGTCGAGTCTAATACGGGAATGCTGGCAGGAGGTGTCCAGATCATAGTCTTCACCACAGGACGTGGCACACCTACAGGTACACCCATTGCCCCGGTCATTAAAGTCACTGGCAATGGACAGACCTTTAAAAATATGGAGGATAATATAGATCTTGATCTTTCCGCCATAATTTCCGGTGAGGAAACTATCGAGCAAGCTGGACAACGTATCTTTGAGGAGATTATCGAAGTCGCCAACGGGAAACTGACCAAGTCCGAAAGTTTAGGGCATCAAGAATTCGGGATTTATCGCATCGGCGCAACCTTTTAAAACTGAGCGGCGCGGATGTATGATAAGAATAAACAGTAGGGCCGAGGCTGTTGTGATGCAGCCTCGGCCCTCTTTGCATTAGGTTACCTGCGTTCCATATCATAGAGACGTTTTACCCGCTCTTCGATCGGTGGGTGCGTACTAAATAAATTCGCCACTCGCTTGGCCTTCAAAGGGTTAACAATAAACATATGACTTGCTGAAGGGTTAACATTCATGGGAATGGCTTGCGCGCTCCGTTCCAGCTTTTGCAGAGCATTAGCTAAGCCATATGAGTTACCGGCAATCTCCGAACCGGTAGAATCAGCAAGATACTCTCGAGAACGGGAAATCCCCATTTGAACCAGCATGGCAGCGATTGGCCCCAGAATAATCATTGGCAGGGCCGCCAGACTAGAACCGCCCTCGTCATCATCCCCACCTAGGCCTCCAAACATCAATGCCCACTGAGCCCAATTGGCAAGCATAGTCAATACACCGGCTAAGACTGCCGCAAGGGTGCTGATGAGGATATCCCGATTCTTGATATGAGCCATTTCATGGGCTAATACACCTTCCAGCTCTTCACGATTCAGGATTTGCATCAAGCCTTGGGTCACGGCAATGGCCGCGTGATTAGGATTCCTTCCCGTAGCAAAGGCATTGGGCTGTGGTGAAGGAGTCATATAGAGCCTTGGCATGGGTAGTCCGGCATTATCAGCAAGATTTTCCACCATGTCGTAGAGCTCTGGGCTTTGTTCACGGCTAAGCGGAACAGCTTTAGTCATAGCTAGAGCCATCTTGTCGCTAAACCAATAGCTACCAAAATTCATAACCAGGGCAAATAAGAAAGCCATTTGCATACCGCCCCGGCCACCTAGTGCACCTCCGGCTAAAATCACAAGTACAGTTAATAAACTCATCAGAAGAACAGTTTTCAACTGATTTCCGAATCCACTCATCAAAACATCCCCTTTCAATTATGTCAGCATTACAGGCTAGGTTAAGCGCTTATTATGCCATATCCTCTAGTGTATCTACAGGTGCAGGCAAAGAGTTCTCAGCAGGCTTGCTAGTCACTTTCACCCGGGTAATTCTAAAACCAACGACTTCAATTACCGAAAAGCTATAGTTCTGAAAATCAATCCGGTCGCCTTTGACCGGTTTACGACCTAAGCGATTGAAAACAAAACCACCTAAGGTAGAGACGGTCTCATCTTCAAATTCAATTCCCAGTAAATCAACGAGCTCATCAAGCAAGACCCGCCCGTTAATTAGATATTCTCCCTCTGAACTCTTGATGATATCCGCTTGATCTTTACTCTCAAATTCATCATAGATCTCTCCCACCAATTCCTCGATAAGGTCCTCGATGGTCACCATTCCGGCAGTACCCCCGAACTCGTCGACTACTACTGCAAGATGGGTTCTCTGGGCGCGCATTTTTTGTACTAAATGCGAAATCGGCATTCCTTCCGGCACAATGAGTATATCTCGCTTCAAGTTAACAATATTCTTCGTTGCCGGTTCTTCAGGGAGACAAAGCAAATCCAGCATATGAACTAAACCGATAACATTATCCTTATCATCATCACATAGGGGGTAGCGCGTGTGCCCCGATGTCTTTACTGTTTCCATGACTTCCTCCAAAGAATCTTGGATGTAGAGGCACACCATATCTTGTCGAGGAACCATAACCTCACTGACCACACGGTCCGAAAACTCGAAGACATTATCCAAAAGTTTTCCTTCCATCGTATCCAAAATTCCATGACGTTGACTGGCATCCACAAGCATCCGTAGTTCTTCCTCAGTATGAGCAAGGTCCGATTCATTGGCAGGAGATATACCCCAGCGCCTAAGAATCATATTGGCAAGTCCATTAAGAGAACGAATCACTGGGTAAAAGAACTTGTAGAAAGTCTTTAGGGGGCCAGCGGTCCACAATGCCGTGTCTTCTGCTCTTTGAATGGCAATGGATTTAGGAACTAACTCCCCTAAAACAATATGCAAGAACGTAATCAAGAGAAAAGCAATAACCACCGAAACAGTGTGAGTTAGAACTCCATCCCACTCCACTAGGTTGGCAAAGAGCGGCGCTAGCAAGGTCGCAATGGCCGGTTCTCCTAACCAGCCCAGCCCTAAGGATGCCAAAGTTATACCTAGCTGGCTTGCCGAAAGATAGGCATCCAGCTGAGAAGTTACTTCAAGAGCAGCCGAAGCCTTCTTCGACCCTGTTTCGGAGAGCTCGGCAAGTCGGGTTTTCCTCACTTTGACCAAAGAAAATTCAGCTGCCAC
The DNA here is from genome assembly GCF_038181555.1 of Desulfitobacterium sp. THU1. Lineage (NCBI taxonomy): Bacteria > Bacillati > Bacillota > Clostridia > Eubacteriales > Desulfitobacteriaceae > Desulfitobacterium > Desulfitobacterium sp. THU1. Next base: position 22,688 of record NZ_JBBWUA010000010.1, on the reverse strand, counting down.
AAAGAATGCATTTAAAGCGACTAGGAACAAAGCTGCAACCACTTTTGCAATGCTCCAAAATATACTGTCGATTAGATTCTCCTCCTTTTATTCTATACATTTCTCTAATCACTTAGACATAAGTAGACCCAAACCAAACCATGACTAACCAGTATTTCAGATTTTGGGCAAGTCCTTCAATTGCTCCGCGATCAATCTGCAACATAGGTGATAAGGGTACATTATCCAAAATAACCTCTTGAGGTAAAACAGCTAAGGCGCCGAAGAAAAAAGCTCTTGGCGCCTGATTAATGCTCGTATTTAATTTTAAAATCCACATTCCAGAGTGTGATTCTTCGAAAACCACGGAGGGGCACAGCAATAAGGCTAAGCCTAAAAATATGCAGACGATAATAGCAACGCACTTCTTCAACTTGCGTTGTTCCATTCTCTCTAAAATAGCACAGTAATTTATAGTAGGCGCAGGTAACGGGTCGTCTTCCACTATGGTCTCTCCTCAATATCCACTCTCTTTATTTTCTTCTTAATATATACTATAGAGTATAGATATCCCTATCGTCAAGAGAGAACTTTTCACGAATAAATTTGTTGCCACTCAGCTAAGATTTCGCAAGTTAAGAAGGCGCTTGACCTCTAAAAAAGCTGAGGACCTCTGGATCTTCTTCTCTCCCAATCACCTGATTAAGAATATAATCCAATCCCTTATTGTTATTACCTTGATCATCTCTAGGAGTAGCAAATGCAACCATGGAGTCTTTCACCTTATCTACCGTCGCCATTTCTGATTTCCTAACCTGAGCTTCCTCATCATCTGGGGAGCTTACTTCTCCGCTATCGGAAGGCTGAGTAGAAGTGGCCCCAGATGGAGTACGAAAGAACTCAAGCACGTCCTGATCATTTTCCTCCCCAATAAGTTCAAAAAGCTGACTCAAGGGGCTCACGGATTCAGCTTTTTCACTTGCTTGACGCTCAACTGCGTTCTCGCCGGTTGCTGCCTTGCTTTTTAGAGAAGACTCTGGTGAAAACTCTGGTGAAAACACTAGAGAGGACTCTAGGGATGATTCTGGAGAGGATTCCGGAGCAGCTCCTAAAGTGGTGGCCACAAATAAATCCTCTAGAGACCAACTGTTTTGAGTTTTACTCTTTTGAACAAATGTCGCCATGTACATATCTAGGGCTGTTTTAATAACATCTACCCTCTGCTCTTCGGAAAGCCCTCTTAGAAGTTCCCACAGGCCTTCATCTTTTTCCTCTCTCCCCAAATCAAGGGTTAAGGAGATGAGTTTACTCATGGATTCTCATTGACCTTTTTCGTCAGGTTATTGACCAGATTGGCGGCCATAATTCTAAAGCCCGTGGCATTGCCAAACTGAGGATTATCAATCAGTACCTTATTCTCAAATTGTAAATGATCAAAAATCATTTCCCCCACCTTGCCGGCTACTAGGACCGTATGGATCTTGCCCATCATCGGCTTCAGAGATTTTTTGATCTCCCGAGAAATATCCGTACCCAACTGCTTGAGCATCTCATCCATGACAGGATTAAGATTAATGGCACCGGTATTCCAAGGATACATACCCTTATTGACTCGGAAAATTTTATCTAATTCTTTATCATCAGTTTCGATAGGGTTTTCATGATTTGCGGTCATTTCCTTTAATTTCTCGGCGACGCCTGTATAGGCCCATTTTAAGCCCTTTTCAAGGCTAAAGGAATTGGGTGGGTCTAGCATCAATCCGTCATAGAAGGTGGCCACATCGGTGGTTCTAAAGCCGGGGTCGATGACGACTACATAACCATTAAAAAGCTTGGGACTAATAGGGATTCCATATTCATTGAGAGTTTCTTTGATGAAAACACCATAGCTTTGGGGAAGAACACGAGAGCGAATAATGGTCATCTGGCGAGTCTGACCTTTAAAAGGACCGGATCGAAAAGCAACCGACCAGGTTCCTTTAAGCTCTGCTTCATATTTATCCCTCAAGGCTGCGTAATACTTCACCGGAACCCCTGTTCCCAAATAAATATTGGCCTTGGGCTGTTTCTGAGCGATAGCTAAAGCCACCACCAACAAAGCAGTAGCCTCTTCATCTGTGGATTTATCTTCATCCCAACAATAATGCGCTTCATTGGGATTTAGGCTTTCGGCCAAGCTCCCCATGAAATAATGGCGGGATACTCCAGTGGAATGATTGGTGACTATGACATCCAAGGAGGCAATCTGCATTTCTTCATCGGATCCTCTGCCCACATTCACATTGCCTAAAGTCGAAAAGATTCTTTCATTGCCTTTACAGATGACCGCGGGAAATAATACTTTGGTGTCCCCTGCGTCCAACTTAATGGCGCCAAATCCAGGATCCCCCCCGGCTACAAGAATATCATTTTCAAACACAGGTGTTCCTCCTTGCAAATTCTTAGTTTTCCTTGATATATCTACTATTTTCAATTGTATACCACAATTTACTTGGAGTCCATCCCCTATCTCTATGTTCCTAACGTATAGAACCACGGGAGTTGATTTGGGCGTGGGCGAGAATTTCTACGTCGAGCTCAGGAAAAATAGTGTCCCATTCCGTCTTATGCTCGTTCCAATACAGAGGATAATTACGTTTAACTGCCAGACCAAAGGCTAAGATATCTGATTTAAATTCCTTTTGGGATTTATCGACAATGACTTTGGTTTCATTGATTATACATTGAGTTAAAATCTGCTCTAATTTCTGGAATTCATCCGTCGATTTTATTTCTCCATGATTCATGAGCTCCCCAAGGTTGCATTGCGCCTCTACTTCCACCACTACACGCAAGGTTCCATCCTCCTCCAGAATGGGTTTCACCTTAGCCTTGGTTCGGATAATCTCAAAAGATATCCTATCTTCGAGGCTATTTTCATCTGGGATATAAGTGATAATACCCCCTTTGACTTGATCCATAGCCCAAAGATAGCTGCGGGCCTCCTTCCCATCCAACCAACCGATGAGCTTATCTCCTTTAAAGACGGCGCCCCCTTCCACATTAAAAGTCGGTTCTCCCTTTTCCTCATAGTATTTGACCTTACCTAGAGTAGGCTCATAGCCATCCACATAGATCATATTTATAAAATCCAATAGATTTACAGGAATGCTCTGGGAAGCCGACTTATAATCATCAACTAAACGGCTCATATGCATGGCCGAAATGCTATCCTCCCTTGATTTGCCCCGAATGACATCCTCAGCCTTTCCCTCCGCCACTAAAAGCCAAGTCAACATACGAATTTCCGGATCTCGCTGCATAAAATCCAATACGGGGCCAAGGCCTGCTCTGGCCATATCCTCGCCAAAGACGATGACCTGAGTATGGGGATAGAAAAGCCTATCTCCGGATTTATTCATAAAACCGCGAAGAGCATCAAAGAAAGTATCCCCTACACTGGTCAGCACGCGGACTGATTCCTTTCCTCCTTCTTGACCCTTGGCTTTGGCGCCTGTTGGAGTGATAACCTGAGCCGTCAGCTGGATCTGACCATTCTCGGTTAGGTCCACACCTACCCCACTAACAATCCCCATTGCATTGAGCTCCCGGTGACTCCAGCATCCCGTGAGAAGAAGCAAAGAAAGCACGCAAGAAATCAAGCTTAACCATCTTTTCAGGCTTGAAATGTCCATATTCTTAACTCCCTAAAGTCTTTAATTTTTATTTCCTTTTAACTTTGCTAATCTCTGCATCATACCTTTTTTACCTTGTCGCCTAGTGCCCCCCAATAATGATGGACGGGAGATCATTGACCAGAGTGGTAATCGCACCATACTGTCCTTTAAATCACCGACATTGGATGGTATAAGGGGAGACAGATAAATAACCCCAAAGGAACGAATATTCGCCATATGAATAAAGAGCGCTAATATAGAGATCAACCAACCGAACATGCCTAAAAATCCGGTAGCAATTAAAAAATACAGACGCAAAAGTGACATGGAACTAGTGAGTGGCGGAATCAAAAAACCAGAAATAGCTGTTAGGGACACGACGATGACCATGGCCTGGCTAACAATACCGGCCTGAACTGCAGCCTCACCAAGAACCAAGGCCCCCACAATACTGACTGCCTGACCCACAGTGCGAGGCATCCTCACCCCAGCCTCCCGAAGGATCTCATACATAAGGCCCATCAATAAGGCTTCGACAATGACCGGGAAAGGGATCCCCTCGCGCCCGGCGCTCATGTTAATCAATAAGCTCGTGGGTAGCATCTCCTGATGAAAGGATTGGATCGCTACATAAAAGGCTGGGAGCATCGTTGAGAAGTAAAAACACAGGGAGCGAATCAAACGAATGATCGAGGTGTAATAGGGACGGGCATAATAATCCTCAGGGTTCTGGAAGGCCTCCACAAAAAGATAGGGCACCGTCAAGACAAAGGGTGTCCCATCCACTAATACCCCCACCCGCCCTTCCAAAAGTTTGGCCGCCAGCTTATCCGGTTTCTCGGTAGAGCCCACAGTCGGGAAGATGGACTGGGGAGTATCCTCGATCAATTGCTCGATATAACCACTTTCCAATATTGCATCAATATCAATGGACTTAAGGCGGTTTTTTAATTCCACAACAAGCTTGGGATTCGCCAAACCCTCTATGTAAGCTAGATTGATCTGTGTATTCGTTCGTTGTCCTAAAACCATGGACTCAATACGTAAATTTTCATCACTTATTTTCCTGCGCAGTAAGGAGGTATTTGTACCAAGGTTCTCGATGAAGCCTTCCCGTGGACCGCGTACGGTAACCTCCGTTTCTGGTTGATCAACACTGCGCGTCTTACCGCCGAATGTATCCAGTAGTAAGGCAGACTCAGCCTGTTCCAGGAAGAGGGCCGTCTTCCCTACCAACAGCCCTTTAGTCACCTCAGCATAGGTATTTACCATTACGATTTGGCTATTGCTCAATACCTGCCTATGGAGCACATCCAGGAGCGATTGGAGGGGAATATCACCTGCTCGAAGAGATGCAAACTCCATGAGGGGCTTAAGTATCGACATGCTAATATATTCATGTCCGGCAAGTCCCGCGATAAAGACCAGTAGGCCCTGATTAGTGGGACCTAAACCGAACTCACGAAAAGTCAGATCGGCACTATTCCCAAATTTACTGCGTATCTGACATTCAATCTCCTCAAGGCTCTCTGAAATTTGCACCGACTTGTCATTACTCATAGCTATTTCCTCTTCTTAAGAGATTTCTTAAATCTCTCTTTTACCATAAACACTCCAAAGAGACTTACGACTCCGCCAACTTCTACCCATAAAGCATATTTTGTAAATATATTTATTAGAAAATACGTCTTGTCTTGAATGGTCGGCAACAAAAAAACGGAAACAAAAAAAATAAAGATTGCGATCACATGACTTGATCCATTGCGTAACTTTTTTGCAAAAAGCTGTCGTAATCCCTCTGCTCCCGCATAGTGAAACAGGGCAATGCTGAAAAAGGAACCCGCCATCCAGGATACGACTTGAAAAGCCTCCATTCGCTCAATGAAATCGCCTACGGAGACCATCTGGGCCAGAATCAGAATCGAGTATACTTGTCTGGAACCTACCTCTACCCCTAGTACCGCTATAATCGTAAAGATAACAGCCGTCAGCACTGTTGCCCCGGTCAGGACCCCGCCCATCTTCATCTTAAACATGTCCTTTGGGTTATTGTGATAAGCCATGAGGACGCCCATCACGAGACAGACCCCGAGCCATGAAATCGGTAGAACGGCCCCTCTAACTATTTCCAGTGGGGTATGCTGGAACATCGGCTCCATATTATCAATATTAAACAATTTAACATTGAAGAAAATGATAAAGAGATAGGAGGATATTACGAATAAGCAGATGACCTCCGACATACTCATGATGACCTCAATACCTGAGCAAACTGCGTACGTACTAACCAAGAGAATAAAAAATATAAAGACATATCCGGGAGTATCTGGCATAATCATGGAAATATAAAACTCAACTGATATCTGAACAAGCACCATGACCACGACAATAAAAAAAGCGCTAAAGACAAAAGTGCCTATCTTCCCTAAGTACTTGCCGAGGATCTTTTCGTTGTATTCAAACATTGTTAGCCCAGGGTATTTAAGTCCCATTTTATAGAGGAGCCAGGCGATGCATACCTCGATAAGCAAAGCGAGCAACAAGGGCTGCCAGAAATCTTGAGATAATTCGCGTAAGATAAGATTTGGAATACCAAGAGATAGAACAATGGTAAGGGCAAAGGTAAAGAAGACCTGTCGATTGGACACCCGATATTTCATCATTTCTCACTCTCATCATCCTATTTTCTGTTCTTAGCTTAAGCACCTTGCTCAATTTTATGCATTAATTTGGTAGTTTTAGTATTATGAGGTAGCAAGACCAGGTGAGAAATAGTTGAAGTACTATGATCTTTATTGCAATCAGTTATATAAAAAAAGATGATCCCTGTAAATCAGCGATCATCTTTTTAAGCATTCTGTTCTTTGTTTTAGATAGCGTCATTGTTTCAACATGGCACCTTGTTTTGCCCTTAGAAAATCCACAAACTGGCGGGCCGTTCGCCCGGAGCGAGCATTATGATTCATGACCCAGCGTAAAGCCTGCTGCCGCAAATCTTCTTGAGGAATCAGCAGTCCCTCCTGAGCCGCTAACTCTGTCACAATCTTGAGATAGCCTGCTTGATCGGGGGTTGGGAAGGTTACCGTAATCCCAAAACGATCGGAAAGGGACAATTTTTCTTCCATGTTATCCCGGCGATGCACCTCATCTCCTTGCCGCTCGCCGAAGGTTTCCCGGACTAAATGACGACGGTTCGAGGTAGCATAGATAAGGACATTTTCAGGCTTTCCTTCCAAGCCCCCCTCCAGCAGGGTTTTCAAGTTCTTGTAATCCGATTCGGTATCCTCGAAGGAAAGGTCATCGATGAAGACAATAAATTTGAGGGGTTGCTTCCCTAAAAGTCGAATGATTTTGGGATAATCCTGTAAATCGGTTTTTGATAATTCGACTAAACGCAGACCCCTTTCACAATATTCCTGAAGTAGGGCTTTGACCAAGGAGGATTTCCCCGTACCTCGATTGCCGTAGAGAATCACATTATTAGCGGGATAACCATCTAAGAAAAATTCCGTGTTTTCTAAGACAATCCCTTGTTCGCGCTCCTGATTGATAAGCTGGCTCTTGCGCATGGGATCAGCTTTTACCCCCTCGAGTCTTCCTGTTTCACCACGCCATTTAATGGCCATGCTTTGATTAAACAACCCCGTACCCATGTCTCGATAATAAGTAAGCAGAGCCTCAACCATCGCCTCGGCACTTCCGCCCCGAAGGCTATCTTGAAGCCTTCTTTGGGCAGTTTGCAGATAACGCTCCGCGTAATTCTCTTCAGAATTCGTCGTTACCTTGGCACCCCCCTGAACGCCTGCCTTCATATCCTCATCATTCGGCCAAGTCGGCCAGCTCTGTGGAGCCAAAGGAGCCTCTTGCCATAGACCGTGGTAATCTGCCTCTAAGTTTTCCAGCCGAGCAAGTATTGCGGACTTGATATCTGAAGCAGTGAGCTGGGCAATCTCTCGCCAGCAGAGCAGATCACGTCCAGCCAACTTTCGCAGCTCAGGTGAGACATGCTCCACTCCATAATGTATAACCTGTTGGGTGAGTTCATTTTCATCCCGGATAATGCGCTCCCAAAGATAATTCGGCCAACGGACCTGGATCGCTAAGGCGCATAAATGATGGTACTCGCGATAGACTTCCGTGAAATCAGAGTCTGCAGAGGCTGCTTTTTGCAGAAGGTACTTAAGTGAAGCGATGACAGGATCTTCTTTTAGACCGTGAAAAATAACCATGCCATCGATAAGAAGGGCTACACGGGCAAGTTTTGTTATGATCACCTTGATGCACATCCTTATTATCTCTTTGCAAATTATCATAAGTCTTGAAAATCATGAAGTAAAGAGCAAAATCTTCTCTTGACAAAAACTTTCCTTTTGGTAATCTATAGCTAAGTGAAGATGAAGCCATTCTTTGGTGCCCCATACTGGGGAGAATAGGGAAACCGGTGAAATTCCGGTGCGCACCCATCACTGTGAACGATGAGCCTTGACTAGTTCCACTGGCGCTTGCTGGGAAGGAGGTTTAAGGCACTTGAGTCGAAGCCAGGAGACCTGCCAAGAATGAGGAAAGCCTTTCCAGGGGTATTTGGAAAGCAGCGGCGACGAAGGCAAAGTCCCGACCACATTATTTGTGGCGGGACTTTATTTTTTTATTAAAAAGGAGAGGATTAAAGATGAGTAAAACAGAACTAAATCAAGACAAACTATTCCTAGATGAGGTCTATGCTCGTGAAAATTTGACTGAGACTACACTTGATGAATGTGAAACAGCCTTAAAGCAACTAGTCCAGGGTATTCAAGGGCTAGACGAAAAGGCTATGGAGGCTGTGCAGGCACGTCTGGATTCCTTAACCAAACCCCTCGGTAGCTTAGGAGTATTAGAGGAGATCGCCAAACGCTTAGGTGGAATCCAAAGAAATCCCTGGCCGGAGATTGAGAAGAAAGCGGTTCTGGTTATGGCTGGGGATCACGGAGTCGTGGCCGAAGGGGTCAGTGCTTTTCCTCAAGAAGTCACCCCCCAGATGTTTTATAATTTCTTAAACGGCGGTGCCGGTATCAATGTGCTCTCACGTCATGCTAAGGCGGAGGTTATCTGCACCGATATAGGAATGGCTTTTCCCTTAGACCCTCCGGAGCTTATGCGTCATCGGGTGATGAACGGAACCCATAACATGGCTCAAGGACCGGCCATGAGTCGTCAAGAGGCACTGCAATCCTTGCTGACAGGTGCCAAAATCGCACGTCAGGCCATTGATTCCGGTTTCCGAGTCTTAGCTACCGGCGAAGTAGGGATCGGCAATACTACTCCCAGTGCCGCGATTATTTCCTTCTTCACCGGCCTACCAGCCCAAGATGTTACCGGACGCGGAACCGGCCTCGATGATGCTGCCTTGATCCGCAAACAAGAGGTCATCACCCGTTCCATCCAAGTTAATCAGCCGGATCCTCAGGACGGCGTAGACGTTCTCCGTAAGATTGGCGGCCTGGAAATCGGCGCCCTAGCCGGAGCCATCCTTGAAGCTGCCCATTCCCAAGTACCTATCGTTTTGGATGGGGTAATTTCTACAGCAGCCGCTCTCATCGCCACCTCAATTTGTCCCACCGCTCGTTTCTACCTGATTCCGTCTCATTCTTCGGTGGAGATTGGTCATGTAGCTGCTCTGAAGCAACTGGAGCTTAAACCGATTATGCACCTGGACTTCAGACTGGGCGAAGGCACTGGAGCTGCGATTGCCTTCCATCTCTTGGATGCCTCCATCCATATTCTTGAAGAAATGGCTACCTTTGAATCTGCAGGAGTAAGCAATAAAGAAAACCCGGCTTGAGCCACGAAAGCACTGCTTTCGCACTCGTTGTTTTAACGCAGGCTGAAGCCTTAGGAGGTAATTTATGTCGGATTTTGTTCTTATTACCGGTGGTGCCCGCAGCGGGAAGAGTAGCTTTGCTGAGCTTCTTGCTGCCTATCCCCGTCAGCCTGTTACCTATGTTGCTACCGCCCAAGTCTACGATGAAGAAATGGCTCTGCGCGTCAAGAAACACCAGAATCAGCGACCTTCCCACTGGGCCTTGGTCGAAGAACCTCTGGCCCTTGCGGCAGTCTTGGAACGGTATCGCCAAGAAAAGGGTGTCATTTTGGTGGATTGCATCACACTATGGTTGACGAATCTCCTTCTCTCCCGCTACCCTGAGGAAAAAGTTCTCCAGGGGCGAGAATATACGGAAACCCTTCATGAATTAGAATTATGGATTCTGGAGCAAGTGAAAACCGTCTCCGACTTAGCACAGGAGGTTACACCACAGGTCATCATGGTCACCAATGAGGTGGGCAATGGTATCGTTCCCGATAATCCCTTATCTCGAGTATATCGAGATCTCGCCGGTCGGGCCAATCAGGTTTTAGGTCGAAGTGCATCCCAGGTTTATTCTGTGGTTGCCGGGTATCCCGTAGAAATCAAAGCCGCCGGACAGGCCCTGCTGGATTCCTTGCGTAGAGAAGAGGAGTAAGCCATGCGCAAATTATGGATCGCCCTGACTTTTTTAACGCGCATTCCTCTTCCCCAGCCGACGAATGTGACCTCCGAAGAATTCACTCTGAGCCAACATTATTATCCTTTGGTGGGCTTGATTGTGGGAGGAGTGCTTTGGGCATCTCTAACACTCCTGCTTCCCTTCTACCCGCCTTTGATTACTGCCGCTTTAGTGCTCATCCTTGAACTCATCTTAACCGGGGGAATCCATCTGGATGGTTTCATGGATAGTATGGATGGCTTGCTTTCCGCCCGTCCTCCGGAGCGTATGCTGGAGATCATGAAGGACAGCCATGTGGGTGCCTTCGGGGCCTTAGGTGCCATAGCCTACCTGCTACTGAAATTCACTTTGCTTGTAGAGCTATGTTCCCTCGGTTCCGCTTCGGCCCTTTTCCTTGTCCTTTTTATGCCCATCATCGCTCGTTGGATTTTCCTTATCGGCGTATATTTCTTCCCCTATGCTAGGGAAAAGGGTCTGGGTAAAGGGTTTCATGAATCTTCCCGAAATACCAAGTGGGTTTTCTTCGGTCAAGGTCTCTTGCTTCTACTGCTAACCTATTATTTTCTGCATTGGTCAGGCATAGCCGGTTTCGTCTTAGCCACTTTAGGCATCCTCTTCTTCACCTGTAAAGTTTCACGCCTGCTCGGCGGACTGACCGGTGATCTTTACGGAGCCAGCATTGAACTGTCCGAACTTTTCTTCTTGCTGGGTGCCTTTCCTTTTATCACCTAAAGGAATACTTTTCTTAAACGAGAGATGCCCACCTGAGTCGATGTGCCGAACACAGATGGGCATCTTTTTAAGGGATCGAACATAGCTTACCTTTTGCTTAGTCCTTTGCTTAGTCCTTTGGCAAGACGCTTGATTCCTTCTTCAATGACTTCAGGAGTTGAGCAGGAATAGTTAAGGCGCATCTCGTTGGATACCCGGCCATCAGCATAGAACAAAGCCCCTGGTACGTAGAGGACATTTTGTTTGATCATATCTTCTACATAAGCAAAGCTATCCTGAACTCCGCTGAGCTTGCCCCAAAGGAAAAGTCCTCCTGAGGGAACCACCATCTCTATTTGTTCTCCCAAATAGGTATGGATAGCTTCTACCATAGCCTTGCGACGCACATCATACACCTCACGTAGCTTGAGAATATGATCCGGTAAAAGATCTTGCTTTAAATACTCATAAACTGCTCTTTGCGTCAAATTATTGCTATGGAGATCCACACCCTCTTTGGTCTGCTCCAGATGCATAATTATATCTTCGCCAGCAAGTACGTAGCCGACGCGCAGTCCCGGTGCTAATACCTTTGAAAAGGTTCCCAGATAGACAACATTTTCCCCCAGTTCGGCAAGATGGGGAAGCGGTTCACCTTCATAACGCAATTCGCCATAAGGATTATCTTCAATCAGTAGTAAATCATATTTCTGAGCCACCTTGAGCAGCTCTTTTCTACGCTCTAATCCCATAACCTTTCCGGAAGGATTTTGGTAATTCGGTATAATATAAAGGAACTTCGGCGTGGTATGCTGAAGGGCACGCTCCAATTCACTGGGAATAATACCTTCCACATCACAGGGGATCATCTGGAAGTTCGCGCGAAAGCCTTCAAAGGCTTGAATAGCACCCAAATACGTGGGGGTTTCCATGAATACCGTATCTCCCGGATCTAAAAAGGTCTGGGCTAAGAGACTTAATCCTTGCTGACTACCTGTTGTGATAATCACTTCTTGGATACGTGCTGGTCTTTCATTCCTTTGATGTTGACTGGCGAGCCATTCCCTTAGCTTAGGGTATCCCGCAGTCTGAGAGTATTGCAAAGCAGAACTACCCTGCTCCTCAAAAACCTGCTGAAATGCATCTTGAAGCTCATGGGTTGGAAAAAGTTCGAGGGCCGGTAATCCTCCGGCAAAGGAAATCATCTCAGGATTTTGCGCTGCTCTTAGCATTTCCCCGATAAATCCTTCCCCTACATTTTTCATCCAGTTGGCATACTTCATTTTTTTCACCTTTCATTCTTATCATTATATCTTTAGAAATCATTTCATTGAAAATCACTTCATTGAAATGTGGCAATTTATAGCAAAGTTTGTGCTCACATCTAATCTAAGGAACCCCATTGCTCTAGAGGCCAATAACGCAGCAAGACTCGTCCCTCGATATTTTCTATAGGAACAAAGCCCCAGACATGACTGTCCTTGCTGTTATTACGATTGTCACCAAAAACCAAATAGGAATCTTCAGGAATTTCGATGGGTCCATACTCATAGTTAGGAGCTTCCTTGAGATAAGGTTCTAGTAATGCCTGACCATCTATCCACACTTTACCCTCGCGAACTTCTAAGGTCTCCCCCGGCATGCCGATGATACGTTTTACTAAGTCATCGTGCTCACCGGAGCCCTCGGGAGCAGTAAACATGATGATATTCCCTCGTTCCAATGTACCATAGCGAAAAAAAAGCTTATCAAATATTAAACGATCTTGTAGTTGAATCGTCGGAAGCATCGAACCGGTAGGAACAATTCTCGTGTCAAGGACAAAGGTTCTGATACCAAAGGAGAGAACCCAAGCGATGACAATCAAAATCCCCCATTCGAAAATCGTGCGTACGTATTTTTTCATTTAGTCACACCCTCTGCTCGTTTAGCTGACAGAATCATTTGATCTGAACGTTATCATCTAATTCCATCTCAAAATCCATACTGTTATAGGATAACACGAAAGGCATCCCAAATAAAAGACCCCCCGTCTGGAGGGTCAGTCCGTTATGATATTTCCTTTGCCCAAGTTTTTGCCTCGGTAAAGTCTCTGATCCGCTAGACGGTATAATTCATCATAAGTCTGGCCTTCCATGGGAAATTCAGCGACGCCAATACTCACGCCTAAATCATACTCCTCCAAATGCATGCTCTTTCTCATCCGCTCAATAACGTGCAATGCTTCTTCACTCATCGCTATGTCGGTCAGAACAAGGGTAAATTCATCGCCACCGGTTCGAGCAACAATATCCTGTTCACGTACTGCAGCCCGTAAGTTCTGAGCAATTTCTTTCAGGGCTAGGTCCCCCACCGGATGACCCTGGCTATCGTTGAGCTGTTTAAACATATCGAGATCAAGAAGCAGCAAGAGAAAGTTTGAATTCCTTCGTAAAGAGCTGGCCATTTCTTCACGAAAACGCTGTTCAAATCCCTGACGGTTCAATATTCCTGTCAAACGGTCGGTATTCGCTAAACGTGCTAGCTCATCTCGCTGCCGAATTGTCTCAAGGGCAACCCCTATCACACGTATAAAGGCAGCCAGAATTTCCCGCTTTTGGTCGGTGATATCCTCCTCGGTATTCATAAGCCAAAGTTCACCCACGACTCCGCTATGGGTCTGAAGAGGGTAGATCCAAACTTTTTCCCACCGAAAAGGATTATCCTCAATTTCCAGAGAATGTACTGTGGCACTTCTCAGGCAGCACTCTTCCTTGGAAATATACTGCCTAACCCATGTCTGCCAATCCCAGTCCATGGCTTGCCTTAGGCGCCCAAAAGGTGAGCGGATCTCCCAACTCCCTTCGCTTCCCTCCAACAAGAAAAAACCCCCGGGTAGAAACAGAATTTCCATAGCCATTTCTCCTGCTTCAGACAGAAGCTGTTCCTCCGAATCAGTTCGGACCAGAATTTCAGTCCCTTGTAAGAGCAGTGTCAAAGCCTGCTCCCGATCAAAGGAATCGCTTCTAAGCTTTCTTTCAAAAATGAAGGAAGAAATCATAGAGATCGCTTTTTCAACAAAGAGAGCAAGTCGCCGGTCAGATGGCCGAGCATAGTTGCCACTAAGAACCAAAGCACCTAAGTTTTTATCAAAATGAGTAAGTGGCAAAACCCATTCATCATCCAAGTAATTGACTTGAGTAGATATCATAGGAAAATCCTGAGGAAATCTCCGTGACTCCAAAGAGTCGAGATGCTTATCCTCGCGATAGGCAACTGAAAAAGATTGATAACGTCCTTGATTAAGCAGATAAATAGCCGCAATATTGCATTTAAAAAGCTCAAGACTCCGCTGGGTAAAGAGATTCAAGGCTCTCAAGAGGTTCTCCTCACGGTTCATCTCTTGGATAGTTGTCAAGAAGGGCTCTGCATAAGAAGAACCAATTATCAGGGATTCATTGGCCATATTTTTTTCTACTAACACAGACTCCTCACCCTTCATCTACGAGCATTGAACTTTCTGAGCTATAGATTTTCCATAAGCGATAATTTCTAATTGAATAAATTTGGAGGCTTTGCTCAATATGATATGTACATCTGATATTTTACCACATCTATTCCCCTCAGAACTAATTTTCCAAATTTTTTTGGAAATTTTACTAACCTTGCACTATTCTCCTTCTATTCTACATTTCTTTCCTATCTTTCCTATCTGAATGTCTTATTACTTAGTACTTGATTCCTTAGTACTTAACATGAAAAGTGAAGATGAATGATCATTTGTTTATCTTTCAACGCAAGAAGAGGAGCGTCGCCCAACTACTTTTTTGCAAGTAGTTAGCAGCGCCCCTCCTAGTGATTGAGCCAGACTTCGCCCCTGGCCCTTCTAGAGGCAGTGGTCAAACACGAGCTTGAGTCATTAATCAAACCGTAGTGGAATCTGTAAGATTCGAAACCCTCGTTCTGTAGCGTCCGCAGTTAATTCAAAGGCTTTTTCCATTGACTGTTCAAGAGACATAGGCCCATTGACAATTGCAATAATCGAGCTCAGCCCATGGTTATAGAGTTCTTCCGATCCTGCCCCGATAGAGCCTACGATAGCTAAGGTAGGCTTACCGGATCTGTGTGCTCGTTTAGCCACCCCCATGGGTACCTTACCATAAATAGACTGTCCATCGATACGCCCTTCACCTGTGATGACTAGATCAGCGACCTGAAGCTTATTGTCGAAGTCCACCGTATCGAGAACGGCCTCAATACCTGTCTTTAGCTTCGCACCGGTAAAAGCGAGAAGACCCATGCCAAGTCCCCCGGCTGCACCTGCACCGGGGACGTCTTTTAAATCCATACCCAGATCCTTCAGGACAATTTGGGAAAAACGAGCAAGATTTTGATCAAGATATTGAACCATTTCCGGATCTGCCCCTTTTTGCGGACCATATATGGCAGAAGCGCCTCTTGGGCCACATAAGGGATTATCAACATCGCACATCACAGTAATCTTCGTTGTCTGTAAACGTGAATCAAGGCCCGTTATATCAATTTTCTCTAAATGCTCAAGAGCCCCTCCGCCCGGCATCAGTTCCCGACCTTCTCGATCTAGCAATCTCGCACCTAAGGCTTGGGCCATACCCGCACCGCCGTCATTTGTGGCACTTCCTCCAATACCAATCAATATTTCTTTGGGATTCAAGTCTAAGGCGGCTCGGATAAGCTCTCCGGTACCTCTTGTTGACGTTAATAAGGGATTTCTTTTTTCTGGTGGCACCAAGGGCAAACCTGAAGCTGAAGCCATTTCGAGGACAACGGTGCCATCTGGTAACTTCCCAAGAATTGCATCAAGAGGCTCGCCCAAGGGTGAAGTGACCTTGGCTTTTAATATTTCTCCCTTAGTGGCGTACACAATAGCCTCAACGGTTCCCTCACCTCCATCAGCCATGGAGATAATCTCTGTACTTGCTTTCGGAAAGACCCGTTGAATACCCAAGGTTATTGCTTCCCCGGCCTTTTGACTGCTTAGACTTCCTTTAAAAGAATCTACGGCAATAAGTACATGCATGACATCTCTCTCCTATAACAACTTATTAATTAAAAAGCATCCATTACTATACAACATATTTCAAACAACTAATCTAAAATCAAGCTTTCGCATATTAACTCATGATCTATTTAATCTCTTCTGTTCTACTTATCATGTTGTGCTCTACTCATCATCTTTTGTTTATTCGAATTTTAAACTAAATTGTGAATAAACACAATAAATACAGCAACAAATTTTAAGGAATCGGTGGCATTGATCTAGATTTCTTCATATTCTATAGATCATTTTTTATTGACGTTAAAGCACTCTATACGGTATACTAAAACAGTAATAGTCCAAAGGGGAGTAGCTGGACAGCAAAGTCGTCAATACGGATGAAAATCCCGGCTTTGTTGACAACATTGTTGTAAGCAAGACCTTTGCCCAAAGGAGGGTAGAAGGTCTTTTTTTATGCAATAATACCCCAATCGTAGGAAAACGATAAATATTTTGAGTGCGAAAGGAAGAAAAAAATGGAACTATTCAGTCCCGAGTTTTTTCAGGCATTATTGGCCATCATCCTCATGGACCTCGTTTTAGGCGGGGATAATGCCATCGTCATCGGTATGGCAGCCCGTAATCTACCTAAAGATAAACAAAAGAAAGTCATATTAATCGGCACCGGGGGAGCTATCCTAATTCGTACCCTAGCAACCTTAGTGGCTGTCTATCTGTTGAAAATCCCGGGTCTGATGTTTGCCGGGGGCCTGCTCTTGGTGTGGATGGCTTATAAGCTACTCACCGATGAAAAACATGATGAACATGTAGAAAGTGCTTCGAGTTTCTGGGGTGCTGTTCGCACCATTATTATTGCCGATGCCGTAATGGGTCTGGACAATGTTCTTGCGGTGGCAGGAGCCGCTCATGGTCACCCCATACTGGTCATCTTCGGCTTACTTGTGAGTATTCCGATCGTAGTCTGGGGAAGCACCTTGGTTATTAAGGCGATTAACCGCTTTCCGATTATCATCCCTCTTGGAGCTGCAGTCATCACTCACACCGCCGTCACTATGCTGACCGGTGAAAAGTTTGTCGTCAATCTCATCGGCGAGAGCGCCTGGATTGAATGGGGTCTGAGCGCCGTCCTCATTGCTTTAGTTTTGTTCCTTGGGCATAATAAAAGCAAGCAAAAAGCCTTGGATACGACCGAAAACGCCGCTTAATATAATATCTCTTTCCAAGAATGCGAAAAAGGCAACCGAGAGGTTGCCTTTTCTTGTACGCATCTGACTTCTATGCAACTTAAATTGCACCATTCAGGCGATCTATGGCTCTACTGGTGTTCAAAAGAAAGAGCGTCGATGAACTCTTCCTGAAAATCAATGCGTGTGGACAATTCCAGATGCTCAGCATGATTAGCAAATTCGGTAGCCTTTACCCGTTCAGCTTGGGATAATAAAACCATCTTAGCTCCATCACCTGCCGCATTGCCAATAGCCGAAATCTTCTCAATCGGCAGATCGGGAAGCAGGCCGATGCCTAAGGCACTTTCTTTACTGATATAGTTACCGAAGGCCCCTGCCAATAGTACCCGATCCAACTGCTCTAGTCCGATCCCCATTTCTTTCATGAGAATACTTACGCCAGCACGGATCGCACCTTTCGCAAGCTGCATCTCGCGTATATCTTTTTGAGTTAGTACGATATCTTCACCTATTCCTGTCTCCTTCGCCCAGACAAGCACAAATTCGCTTCCTTCTGGAGTTTTTCGTATGCGCTGTTGGAGTAACGGGGGAAGCTTGGCGAGATCATCTTGGTTATTAACGATTCGACCGCTGGCATAGATGACTCCCGACTCAGCCATCTGGGCAATAGCATCAATCAGGCCCGAGCCACAGATGCCAATGGGCTTAGTCCCTCCGATGGCCGCACATTCCACATCATCCTTGATGGTTACCCTTTCAATGGCACCATCCGCGGCTCTCATCCCATATTTAATCTCCGCTCCTTCAAAAGCCGGACCGGCAGCAGTCGAACAGGTTAAAATTCTCTTCCCACCGGCAAGTATGATCTCGCCGTTGGTACCAATATCGATTGCTAGAGTATATCCCGGCAATTGATCTACCTTGGCGGCGACCATCACGCCGACAGTATCAGCTCCCACATACCCGGCAACATTCGGCAAAAGAACCACATGCCCTGTTTGTAGAATATCCAACCCCAATTCCCTTGCTTCAACCTCGACCTCTTGCCGGAAGACAGGAATAAAGGGTGCCGGAGCTAAATAAGTTGGATCAATGCCCAAGAACAGATGACTCATGGTGGTATTTCCCACGACCACAGCCTGATAAATCTCTTCTTTGCCTATGCGACTTTTTGCAGACAATTCAGCAATGATTTGATTCAAACCTCCCATAACCAACATCTGTAGTTCCTGCAGCTGTTCCGGACCCCGAGCAGCATGGGTGATCCTCGAGATAACATCTGCTCCATAAGCTCGTTGGGGATTGGTCACCGCACCACTGGCGAGGACTTTTCCTTGAAGCAAATCCATTAAATAGACTACCGTCGTAGTAGTGCCAATATCGATGGCTAGGCCATAATTCCTCAAGGTAGTATCCCCTGGCTC
Organism: Desulfitobacterium sp. THU1; assembly: GCF_038181555.1. Classification (NCBI taxonomy): domain Bacteria; kingdom Bacillati; phylum Bacillota; class Clostridia; order Eubacteriales; family Desulfitobacteriaceae; genus Desulfitobacterium; species Desulfitobacterium sp. THU1. The sequence continues at coordinate 4,190 of NZ_JBBWUA010000010.1, read as the reverse complement.
CACGGCTAATACTTTATCTCCGTCCAGAACAGCTGTCACCTGGAAGTTCGCTTGATGAAGCACCTGCGGCAGCTGAGAGGCAATACGCCGGTTAAAGGAAATCCTTTGCGAAGGTAACGCGGCAACAAGACGATCCCAGTCAGGTCTCTGATCCTCTACGGTTGGCCTTGCTAATTGGAGAAAAAGCTTTTGGATTCCGGGAGCAAGTTCAACATCCATCAATTGATTGAGCTGAGTCTTTCTTTGATGAGCATCTTTAGATTCACTAAGCTTGACAGCCAAATCCTCATATACCGCGACACGGCAAGCTAACACCCACCCCGCTTCCCTATCAGAGTCGCTTAAAAAGTTTTTCCCCACATCTTGTGCCGGATCAACTTTTCCCGGATCGATTTGCACCTTACATTTTCCGCAGGTCCCTCTCCCACCGCAGGTGCTTTCCAAGGGAACACCGGCTGTGATAGCTGCTTGCATTATGGTACTCCCCTTGGGCACCTCTACTTTCGTATGACCCGGCAAAAAAGCAACTTGCACCACTTCTCTCTCCTCCTTTAGCTTTTGTCATATTTCAATTATCGTAACCATCTAACACAATAGCAAAACGCTTCATAGGTTTATTTTAAACTATTCTCAAAATAAAGACAAAATCTTCTTTTCACGACTTTGTGCCTCGGACCAAATAAAAAAGACCCTCTCAGAGTTAAATCTGAGAAGGTCTTGCTTAGATCTTAGTAACGGCTGCGTGGGGTGAAGCAATCGCGGCAGTATACTGGTTTGTCGCCACTAGGTTGGAAAGGAACCATGGTATCTACACCACAGGAAGCGCAAACTGCAGGGTACATTTGGCGTTCTTGGCGTTGGTATCCACCATTACCACGAGTTTGTTGCTTTCTAGCTGCACGGCAAGAAGGGCAACGGCCAGGTTCATTGGTGAAACCTTTTTCAGCGTAGAATTCTTGCTCAGAAACTGAGAATACGAATTCTGCTCCACAGTCTTTACAGGTAATAACTTTGTCTTCGTACATAATAAAAAACCTCCATCATTTAAATTACCCGCCACTCAAAAGGAATTTTCATTGCTTCCCAGTGCTTTAGGCAACAGAAGAAGGTTTTACCAAATCCAATATTTTTCGAACGGACTTGTTTATCATAACAGTCATTTAAGAGAAAGTCAACAAGAAATATCCTTTGTAACGGAGACTTTAATAATCGTCCTACAAATTCCACCTTGGGATGGACTCGAATGCGGATCCTCTCTATATCGTTAAGTATAATATCTTTTAAATAATTTTTTTAGGTTATAATAAAAGTACGCTATTTGTGGAGGTGATCCTTCTGAGAAACATGAATATAGAAGCCAATAGATTAGTCAACGAGAAATCTCCTTATTTACTTCAACACGCTTATAATCCGGTGGATTGGTATCCGTGGGGGCAGGAAGCCTTTGCCAAGGCAAAAAAAGAGAATAAACCGATATTTCTAAGCATTGGCTACTCCACCTGCCATTGGTGTCACGTTATGGAACGCGAATCCTTTGAGGATCATGAGGTGGCCGATCTCCTTAAGCGTTATTTTATTGCCATTAAAGTGGATCGAGAGGAACGTCCGGATGTCGATCATATCTATATGGAATTCTGTCAGGCTCTTACCGGTTCCGGGGGATGGCCTTTGACAATTCTCATGACTCCTGACCAAAAACCCTTCTATGCGGGTACATATTTTCCGAAGGAAAGCCGTTATGGCCGCCCCGGGATTGTTGATATTTTGCATCAACTTGGGGAACTGTGGAAAGCCGATGAAGAAAAGGTCCATAATTCAGCAGAGTCAATTTATACTGCTGTCATAGCCAGCAAGGTACCTCCTACCCCCTCTATGATTTCTTCCCAAGACGATGACTTTAGACCCTGGGCAAAAGAGATCATAGAAATAGCTATGCAAACTTTCCAGAAATCCTTTGATTCTCAATATGGAGGCTTTAGGGAGGCGCCCAAATTCCCGACGCCTCACAATCTGACTTTTCTTCTCCGCTATGCCCATGATCATGGTCAGGAACCGAAAGCCCAGCAAGCCGCTCAAATGGTCCGCAACACCCTAGATGCTATGGGGCAGGGAGGGATCTATGATCATATCGGTTTTGGCTTCGCTCGCTACAGCACTGATCGTCATTGGCTAGTTCCCCACTTTGAAAAAATGCTCTATGATAATGCCCTCTTAGCTATTGCCTATCTGGAAAGCTATCAAGTCCGCCACGACCCTCAAGATGAACAAACGGCCCGCGAGATTTTCGCTTATGTCCTTCGGGATATGACAGCTCCAGAAGGGGGGCTTTATTCTGCTGAGGATGCAGATTCCGAAGGGGTAGAAGGTAAATTTTATGTCTGGACTCCTCAAGAAATCCACGAGCTCCTAGGACCCGAAGCCGGCCAGCTTTATTGTCGAGCTTACGACATTACCCGAGATGGCAACTTCGAAGGCCATAACATCCCTAACCTCCTTCACACTGAATGGGCGGCTTTAGCCGAGGAATTTAATCTTCCCCTCGAAGAACTCTCACTTCAGCTTGAAGAGGCTCGCCAGATTCTTTTCCAAGCACGAGAGAAAAGGATTCATCCCCATAAGGATGATAAAATCCTTACTTCTTGGAATGGCTTAATGATTGCCGCTCTGGCTAAAGGTGCTCAAATCTTCGGCGATACCACCTTTAGTGATGCCGCGCAGAGAGCAGTAAGTTTTATTATGAATAATTTATACCCCGATCAACGTTTATTAGCTCGGTACCGCGATAGAGATTCCGCTCACTTAGGCTACCTCGATGATTATGCCTTTCTTATCTGGGGATTAATTGAGCTATATTTGGCTACAGAAAAAAAGGACTACCTCGGTTTTGCTCTAAGCCTGCAGAGAGCGCAGGATGAGCTTTTCTTAGATTCAGAGGAACTGGGCTACTTCTTAACCGGCCATGACGCAGAGGAGTTGCTGATTCGCCCCAAAGAAATCTATGATGGGGCAATTCCCTCCGGCAACTCAGTATCCGCTTGTAACCTAATTCGCCTAGCACGTCTTACAGGTGATGCTCATTGGGAGAAAAGGGCACATGAACAACTCATGGCCTTTAAGTCCCCACTTTCTACTTATCCAGCAGGATATACTGCATTTTTGCAAGCCCTTCAATACGCCCTCGCCCAAAGTCAGGAGATCGTCCTCACCGGACCACTACAGCATGCCGAACACTCTAAAATGAAGGAACTTATCTTTGCGGAATACCGCCCCTATACCATCCTTCTTTACCAAGAAGGAACCCTTACCGAACTCATTCCTTGGCTTACGAATTACCCTCAGGATTCCAAGCAAGCAACTGCTTATGTCTGTCAAAACCATTCCTGTCACAGACCGGTTCACACTGCAGCTGAACTATCCTCATTGCTCAGCACATGACATTTAATAGTATGTGATAAAAAAGCAACGAAGAATAATACTCCACATAAACTTCCCAACGAAAAGAAGCAAAGCTAAATTAGCTTTGCTTCTTCATTAAACTTAAAAACCTACTTATTCTCAACACTAACGATCATTAAAGAAGGATGCTCTGCTAAGTCGTAATCAATAGGAGCTATTAGGCGAATATCTCCTTCATGGGTCATGCGCACATGGGGGCGAGTCGGAAGATGCTGGTTTTGCTTAACTACATTACCACGAAATCCGTTACTGAGTCGAACACCTGAACCCGTGGGGTACGGCGCAATACACTTGGAAAAAGTATGCTGAACGACTCTGGGTTCAAAGAGTCTATTTGAATTGGCCAAAACGTATTCGTAAGCTTCATAAGGCTGAACAGCATCGCGATAGACCCTTTTGCTGGTTAAAGCCTCATAAACATCTGCTATGGCAGCCACACGTCCGTATTCATGAATTTGCATACCCTTTAACCCTCGCGGATAGCCACTACCATCCCATCGTTCTTGGTGTTGAAGGGCAACGTGGGCAGATAATAAATTGATATCTTTATTCTTGCGCAGAATCTCAAATCCATATTCTGCGTGTTTCTTAACCTCCCTATATTATCTTATGATTTTCTTTAAATTTCTCGCTTTTTCATAGAATTCCTAACTAATCAAACTAGCTCACCAAGGATAGAATTAGCATAAAATGCCTAATCCAGAGAATTTGGGTATGGCAAAGCAAACGTCTGC
>NZ_JBBWUA010000009.1:0-111419 GCF_038181555.1 Desulfitobacterium sp. THU1 | reverse complement strand
TTTCATATGAACCTAGCCCGGATAGATATTCTTCAATAACTTTTAATTTCCATTCGGCACTATGCGGTGATTTGGACATGAAAATATCCTCCTAAAGTAGATTTGGATATTTCCATGGTCTACTTTAGGAGGATCATATCATACTGGATCAATCGGCTTTATCTATATATGTTACGTATACCAGTTAGAAAGCTAGTGAAACTCGTTAGATAAATTGTGCTTTGTAAGAGATCGGGAGCAAACGTTGGAACAAGGACGGACTTCCACTAAGTTCGAGAAAAAGGTAGCGCCATTGCCCATATCTGAGAGGCGGCTGGGGGTTAGAGAGTTTATGCCGCGACCATCCACATAGTTCTTGGTCCAAAATAGCCCTGTGGTAGCCACGACTCCCGGAAGGACAGTGTCTTTTACTAAGGCGTGAAGCCTACAACTACCCCGATCGTTGAAGACTTCGACTAAATCCCCAGTTTGGATGCCCCTTTTGGCAGCATCTTCGGGATGGATTTCCAGCTCCGGTCGGCCTGCCTTGGCCCGGAGACTGGGTAGGTTGGCGAAGGAAGAGTTAAGGAATTGTCGATTGGGGCCGGCCATTAAAGTCAGGGGGTATTTTTCGCTGGCGGTCTCCGGGCCTTCCACCAAAGGAGTATGAATCGGCAGGGGAGCGAAACCCATTTCAACTGCTTTTTCACTATAGATTTCCGCTTTACCCGAAGAGGTAGGAAACTTGCCGTGGGCATAGGGGAGTGCGGGCACCTTTAACTCTACAAATCTCTCCTTGCGAACCCGGTCCAAGCTAATCCCTTGCTCGTGCCAATACGGTAGATCTATGGCCTGAGCGGCAATATCCTCAGCGGTATCCTTGAAACAGCTCTCCGTAAAGCCCATTCGCTGGGCCAGCTCTGCAAAGACCTCGACATTCGGCTTACTCTCACCTTGCCGCTCCAAGACGGGTTCGGCCCATTGCAGGGTGCATTGCCAGTAAGAGGCATAGAGGTCTTGATTTTCAAGATGAGTGGTAGCAGGCAGCACGATATCAGCCATACGGGCGGTATCAGTCCAGATCTGTTCATGAACCACAGTGAACAGGTCCTCCCGTTCTAAACCCTTACGTACTAACTCTTGTTCCGGTGCGACTACCATGGGGTTCGTGGAATAGATATACACGGAATGTACAGGAGGATCTAGTTCGGTCAAAGCTCTCCCCAACTGCATCATATTAATCAAACGGGTAGGGGTTGGCTGCAGGTCAGGTCTTTCCACAAGCTTGCTGTTCAAGGGGAACCAACCGGCGTTGCTGCGAATCGCACCGCCCCCTGGCACGGCCCAAGCCCCGGTTAAGGCAGGTAAGGAGGCGATGGCCCAAACGACCATTCCTCCATTGTCATGATGCTGTAGACCATTGCCAATCCGGATATAGCTTGCCTGAGTCTCCCCATAAAGGTGGGCGAGACGTTCCAGTTCGGCGATGGTAAGCCCAGTTAAGTCAGCCACCTTCGCTGGTGGATAAGCCTTAACGTGCTCCGCAAATTCCTTCAGCCCTTTGACGTGCTTTTCTGCCCAAGCGTTGTTTACTAGCCCATCTCTAAACAGAATATGGGCGATTCCCAAGGCTAAGGCTCCATCGGAGCCCGGTAAAATATGATAAAATTCATCTGCCCAGTTCGCAGTAGAGTTGCGATGAACATCGATACAAACGACACGAGCGCCGTTTTTGCGAGCCTGATCAGTCAACAAGGCTTGGTGCATATTTGTAGATAGGGCATTGACACCCCAAAGGAGAATCAGCTTGGCCTTTGCACTCTCCACCGGGTTAATCCCTCGTGCTTCACCGTAAACTAAGGAATAGCCCTTGACCCCCGCCGCAGAACAAATCGTCCGTTCTAGCCTGGAGGCTCCCATTCGATGAAAAAAGCGCCGATCCATCCCCAGCTTATTCACTATGCCCATATTTCCTGCGTAGGAATAGGGCAAAATGCATTCTGCTCCATGCTTCTGGATTAAAGCCTGCCAACGCTCGGCAATCTCGGTTAAAGCCTCATCCCAAGAAATGCGCTGAAACTCACCGCTTCCTTTTTTACCGATCCGCCGATGGGGGTAAAGGACACGGTCTTCCCCGTATACTCTCGACCCATAGAATTTAGTTTTCTCGCAGATGGTGCCCTGCGTTACAGGATGACTGGGGTCACCCTTAATCTTTGTTAATTTCCCACCATCATCTACCACAACCTCCCAAGCACAGACATCCGGACAGTCATGGGGGCAAACTGTGTATTTTATTGCCATTGGCATCGCCTCCTTTTTTGCATGATCGTTCATGACCTAATGATTAAAAGCTGAATATGAAATGAAAATATAAGGCTGATATAGAAGATTGAAAGATTGATATAAAAGAGAATAGACAGATTAGTCTAACATTGATCTAATCTAATAATTCGTTTGTACCATCCTAAAATCCTACATAGTGATATAGGAAACTTGTCTTGTGAGAGGAACGAGCGGAAGCCTTAGTTGAGTTATCCACGGGGTGGTCATAGGAAACCTAACAAAAAAGCCTTTCGAACAAAAAGCCTTTACAAAAAGGTCACTAGAGCATAAACTATAACCATAGTACATTACATAACTAATGCACTAATGGACTCCTAATGAAGGAGGTAGGTTCATGATTTTTAAACCGGATAGCATTAAACCAATCTATGTGCAAATTGCCGAGTGGTTGGAGGCAGAAATATTGAGCGGCCAGCTGGCTGAAGATGAGCGAGTCTATTCTCAATATCAACTGGCGGAGATGTTTACCATTAACCCTGCTACAGCTGCCAAAGGACTTAATCTTCTGGCAGACGAAGGCATGGTATACAAGAAGCGGGGTCTTGGCATGTTCGTGTCTACTCAGGCGAAGGAATATATCTTGACCAAGCGCAAGCAGCAGGTCCTTGGTCAGATGGTCAAGGATTTGGTGGCCGAGGCCCAACGTTTAGGGGTACAGGAGAAGGAATTGCTCCAGATGATGAAGCAGGCCAGGGAAGAAATTTATGAGGGAGGGGATGGGGAAAGATGAGTGAAATAGAAGGTTTGCACCTAACTAAGGCCTATGGGGAGCTCCATGCGATTCAGGATTTGTCCTTTTCGATTGAAGCGAATACGATCACTGGTCTCATCGGCAGAAATGGCGCGGGGAAGACGACCCTTTTAAAGATGATTGCCGGTCATCTTAGGCCTACTCGGGGAGAGCTTAAGGTATTTGACCAAAGGCCCTTCGACAACCTAGTAATTGCTGGAAACACGATCTTCGTCAATGACAGCATGACCTTTCCGGAGTCCTTCACTTTGCAGAATATATTAAAAGAGGTTGCTACATTTTATCCCAACTGGAACCAATCGATTGCCCAGGGCTTATTTGATTATTTCCAGCTTAATCCCCATCAGTGTCACAGCAATCTCTCTAAAGGAAGCAAAAGCACTTTTCAGGCCGTTATCGGGATCGCCTCGCGGTGTCCGTTAACCCTCATGGATGAGCCTACCACCGGTATGGATTCGGCGGTGCGTAAGGATTTTTACCGAGCCTTGCTTAAGGATTATATAGAGTACCCCCGCACCGTGATTCTATCCAGCCATTTGTTAGGTGAGCTGGAAGACATTTTAGAGGATATTCTTCTCTTAGATCAAGGAACAAAGAAATTGCAGATGTCTACCCTAGATATGAAGCAATACGCCTTGGGCTTTCGTGGTAACGCCCAGGCCATCGAGGCCCTCCTGCGAGGACACCTACGGGGAGACACACCGGAGGAAGGGATTCTTCGCCGCGAGGAGTTTGCCAAAGGAAGTCTCTACGTGGTAGTCAAGGCAGAGAATCTCGCAGTCGGTTATGAGCGGATTCGGCGGCAGGATGTGGAAGTGATGCCCATAGCGCTGGATGATCTCTGTAATTACCTCACAGCCAAAACCAAAGGAGGAATCGATGATGTCTTTAAGCGAGGTTAGGTTGGCCCCTGTCAGCTTGCAGCAGATTATCGCAAAGCAGTATCTATATAAACTCAAGGGACATTCAGGCTTGGTCTTTATTCTCGTTGTTATCCAAATGCTGAGTATCCTGTTTTCCCTAGGCACCCGTAGCAGTATGTCTTCAAGTAATGAATTTCTGCAGGTCATTGTCAACTCGTATTCCGGAGAGATCTTCTTAATCTTCTCGTTTATTTGGATGGTGGTAGTCGCTTCCTTTCTGGTTTCCCAACCATATCAAAGCATAGAGTTTTCTGTAGTAAACAATCGAGTCACCAGTCATCTCTCGAATATCCTGCTTATATTTACCTACGCTGCCTTCGCTGGAATAACCTCGACTTTAATGGCTATTCCCCAACGTGTTCTCATACTCATGACCCTTGAAGAATCGGAATTTCTCTTTGGTGGGTTGCAGATAGTACCCGGGGATCTCCTGCTGGGCTCCTTGGTCGCCTTTTTGTATCTACTACTCTTTGGGGCAACTGCCTATTTTATTCAGACGATTAGCCTGTCCTTGAGCAAGAAACTGGGGATCATTCTCTGGATCACTCTCTTCGCTTTTGGCTTTGGCTTTATTCGCATCTTCGCGTTTCAAATTGGCAATCTCCTGAACTTTTATTTTAGGGAAAGCTCCTTGGGACTCTTTGTGGGTAAAGTGATCGGCAGCATTATTCTTCTTTTTGGGCTAAGTATTCTTATCTCTCAGCGAACGGAGGTAAAAAGATGATGGACATAAATCCAAAGCTGAATAAAAGGAATAAATGGAAGAATAATCTGCTAGTGGCAGGTGTCTACTTCGGTGTGCTGGTGCTCTTGGCTCTCTTCGCGCCTTATTTGGATCAAAGTAAAGGCTTTCAATCACCTAATGCAAACGGTAAGGAATTATTAGCAGAAGCTCCCAGTAATTGGTCAGGGGATGGTTGGGAATATCATCTTCCCGAGGGTGGGCGCTTCGAGGATCGAGATGGGGTATATAAGAACGGTACGTTGACCTATAAGGTAGAAGAAGTAAATGCACCTCAATTAAAAATCAGGAACATTGGCTATACGGGCTATGAGCAAATCTATATGGAGCGCAAGGCTAGTGCCGATGGTGTCATCGAAGTCAATACCTATGTTGCGCCTCATTATGTCAGGACCGCTGATGGCAAGTCCATTGACTACACCAAGCTGGTTGCCCCGCCTAGGATATCCTTAGAAGAGGGGATACTCAAGATCGAAGCTTCGGCCACAGATGCCTCCCTTGACCGGCAAAGGATCGCATTTAAGAATTTTAGTGACAATTTTACCGTGAGTCAATTCCATCCAGAGCCTCGAAATCTCAACGAAGGCAGCTCGATGGTCATGGGCGCACGAGGGATTCTGATTCGAATTCCCTCGGATTTGGAGATCTTCGATGAAGATGCCAGCCAGTTCTCCTGGGTTAACCCTTCATGATATAGGCTCTCGTCATATTTGGCTTCGTCACATCAAATAAAGACACTGGGGAATTATTTATATACCCCAGTGTCTTTGATTTTTCTAACGATGTCTGAGTGGGTCGTCCTTTCTTTTTTCAAGGGTTTTTCCTACATATATAGAACCTGCAATAGTGAGGGCATGTAAAGCAAACCATCCTCCTTGCATAAAGCTAAACGGACCAGGATCAACACGACGCCTTAGCATAGTAAAACCTCCTTTTGTTAACCTATTAGTATTATTCCTTAACTTATAGAGTTAAATGAATGTTAAACCTTAGGCTTTATGGTGTAATTGGGTATTTTCTTTTGCAGACCAATATTCCTTATGTCGAAAAGGATGTCAATGTAGAAGGATAAAATTCTACAGCTAGTTGTGCAATAAGAATCAACTAATTCTAATGTCACAAAATTAGGGTTCACGACCTGGGCTATACTTATCCCCGCCGTGAACCCTTTACGGTTACGGAATATGCCTAATTGTAATCTTTCTTGCCAAGTTTTGCCCCGCATTCACGTCTTAACACCTAAAGGAGGGCGAAGTCTATGAAACGTAAACAACATTTTATAATTACTTGGCTATTAGTTGCATTAATGCTAGGGATGACGCTGACCGGCTGTGCCACGAATTCAGCGGTTGGGTCTGGAGATTTGATGAAGGGAATCAAGGGAAACAATGTCCAGCTACCGCCTAAGATGGATGGCGAGTTAAACCGAGCTTTGGTGGACTTTACTTGGAATGTATTTAAGGAGAGCAAGAAAAATGAGGGGAATGTGATGATCTCAGCCCCCTCGATTTACCTCGCCTTAGGGATGACCTTAAATGGAGCCGAGGGAGCAACCAAGGAGGCGATGCTCAAGGCGCTGTCTGCTCAAAACCTAAAGCTAGAGGATTTTAACGTCGGTCTCGCCACCTGGAGCAATTCCTTGATGAATAAGGAGAGTAAGGTCACGGTGCGGATCGCCAACTCCATTTGGATTCGGGAGGGCTACGAGGCGGACCAGAAGTTTTTACAGACCAATGGGGACTATTATCAAGCGGGAATAAGCACCCTTGATTTTAATGATCCCTCAGCACCTAAGGCAATCAATAAATGGGTGAAGGAGAAGACCGAAGGGACCATCGATAAGATCATCGAGGAGATGGATGAGGAATTAATGATGTATCTGATCAATGCCATCTACTTCAAAGGGGACTGGAAGGATCAGTTTACCGCGGATAAAACTCACCCCAGAAACTTCACTACCCCCACTGGCAGTGTCGAAGCCCCCTTTATGAACCGACGGGGCAATATCGATTATTTCCAAGGGAAAGAAGCGACCGGGGTCATTTTACCCTATGTGGATGAGCGCTATGCTTTTGTCGGGATATTACCTGAGTCAGACCAATCTCCCCGGGAGTTTATTGATCAGCTAATGGTCACCGATCTGTTTAAATTAATCAATAGCAAAGAAATGAAGAACGTTGAGCTCTCCTTGCCGAAATTTGAGAGCAGTTATGAGAATGAGATGAGGGATGAGCTGGCTACTTTAGGCATGGGAATTGCTTTTGATCCTAATCAGGCAGATTTCTCCTTGATGAGTAAGCAACATATCAAGGAGCTCTTCATCGGGGAAGTAAAGCATAAGACCTTTATCAAAGTGGATGAGAAGGGCACGGAGGCTGCTGCCGTAACAGGAGTAGGAATGGAGATGACCAGCGCCCCCATCGATCTTACTCAGGTCGTATTTGATCGACCTTTTGTCTACGCCATTGTCGATTGGGAGACCAATATGCCATTGTTTATGGGGATTATGGAAGATCCGACGGCGAAGTAAAAGTAGTAGCTGAACAAAAGTAGAAAATGAATAAAGATAGCCACAATAGCAGTAGTAAAGGGCAACATCAACAGAAAGCTAAGTTTCGTGTTGATGTTGCCCTTTGATCAATCGATTGGTTCTATCCTATTTTTCCCCTTCCTTTTGGCTTCATATAACTTTATATCGGCAGAATGAATAAGCTCTGTAAGATTTTCTCCTTCGTACTGCTTTACGCCGCCACTTATTGTTACTTTTAAACCGTTTACAAAGGGATGACATTCAACAGACTGTCTGATTCGGTCTGATATTTTTATAGCTTTGGCTAGATCGGTATTCGGAAATATAACCATGAACTCCTCTCCGCCATATCTTCCTGCAAAATCGGTATCTCTTATGCTTTTCTTAAAGAGAGCGGCAACATCAATGAGGACCTGATCCCCACAGATGTGGCCTTTACAGTCATTTACTTTTTTGAAATCATCTATGTCAAAAATAGCTATAGATAAAGGCTTATCCATTCTGCTCGCATCAGCTATCTCTGATTTTAAGCGATCTATCAGTGTTCGATGATTATTAAGATTTGTTAGTCCATCAATTTTGGCCCGCTCAGCTAGAATCTGATTTTTGATCTGTAGTTCCATCTCCAATTCTTTCTTTTCAGTAATATCAAAAACAATTCCGGCAAGATGTTTTGGTTTGCCACTATCGTCATATACTGTTATTTTGCCGCGATCATAATACCATCTATATTTTCCATCCTTAGCAAGAATACGATATTCAACCTCATATACATTGGCTTTTCCATGTAAGTGGTTGAGCATAGCATCCATTGTCTTTTGGAAATCGTCTGGATGAAGTTTTTCAGTGAAGAACTGATAAGTAACATGTTCCGGTATTTCGTTTTTGTCATAGCCCAAATTAGTTACTTTAAGTGGATTAAATGTCACAGTATTTGTCTTGATATCCCAATACCAATGTCCAAGATTGCCGCTCCAAGCATATTCCAGCGTAGTTTCCTGCTCCTTTTCCCTTAGCAATTCACGAGTCAGTAGCTCAAGCGCTTCGATACGCTCCAGAAGCTGTTCTCTTGTCATATTGATATAGTTCATAGCTTCAAACTCCTTCACAAACATCACTACAAGGTGAAAACCTTTTAGTAAATCATACCATAAAGAAAGTTGTTTTCTAAGCCTTTACATTCCTACTTCGACGGCAAGGAGGTCTTCAAAGATTTGGGCAGGGTGACGTGAAAACTTGTACCCAAACCCTCCTCACTGGTAAAGGTGATGGTTCCTTGGCAGATCTCCACGATCCTTTTGACAATGGCCAGTCCCAGACCATTGCCGGCTTCTGAGCGAGAGGTGTCGCTTTTATAGAACTTGTCAAAGATATGAGGCTGAATCTCCTGGGTCATGCCGATTCCTTCATCTTTGATTACCACCATGAGAGAATCCGAGGTTTCCTGCAGAGTAATGGTGATTGACCCTTCAGGATGGGAGAACTTAATGGCATTGCCGATGAGGTTGATCCAGATTTGTTGGATTAGGTCCTCATCCCCTTCGTAGCTGACTTTTGCCAAATCGATCTCTAGGTTGATATTCTTGGCCGACCAATGCTCCTCTAAGAGGAGGATGGTTTTGCGGATCTGTTCGTCCAGTGGAAAGCTGACTTTTTTATCGGGAATCACCTGATAATCGAGCTTGGACAAGCGCAGCATATTCGCGGAAAGGTTGTTCAGTCGGCGCGATTCTTGAATGATAATATCGGTGTATTCCTCGAATTTATCTCGAGGGAGGTTCTCGTCCTTGATCATTTCGGCAAAGCCTTGAATAGACACGATGGGAGTCTTAAACTCATGGGAGACATTGCTGATAAAATCCTTGCGGAGATATTCCATGCTCCGGAGCTCCTGGGTCATGAGGTTGAAATTCTTAGCTAGAGTACCGACCTCATCTTGACTCTTATACTGAATCTCCACATCAAAATTCCCTTTAGCGACTTCCTTGGTGCTGTCGCTGATAAGCTTAATCGGGCCTGAGAAATATTTTGAGGCGAAAACCATCAGTGTTGAACCGATAACCGCACAAAGAACGACCGTCGCTGTTAAAAGAAAAACCATGCTTCCTTGGTGGCTGATGGTGCCTAACCTATGAAGATGATAGGCCGCGACAATCATAAAGCCTAAGGAAACGAGGCAGGATAAACATAGAATCCCGATAAATAAGAGGGTGAATTTCGCCCGTATGGACGTTGTAAAATTTTTCATACTTTCTTCTCCGCCTTATATCCTAAGCCCCGGATGGTGATGATCTTGAATTCTTCCAGGTCTTCAAATTTCTTGCGCAGCTTTTTAATGTGGCTGTCCACAGTTCGCTCGTCCACATCCGTATCCATCCCCCAAATCTCGTCTAATAAATGCTGGCGGGTAAAAATCTGCTTCGGATAGCTCAAGAGCTTGAACAATAGATAGAATTCTTTTTTGGGTAACTCATAGACTGTATCCTTGGTGGTGACAGTCAGGGTATCATAATCGAGGACAATATCCCCCAAGGTGATTTTGCGTTCCGTAGAGATGCGGGCACGCCGAAGTAGGGCGGCAACTCTAAGGACCAGCTCGTTCAGATTAATAGGCTTGACCATATAATCATCCGAACCCAACTGGAAGCCTTTCTTTTTATCCTCAAAGCTTTCCTTAGCAGTGACCATGAGGATGGGTGCGGTGTAGTCCGCCTCCCGCAGGATTTGAGTAAGCTGATAACCATCCATCTGAGGCATCATAATATCGCAGATGATTAAATCAATATGCTGTATATCAAGAATTTCTAAGGCTTTTCGCCCATGCTCCGCCTGATAGATGACATAGCCTTCCTGCTCCAGGCGAGCGGCCATCAGCTTTCGAATATTAGCATTATCTTCGACGATCAGTATATGAAACATAATCTGCACCCTCCATCACGGGAAAACGTTACTTTAATATGTAGATAAAAAATGTAGCAGTGTAAGATCTATTTCGGTTGATGCCAACCTATTAGTGCAAAGATAAATGAAAAATATAAGTAGTGAGTATTGATATTAAGACTGGTACATTAAATAGTTGATGATGTCAATTTCAGTGTACCTAGCTTGTGTGACCTCAGTATGACCTCAGTATGACCTCGGTATGACCTCAGTATGACCTCAGTATGACCTCAGTATGACCTCAGTATGACCTCAGTATGACTTGATTAAGACTTCTATTTTTCATTGCAACTATTTAGTTTAACTACTTGACAGTCACTCACTGCTTAATGATACATTTCGCTTTCTTCAAGTCAAGCATACTACAATAGTCTATAAAATTTCAATTGGACGCATTCAGGACACATTCAGGTCATATTCCGGGGCTAAACTACACTTGACCCATTAAGAAACGGAGGGATTTCATCCATGAAGAAAAAGCTTCTTATCACAGTTTCCATAGCTTCCGCCTTAGCGCTGGTTGCTTTTGTAAAACCCGTCCAAACTCTAGCCACGGAGGTATTATCAGTTTTTCGAGTCAATGATGTGCAGACCATTCAGATCACACTAGCCGACCTGCAAGAAGGCATGCAAAACGTAGCTAATCTCCAAAAGGAGCTCAAGGCAAAGTACCCCGCGGGATTAAAGGGTGAGGGGATTGAACATAAGTCCCTCATCAATGTCATATCTCAACCACAGCATCAGGTAAGAGAGCTGGAAAAGGCGGAGGATTTCAAGGCCTTCAGACTGCGCTTGCCTAAGGAGTTGGAGGGACAGACTCCGGCAATCTCAGCCCTCGAAGCCAGTGAATTCAAATTCACTCTGGATGTACAGGGAATCAACGGGGTGCTGACTACTTTGAAAAGTCCCAAACAGCTGACCCCTGCACTTGACAAGGTGGAGATGACCTTAAAGTCTTCCGGCGCGGCTTTGGTGAAGTATGAAGATGTCCTTTTCACAGCTTCACAAAAGTCCCATCTGGACGCTCCCGAAGCGGCCAAGACAGAATTGCGGGAGGTAATGCTGAATCTGCCGGTCCTTCCCACCCATCTGCGTCAGCAATTAGCGGAGACTGAATCAGATAGCAACCATATTTATCTGCCTGTCTTCGAAGGTTTTGGTCGCGAAGTGGACTTGGGCAATCAAAAGGGCTATATCTATACCTTAGCCGATTTGAAGGGTATGATGGAGAGCTTTTCTCAAGATATGCCCATGACCCAGACCGGAACGGAAGCCTCAAGCAAGTATCTAGACCATGCTCAGGGAAAAGTTGATGAAGCTAAGGTAGCCGAATTCAAAGCACAATTTATTGCTAAGCACGGTGAAGATCAATATACAGCCCTCTTGGAGGCCCATAAAAAGGCGATGGAAGATATATCCGCTATAGATTATGAGAAAGCTTCCATGCTGATTTGGACCAAGGATGGCAACCTCTATACCCTAACGGGTAATAAGACGGATGCTGAGCTGGCAAAAATCGCTAGGAGCGTTCGTTAATGATCATCGAAACAGAGGGCTTGACTAAAGTCTATGGCAACAAGACCGCTTGTGACCTCATCAATCTGGAAGTGGAAGCGGGGCAGGTATATGGTTTTCTCGGTCGTAATGGAGCGGGAAAGAGTACCTGTATAAAAATGCTCCTGGGTCTAATTTTTCCCACCTCCGGAGGGGGAACTGTTTTAGGGAAGCCACTTGGAGATGTGACAGCCCGCGAAAAGCTCGGCTATCTTCCGGAACTCTTTCGTTATCAGGACTGGATGACGGGCTTGGACCTCCTGAACTTTCACGCTCAGTTAAGCCGTCTTAAGAATAAAAACGAGAGAATCCAGAGGGTTTTGCAGCTCGTGGGTCTCGAAGGACAGGAGAAGTATAAGGTGGGTTCCTATAGCAAAGGGATGCAACAGCGCATTGGCTTGGCCTGTGCCTTGCTCCCTGAACCCCAGCTGATTTTTCTTGACGAACCAACCTCGGCTCTCGATCCTATCGGACGTAAAGAGGTACGGGACATCATATTTTCCCTCAAAAATGAAGGAGCCACCGTGTTTCTCAACAGCCATCTACTCAGTGAGGTGGAAGCGGTCTGCGACCGTGTGACCTTTATCCATAAGGGCAAGATCGTGAAATCCGCTTCTATGGAAGAGCTGCTCATGGGTGAGATTTCCCTAACTCTGCGGGCGAAGGGTGTGAGCGAAGAGAGTTTGATGAGCATAGTTAAGCAGAGTGAACAGGGGAAGCTAGGTAGGCTGAGTGAGCAATTTGAGCTCGACAAGTTGGATGAACTAGATAATCACGGTGAGCTGGGAGAGCACAGTGGGCACGTTGACCTAGCTGAGCCTGATAAGTTAGGTAAGTTAGATTCACAAGATAAATTCGGTAAGGGGAAACGATTAGTGGAACGGATAGGTGAGGACACCTTCCACGTCGTTCTCCGCGACTACGAAGAAATTCCGACTCTTGCCAACCGTCTGATAGCCCAAGGAGCAACCCTATATGAAATGACTCCTCACCATGAGACCCTAGAAACGGTGTTTATGCAGCTTGTGGGAGAGGAGGAATAAGCCATCACTGCGATTATTGTTACGACACTTCAAGAAGCCATTCGTAAAAGAACTTTTATCGTGATGGGGATCGTATCTCTTCTTTACTTGGTATTCTGGACTATTATGCTCAACTATTTTCCTAATTCCTCAGTGACCCATGGGATGGGGCAAGAGCAATTTCGCCCCTTTGCCATGCAAATGGTCACACGAATGGGCTTTCAATTTTCCTCGATGCTGATTGCCTTGCTCACCATTATGTTGGGCTCCGGGGCCATCGCCTCCGAGCTGGAATCTGGACTAATCCATGGTATTCTGGCCCGTCCAATTCAGCGCTATGAATACATTCTGGGCAAGCTTTTTGGCTTGGTCATCTTAGCCAGCCTCTATGCGACAGTGCTTTTTGCCTTGATCTTAGCGATCGGCTCCTTCTATGGTCTTGATACGATTCTAAGCCTGACCTTTGCACAGATTCTCAAGGGCTGGTTACTCTATCTACTAATACCGGTGGCACTGCTCTGCCTCACGGTCTACGGCTCAGTATCCTTAAAGGCAGTGGCTAATGGCATCGCGGTCATCTTTATCTACATTTTAGGGAATGTGGGTGGCATGGTTGAGATGATAGGGGGCTATTTGAATAGCGACTCCATCATCAGCACGGGAATCTTTATCAGCCTAATCTCTCCTTTCCAAACCATCTACACCAGCATGGAGAGAGTCATGGTCCCTAATTCGCAACTGGCGGGAAGTGCCATGTCTGCAGCCAGTCTTTCCGGAAGTGGTCAACCAGCCAGCACATGGATGTTTTTGTACATCGCCCTCTACATGCTGACCTTTGTGGCTCTCGCCACCTGGAAGTTCTCAAAGAAAGATATCTAGAAAGGGATTAGAGATTGTTGCTATGCTGACAAAAGAGATTTTAATGACAGGCTCCATCGTGGTATCCGTGATGATGGTCGTTATGGTCAATCTGATCCGAGCAAAAAACATGAGTAAACCTGTAGAAGCCAAGAAGCTTATTTTGCCTCCCCTGTTCATGGCGACAGGTACGAGTATGTTCCTCCTGCCCATGTTCCGTCCTACCCTGACCGAGTTAATCTGCGCGGTGATGCTGGGGATGCTCTTCTCGATACTCTTGATTAAAACCTCCAAGTTCGAAGTCCGGGACAATCAAATCTATCTCCAGCGCTCGAAGTTGTTCCTAGTGGTGTTGTTCGGCTTAGTGGTGATTCGCATCATCGGGAAGATGATCTTGCCGGATGTGATCCTCATCGAGCCCGCTCAGATGAGCGGAATCTTTTTCATCCTGGCCTTGAGCATGATCTTCCCATGGCGGATCGCCATGTATTTAGGCTTCAGGAGACTGGAGCAACAGCTTAATTCGTGATACGCAATAAGCTTTGCCTAAGGTGATTTAGGCAAAGCTTATTTTTATTATTTGGAATAATTTGTACTTTAAGGTAGGAATCGGGAGAGCCTTGTCGAAGTAGTTACTATGCGTTTTCGAGTTCAACTGCCCAAATTGCTTATCAAATTTTCGGGTAGATCGGAAGCGCCTAGTCATTGTTCGATACCGTCAAGGAATTCGCGAATTGTATTAAATTCACGGACGTTACCGGATTCAATATCATTTTTAGCCTCGAGCATATCATTTTGTGTTTTATCAGTCCAAAAGTATGCTTGGACAGAGGGGACTAGTTTCATAGGTTCAATGATGATTTTATTGTCATCCATCCTAATGTCGAGAACATCACCTTCAGAAATATTGAGCTTTTCTCTAATATCCCTTGGTAGGCTTATAAGGTTTCGTTTTTGAACGAAGATTTTATGGGAGATAGCTGACATGATATCACCCCTTCAGTACTTTGTATTTACAGTTTATGCGTTATTACGTAATTTTGCAAACTGGAAATATAATTATTCGGATATTCCTATGGGGAGCCGACCATCAGATAACTAACTAAAGATTTAACTAGCGTCTATCTCAGTTACTTAGAAAATATGAATGTAAAATGAAGCTGCTGGAATGGCGAAAACGTCGGACGTAATAGGCCTGTCGGGTCGCATAAAATGTTTTCATAGGAGGATTTCTATGCAAAGAATTATTAGAGTGTGCATTCTGATTGCTATCAGTTTTTTGATTGTATCATGCGGAAAAGTCACAGGTGGTAAAGCATCGGCCCAAAACGATAGTCTCTCGTCAGAGGTAAATCAACAAGTAGTCAATGGTGAGCGAGTTCAAGTTAATGGTTCTGGTAATTATGGAGTATATGATATGACGGGTGAGCTCGTAGACAAACTAAATAACAATCCGATTGATCACAGTTATGTAGTTGAATTCAAAGAGTTGAATCAATCCAAAAACTTTTCAACGTTAGCTCAGGTTGAGCTTGAGTCAAAGTATATTAAATTGTGGGATGCAGAGTTGAATGCTATATATAATAAGCTACTCACAAAGTTGAACCCAGAAGAGAAAGAGGTATTGATCGAGTCACAAAAGGGTTGGTTACAGCATCATATGAAAGAATCGGAATTCGTTAACCAAGTGTTTAATTTGCGAGACTCAGGCCCAGTTTTCGGTAGCCAGGGTAGAGTCCAGATGCCACAGGCAATTAAAGGAAGAGTTCGTGAGAGAACCCTTGAGTTGATGGAGTATTATTCACTCCTTGGAAATGATGTGCAATTTGTATTTGCAAGCGACGCAATCTAGTATATAGAGATTTCAAAGAGAGTTTAGAGAACTTATTGAAAAGGTGATTAAATATGGTTTTAATAGTGCTCTCACTAATAATGGGGTTCATAGGTCTGAACATTGGAGGAATCATTGGTGGGGCAGAAATCTATGCGTATTTGTTTGGATTAGTAGGAGTTTTAAGTCCCGGTCTTTATAGATTAGAACGAGTATATAGGAGATCAAGCATAAATAAAGATGATGAGAAATTATTTGCGAAGGAAAATGAATCAGGATTGATTAAGATGAGAGACATAGAGGTATTGAGTAATTCTCAACTTGAAGAAATAATCGAGATGCGCAAGAAGAAAGCTGATAAAAATGAAAACCACGAGCTGTATCAGAAATATAAGAAAATGTTAGATGGATTAAAGCAAGACGGATATTTAGATGAAGGAGAATATTACACTAGTCTGGATAAACTTGAGGAACATTATAAAGTTTATTAGGCTTAAGGTGCCGTCGTATGGTGACCTCTGAATTTGGGAAAGTCCGGCATCGTGTAACAAGGCTTTCGCCACAACATAGAGGATAATGCATGTGGTGGGACGCTGTGTGATCGCCTAGGTGTAGGCCAAATTTTGCACTGGTGCCAAATTTGAGGGAGCAAGATTAACCCATTTTCTCCGGCTTTTCGGGTTGAACAATGGAAGCTAGTATTTGATAAGGCCATAGAAGAATTAAATGGGTTGAATTAGTTGAGTTGAGTACCTAGGGCGCAGCGGGAGTCCTTAATGCTGTGTGAATTGGCTACCGAAGATTGGTTTTGAGGTGTTTTTTGTGAATGAAAAGCAAGTGGCAGGAGAGAAAGCAGCGGAGTTCATACAAAATGGTATGCTAGTTGGTCTCGGAACCGGCTCAACAGTATATTATTCAATCAGAAGAATTGCAGAGTTGGTCCGTGAAGGGGTCCATATTGTGGGGGTCTCGACTTCTAAATCTACAACAGAGCTAGCACAGAGCTTGGGAATAGAGCTTGTATCCATAAACGACATAGGTTGTGTCGACATTACTATCGATGGTGCCGATGAGGTAGATGAAGACTTTAACGGGATTAAAGGTGGAGGCGGGGCTTTATTTTTCGAAAAGATAGTAGCCCATGCATCCAAAAGAGTTATCTGGGTAGTTGACTCTAGCAAAATGGTGAAAAGATTAGGAAAGTCCCCTTTGCAAATAGAGGTTAGTCCCATTGGCTATAAACAGGTTTATAGTAAATTGAAATTAGAGGGAATGGGCCCAGTGCTTAGATTAATTAGCGGGAAGCCATTTCTTACTGATAGTAATAATTACATCATTGACTTACACTCAGCTGAGCTAAATAATCCTACGAAGTTAGCTGGATGGTTAAAAGAGATACCAGGGATAATCGAACATGGATTATTTATTAATTACGTAGATCAAGTAATTGTCGGGAGAGGTGACTCAGCGGAGATTATCTCTTCAACCATAAGGGGAGGGTAATTGATGTTTTTTATCACTACACACCCAAAAAATAAGAGAGGCCGCCATCTTGGCGGCCTCTGAATATTAGGTTCCTACAGAATACCTATGAGACTATTTTGGTATGGGGAGTCAAGAAGTCCAAGATTCGTTCAGCCTGATTGATGACTACATGTCCGGTATTAGGAAGTAGCACGGATTCGGTTTGTGGAGCTAGCTGTTTAAGTCGGGAAATGCTCTTCTGGGCTGGTATTAGCTGATCATATTCCCCGCAAATGATAAGAATTGGCATGGATAGCTTTGAAAGAGCCTCGTCAGTGTAAATGGGTAATTTTGCTGTACGGGGCTTAAAGTGTTTATTGATCAGCATCGTGAAAGCAAGGCCTTCTTCCATTCCAGGGGATACTTCCAATGGCACTTTCCCACCGGTTAACATTTTGAGGATCTGTTGTTCACCCCATTTCCCAAACAGTGAGAAAAAGAGGAATTTCCACAATAATCCGAAACTCACAGGTGCAATTCCTCCGGGACAAAGTAAAACCAATTGCTCAACCTTTTCGGGATATTGGCTAGCAAAGCTTAAAGCCATCCAGCCACCCAATGATAGACCGACGATTGCGCTGCTCTTTAAACCGAGGGCAAGAAAAATCTCGTTTAACCATAGGGGGTAAGCACCGCTCTCATAGCTTGGCCGGCTTGGAGCTGATAATCCGGGTTCTCCAATCATATCCACTGCGAAAACATGATGGGTCTTGCTTAGGGTAACCACATCCCCATACCAAGTAAGAGAATTTGACATACTACCGTGCAGTAGAATCAGAGGGGGGTTTTCACTAACCCCGGACTCAATTACAAACGTGGGACCGAAACTTGTTGCTACTTCATACTGTCGGTTCTTTACGGGCCAGGCATCAAGCATTTCGCGGTATTTTCCCAATATCTCTTGTTTACCGCCTTCGGATTTATATACTTCCTCCATTATTAATCACCCTCCCCTCATTGTAGAAGCCATGCCTCCGCTTCATCTTTGCTGTTGACCATTCGGAAATGCTGGCCTTTGTTCATTTCGAGAGCTAACTCACGAAATCTACCTTTTTGGATGATTTCACTGGGGATAATAGCGACTGCTTTGATGCGGTAATTCATTAATTTCTGAAGAATATCGCCGGCAACTTTCGTTTTGAGCTCGAAGAAGTCTTCGGACAAAGCAGCGTAGTGGATCATAAGCAGATTGGTATCATTTTCACCGCATAGAGCCACCAGTTCCAAAGCGTCGCTTTCTGATCGCAGGGGAGTGGTATTAGAGATTATTTCTAAATATTTTTTATCATTTCTGCTAATCACTTGATAGTTCATTCTTTTTTCCTCCTCTATTACTTCATTCTCAAATAGTTTTTGTCTGACTTGGTTGATCCAGTCTAATTCAGCTTGATATGAGGTTATTAAATTCTGATAGATCGAATTCCATAAAAAGGTTTCCCGATTATTTCGGTTGGGTGAATTGAGAGACCGCCTGTTTTTTTCCTGTTCTAAAAGCAACTGTACCTTAATGGTATCTTCATATCTTGACAGCAATTCATTTAATTCGTGATTGTTAAGCAAGTCCGACCAGGCGAGCTGGATCAAAAATGTTTTTTTAAATTCGGGAGCTTCTGGGGATGATAATACCCATTCTTTTAATTCAGTCAATCCGTCGTTTGTTATCCGATATAATTTTTTAGAGGGAGCGCTATCCTGATGGATAACTTCGGAAGTAACCAATCCCTCGTCCTGCATCTGAAGCAAGGCTTTGTAGATTTGATTATTATTACCGGACCAATACATAAAGGAAGAATCCTGAAATACCTTCTTTAGTTCATATCCGGTAGATGGTTTCCAACTGAGGATACCAAGTATTGCAAATGAAATTGACATAACGACACCCCTTTACCCAAATAACATAGGTTAATAGTAACCTATGTTATCAATATAGTCAATAGCCTTGGTGGAAACTAGAAAGAAATATAAATGCGACGAGGAATCTAAACAACTTTTATTCTTGTGAAGGAGTTTGTTGGAAGAAGATAGAATATGGCATTTAGGTAATTAAGGGAGGGCATAAAATGAGCAACGTAGAGGGATTTGATGTCGAAAGGGATCAATGGATTGTTAAGAAGCTGTATAGTCTTATCGAAATAGATGAGGAAGCAAGAAAACGTGGCGAACCAGCAATTCAGCCCTATGTTTTAGAGGGACAACCAGAAGATGAAAAGTTGACCACATTTTCAAATGAAAAAGGATACCGTGAAGCAGTTTATGAAGCTATACAATATGCAGCCGATCAAGCATCTAAACAGGAACGTATCATCCTTTGTTACGATGGATTTGTAAGGTTAAAAGGGGTTCGCATGGATGGGCTCCTGTATCAGGTCTATAGCAAGGACAATACATGGCTCCAATTTGCTCAGGGTTATCGGCCCAAAGGATTATTCAAACAATATAAGCGGATAGGTGATTTGGTATTTGTCGGTGAGGAAGAATACCCTATCTGATCTACAAGCATAAGCTCTCGTACCTTACGAAATATAGGGAACGGGAGTTTTAAGATTTAACCGGATTAAGGAAGGTTTTTAGATGAGATTTAGAGTAAGGGCAGCAGCGATTATACTTAATGAGGCAAAGGAAGTGCTTCTTGTCTTGCACAGAAGTCCGTTTAGGGGTAAAGCGTGGTGGACATTACCTGGGGGAAAGCTAGAAGACGGCGAAAGTGCTATTGAAGCGGTGATCAGAGAGGTAGAGGAAGAGTGTGGCATTGTGTGTAAACCAGGGAGCTTAGTTTATGTGAGGGAGTTCATTGGGGGGCACATTGAGCAGGTGCACCATGTCGAGCTATTTTTTACGGCAGAAGTGGATAGCTATGACATCGTCACTGGAATAGATCCTGAATTAGAAGAACAGTACATTGTGGAATCGCGGTTTCTTAGCAAGGAAGAGATTAAAAGCTCAGAGATTACCGTCTATCCTGAAGTGTTAACAGATAGGTTTTGGGATGACTTAGAGTCAGGGTTTGTAGGTCAGACGGTCTACCTTGGTATACACGAATAAGCAAAAACAATAAACAAATAAACAAAAACAAAGTAGCTTGAGGATAGGCTACTTTGTTGGATTAATGCTCGAGGGGAAGGCATCTCATATAATCTGCCTTCCCCAAGTGTCACTGAACTGATCCATATAGATTTGGTAGATTAAGAGCTACAAATGAAATCTTCTTAGTATCTAAATTTGCTAATTAAGGTTTGAAGTTCTTGCGCCATTTCTGCGAGAGTCTGACTGGAGGCTGCAATTTCTTCAACTGAAGCTGTTTGTTCCTCAATGGCCGCAGAAACGCTCTCAGTTTGATGAGTATTTTCTATACTGATCCGATCCATATTCTTAACGGATTCAAGGACTTCTTGGCTATCCGCTTCAATTTGCTGGGTCATCGCTGACACTTCTTGAACACCTTTTACGACGATATCAATCAGATGGATGATCTTTTCGAATGACTCTCCAGCAACGTTAACAACCTGGATGCTATTGTCTACATCGATTCTGCCTTGTTCCATGGAGTTGACGGCATGACTAATATTTCCTTGATTCTTTTGTATTAACTCATTAATCTGTTTTGCGGCTTCTTGAGATTGTTCGGCTAGTTTTTTCACTTCATCAGCGACTACCGCAAAGCCTCTTCCGTTTTCCCCAGCACGAGCCGCTTCGATGGCTGCATTGAGTGCGAGTAAGTTTGTTTGATCAGCAATCTGGGAGATGACATTGGTGATGACCCCGATCTCCTTGGAGCTTTCTTCTAAATCAGAAATACTAGAGTGAACGATGTTCGTACTTTCGGAGAGATGACCCATTTGTTGAATGGCCTTTTGCAGTGCCTCTTGTCCGTTTTTTGTTGCATCTGAAGTCTGATTTGAAGACAAAGCCATGTCATTTGTATTGACAGCTACTTGCTTAATCGTAGCCACGATTTGCTCAACTGATTTTGCTGCTTCTGTCATGGACTCACTCTGTTGGACTGAGCTTGTGGCGACTTCTGAAACAGCTGTCGCTACTAGGGTTGAAGCCTGTGCATGTTGTCCGGCACTGGCAGTAAGCTCTTCTGAAGAAGCTGCGACCTGCTCTGAGGTATTGGCAACACCTTTTAAGATCTCTTGGAGAGATGCCGCCATAAGATTAAAGTTATCTCCGACTTTGCCGATTTC
Source organism: Desulfitobacterium sp. THU1 (assembly GCF_038181555.1). NCBI lineage: Bacteria > Bacillati > Bacillota > Clostridia > Eubacteriales > Desulfitobacteriaceae > Desulfitobacterium > Desulfitobacterium sp. THU1. The sequence goes on along the minus strand of NZ_JBBWUA010000009.1, from coordinate 90,232 downwards.
ATCCTTGCTCTTCACTTCGACTCGTTCAGTTAGATTTCCTTCGCTGATTTTTTGGGATACTGTCGCCAGTGATTTTAGAGGATTCACGATTGAGCGCGTTATAAAATAAATGGCGATAGAGCCTAATAAGATAGCAGCTACAAGTACAATTAGAATATTTACTAAGATACCATTCGCTGCTTGTGAGAATTCACTGTTATACATTGTCGCAGAAACTTTCCAGCCTGTAAGTTTATTTGTGGCAAATACCATGTGCTTTGCTTTGCCGGTATTGTTTTCAAGGTATTCGTGTTGCCCGGACTCCTCTTGGACCATATAATCATAGTTTGTTCCTTGGCCTTGGCTGCCAAGCTCATCTGTTGGATGGTAAATAATGAGTCCTGCTTGGTCAGTAATGATAGGATACCCTGCTTGACCGATAACGACGTTTTTACTGACTTCCCCTAATGTAAATAAATCTATATCTATGCCGAAAACGCCGGTATTATCGATGGTGGCCTTAGCTGCTGAGACGACCATCCTCCCAGTAGAGGCATCGACATAGGGTGGAGTTAGGACGACCTTACCTTTGTTCTCCATAGCCATCTTATACCAAGTTCTTTGCCTCGGATCGTAATCTTTAGGGAGGTCAGCATGAGGGGATATAATGGTAACTCCTTCGTTGGTTCCTAGGTAACTGCTCAAGAGATCCGGATGTGTCTTAGCGAAATCGTCGAGTATAGTTCGATTGCCTGGATTTTTTGCGCTAACAAGGTGGGACATATAGTCCGTGTCCTTCAACTTCGTGTCCATAAAATTCGTAATCACTGAATCTAAGAGGGCGACCTTGTCTTTGGCATTGTTTGTCATATCCATTTCGACTTGGTTGGCAGCTGTTTTGTACGATGAGATAGCTATAGCGATACTCGGAATGAGAAGAAGAGCAATCGCCAGTAAGCTAATCTTTGTGCGAATAGACTGCAGGTTGAACATGGGTTTTTTCATTTGAATTCTCCTTTTAAGTTAGTTAGGGGGTTCGCAATTTCGATATATTAATATATATATCGACAAATTTCTTAAATACTTTAAGTATTGTTAAGAATTTCTACATAATTTTCACGTGGATTATGGGAAGTTTCTCCGTTTAATGCTTCCTTTCGGATACGCCTCATCGCGATTCGACACGGTGCATTCAAAATTCGACATTTTATACAACGTGATAGTAGAGATTATATTAGGGGAGAAAGAGCTTATAAAAGGGGGAGCATATTTTGACCACTATGAGACTGATGGAGGGAAGCAATTATTGCGTGAAAAAAGGCTGGTAGAGTGGTTAGAGGGACAGTGTTTTTAAAGGAAGAATTAGAGGAAATGGGGAATATTTGCAGAACTATGACATAGAATTCATATGGCGCATGAGCTGTTTAACAGAACGAGCCGGGAAGGATCGATATGGCATTATCTATGTCTAAAAGTGGTTTCTCCAAGTATCGCTGGGGAGTACTGATTATGCTTATTTTATTACAATTAGCCAGCACATTTAATTGGTTTGGACCTTCACCGTTGTTGACTACAATTAGAACGGAATTGAATATTGGCTATTCTTCAGCCGGTGCTCTCATGTCGATTATTTCCTTGATGCTGGCTCTTTTTATGTTCGCCGGTAGTTTTATTATCGACTGGTTCGGCGCAACGAAGGCGATGATTTTTTCGGCAGTTTTGATTGGGTTGGGTGGGGTCGGAGGACTCTTTGTCCGGGACTATTTGTTATTGATGGTTATGCGTATCGCTATCGGAGCGGGCTTGGGCATAGGAACCCCTGCTGCATCTGTGTTAATCTATCAATGGTTTCCCCCGAAGGAACATCAGTTTGTGAACTCCCTTTATTCGGCCATGGGCTATTTAAGTATGTCTATTGCTTTCGCGATCACGATACCTTTATTCGTTTTTTTTGGTAACTGGCGCATTGTGGCATCGCTTTATGGGGCAAGCGCTCTAGTAATTGCCCTTGTCTGGATAGCTTTATTACATTCTAAGAACGAGTTATCAGTAATAAAAAAACAGTCGAAGGTAAAAAAACGAGTGGGACTCAGCCTAGCCCTGAAGAAAAAGGAGGTTTGGCTTTTATTTGTTGCCCACTGTGGGGCTGTATGGACATTTCAGGGATTTATGACCTTTTTGCCTTCGTTTTTCCAGGAAGTTAAAGGCCTTGATATAGCGACGGCCAGTTCCATAACGGGATTCGTACCATTGATCGGAGCCTTCGGAAGCATCTCATGCGGGATTGCGTCAAGTGCTATAGGTTTGCGCAAGCCGTTTACCTGGCCCATGCATCTTTTGATGGTTCTTGGGGGAATAGGCTGCATTGTTTTACCTTTTGGTCCACTGCTTTATCTCAGCGTGGGCATTTTTGGCTTTGGCATGGCTTCCTGGTTTTCGGTGATGATTACCATACCAATGGAGCTAGAAGGAGCAACTGCGGAATTTATCGGTGGAGCCATGGCTGTTATTATAGGAATCAGTAATCTTGTCGTTTTTGGGTTTCCGATTGCATATAGTGCAATGTCGGCAGGCTTAGGTGAATATAATTCTATGTTGATTTTCACATTCATTCCACTGCTATCTGCTCTAGGGGCCCTGTTCCTTCCCGAGACTGGGTGGAGAAAACTTGATCAGAAGCAGGGGTCAGGATTAGGTTCAGGATCTAGTATGAAGATATGAAGAGGTAGTGTGGTTCATTTGGACTTCCACAAAAAAAGCGCATTATCAAATAATGCGCATACTAAGTAGGGTAATTGAATGGACCTATTCCAGTTGACGTAGAGAATTAATGGGTGTAATCGATTATTTTCACGGTGTCACCAATTTTCTTGGCAATTGCTTGCTTCATTTGATCAGCGTGAGGGCAAGGAAAGCCAATCGGGCTTCCTTTTGTTATACAGGATGCTAAGGCGATCGTGTCAGCGCCACGTTTAACCATCTCAGCAGCTCGCGTCACAGCCTTTTTTCCAGGACAGCCTCCGCAAGTATTTACCCCAACGACCTCGATATCCTCTTCTACTTCGGCAAAGGCAAGCTTTTTTTCTTTCATAACCTTAAGACAAGTCGAAGCAGGGCACATATCCTCGGTTTGCAGACAGCGAATTAATCCAACCTTCATGAACTTCTTCCTCCTCTATATCTCTATGGGGAAATTATACCCCCTACACGTACCTCCTGCAAATGCTATTTATGTAATTTTTATAAAGCAACAATTTTGACCTTGGTATTTCGCTAGGAGTTGTTATTGTGACAGGAATAAGTAACAGGTAGCTTAACAATAATAAAGAGATGAAGGTCAACAACAATAAGAAAAAATAGTGCTAGGAGGTTTCACATGGCGAATGAAAAAAGGGTGTTACCACCGGAACAACAAGATGAACTACTCGGAATCTTGAAAGAGCGCTTTGCGAAGAATATGAATCGCCATCCAAGTCTTGAATGGGCAAAAGTCCAAACACAGGTGGAGGTAAATGCAGATAAACTGTGGTCACTCAATGAGATGGAAAGAACAGGCGGAGAACCGGATGTAGTTGGTCATAATGAAAACACGGGTGAATACATTTTTTGTGATTGTTCAGTAGAAAGCCCGAAGGGACGCAGAAATGTCTGTTATGATCGCGAAGCCTTGGAGGCAAGGAAAGAACATAAACCACAGACTAGCGCTATAGATATGGCCGTTGACATGGGCATCGAGCTTTTAACAGTCGAACAATATAAGGACCTGCAGGAGCTTGGCAAATTTGATGCGAAAACATCAAGCTGGCTAAAAACACCTGCACATATTAGAAAGCTTGGCGGAGCTATCTTCGGTGATCGTCGCTATGACACGGTCTTTGTCTACCATAACGGAGCAGAATCCTACTATGGTGTGAGGGGTTTCCGTGGCCTGCTCAGGGTCTAAACTCTGGGGGGTAAAGGCTTGAGCAAAAACTGTAAGCTGGCTCGTCTCTACTAAAAAATAGTCAAGGAATCAATGGAGAGTGGAGGAGATCAAATGAAAAGCAATGCTGAGCTCAAAATGCTGGCCCGGGAGAATTTAAGTGGAAATTGGCTTTTAGCCATTGCAGTCTCTGTGGTGGCATGGCTGCTTACGGATGCTTTGACGGGAAATAACGGTAAAGACACTGCTGAATATGTATTGCGTGACGGAGAATTTGTGAGAACAATGGTAAGTCACCCAAACTCATTATTTCTATTAATTGCTTTCATAGTCGGTGGGCCAATCCATTTTGGCTTGGCATCCGTCTTCTTGAGATTAGCAAGAAATCAAGAGTCTACCTTTAGTGATCTGTTTAGTGGTTTTCACTACTTTTTAAAGAACTTTATCCTAAATTTCTTAATCGGACTTTTTATCTTCCTTTGGTTTTTGTTGCTCATCATTCCGGGAATTATCGCGGCTCTACGTTATTCCTTGGCCTATTACATTATGAATGATAATCCCGACCTGAAGCCCTTAGAGGCAATAGAATTGAGCAAGAGAATGATGGACGGACAGAAGTTAAGATTGTTCTACCTTTGGTTGAGCTTTATTGGTTGGTTTTTGGTTGGGATTGTAACTCTAGGGATAGGCTTTCTCTTTGCAGCGCCCTATTATCATGCAACCATAGCAAATTTCTATGAAGATGTGAAAAAAACAATCCCAACTACTTAAAGTTCATTTAACTTCTCGAAACTGGTATAATAGATTGCAGGAAGCCCGGCTCCCAAACCCAAAGGAAGATTATTATTTGCATGAGTTATTGAACACTGAGAGAAGCCGCCATGCTGGCGGCTTTAAAATCATTCAAGGAGGCCCAGCCTCCGGAGAGGAAAGAAGAACTTTGAAGAAATACACTCAGTTGAAACTTGAAGAAGAGGCGGCAGCAGCTGCAGCATCAACTCTCGAATTCATGGTTTATTTTGGCGAGAACTCTGCTAATTATCGTTTTCCAGACATCGAAGTCAATGACGATAATCAGGCAAAACTGCAGAAGCTGGTAAATGACTATCATACTCTGATCAAACAAGAAGAGAATAAGGAACTGGATTTAGAGACGTTCTTGGCCGGGAAACAAATCAAGATAGAGCATGTGGATGAATATGAAGACCCGCGAGATGTGTTTATTCTACTTAGCTACTTCAAAGAGGTTTGTACACTTGATGATTTCGAACCTCTAGCAGTAGTTGAGGCGCTCGAGGAAGCGTAGTTTAGTGTGGAGCAGAAGAGTTATTCAGACAACACTTTCCGTATAGCTCTAATAAACTCAGGAGTTGTTCCGCAGCATCCACCGAACCATTTTACTCCTAGATCGGCCATGGCTTTGATAAACCGGGCAAATTCCTGAGGTTCAATATCATAGACGGTTTGGCCGTCAACGATCTTCGGCAAGCCGGCGTTGGGCTGAACTAAAATTGGTAATTGGGTAGAGTTGACCAGGGTTTCTACAAAGGGAAGCATTTCACTGGGACCCACGGAGCAATTGATGCCAATCCCATCTGCGCCGTATTCTGCTAAGGCTGTAGCTACAGTCGCAACATCGTAGCCCATCATGGTTTTCCCTTGCTTTTGGAAGGTAAAGGTGCAGATAACCGGGAGTGAAGAATGATCCTTCACTGCTTGGATTGCTGCTCTTGCTTCCTCTAAATCAAAAAAGGTTTCGATTAAGACAAGATCGGCCTCGCCTGTTATGGCAGCTGCCTTGACTTGGCGGGCAAATAATTCATAGGCCTCTTCGAAGGTTACATCGCCGATAGGTTCCAGAAGCTCACCGGTTGGTCCTATATCCAGAGCAACCAATTGACTTCCGGCCGCCTTGCGGGCAATGGCTACAGCCGACTGGATGACTTCCTCTACGGAATATCCGGTCGGTTTTATTTTGCCTTCTAGGGCACCGAAGGTGTTCGTTGTGATGACCTGACTACCTGCTTGAATGTACTCTCGATGAATACCCTCAATGACTTCCGGTCTTGTCATATTAAATACCTCAGGGGGTTGCCCCGGATTAAGTCCATTTTTTTGCAGCATGGTGCCCATGGCTCCATCAAAAATCAGATAGGCTTGACTGTCTAGCTTCATAGCGTGTACCTCCCAGCATTGATTTTAATATTGTCACTGTATTGTTCACAGCATTGAATGGCAAGAACATTATGGTTTTTCTAATTCTACTATAACAGAGTGATTATTGCACGATTTGTTTCGGACAAGGAAATACCTGATTACATAATTCGAAAAATTTTAAGTTAACCTTAAGTGAGCACTCAGCTTGGTTTCAGCTAGGTTGGTTATCTTGTGTATAGAGCCAAATTAATCCTTGGCTCAAAAATTGGAGCGGGAGGTTTTCTTGATGAAGAAAAAAATTGTCGTCGGAGTGCTCAGTACGGCCATGTTACTGGGGGGTGCCGCTGTGGCTTGGGGTGCTGAAGCAGTAGATTCCACAAAACTAGCGGAGATGAAGAGCCTGACTCAACAAATGTTTGGTATCCATCAACAAATCGTAGACAAAGAAGTTGAAGCGGGGCTGCTTACCCAAGAGCAAGGGGATAAAATGAAGGAGTTCATTGAAGAACGCCAGCAACGGTCCGAGGAAGCACTGGCCAACGGTGAACTCGGAGGATTTGGCATGGGTATGGGACCGGGAATGATGGACCGCGAAAACATTAAATTTAAAGTGGGTGAACCCCTAACGGAGGAACAGATTGCGACATGGGTGGAAAACGCTCAAGCCCGGCTTAAAGCACAAGAAGAAGCAATGAAAACAGAAGGTAAGCTGACCGAAGAGCAAATTAAGAGCTGGGTTGATGCTGAAACAGCTCAAATAGAAATACAAAAGGAAGCCCTAGAGCAAGGTACCTTCGTGCCGGGCGGTATGGGAATGCACGGCGGGAAGGGAATGCGGTTCTCCTTAGGTCTATAATTCACTCACTTACATAAGGGTGCTGTGCCCTTTTAAATAGATATAACTAAGAGATGGGCAGAGGTTATTGCTTTCGTCGGCGATAACCTCTGCCCAATTTTGTTTATTGCAGTTTTTTTACATAGATTTTATAAAACTATAATCTGAATTCAATTTAAGATTAATATTCAGGTCTTATTATAGAGTCTGGAAGAATCGAAGAGAAGAGAAGGGAGTGCGGAAGTGAAAATCTTAACTCATGTAACAATCTCGATGATATTGTACGGGCATTTTAAGAAAAAAATGAAATTGAATAGGCTTTCCTTTATTTATGGAAACATCAAGCCTGATCTATCTTACAAGCAAATCAAAACGGCCCATATAATGGAGAACCATTTTGGTAATGTTTGCGAAAGCGTCAATGAATTAATGCAAAACAACATGGACCGACAAAAGTTTTCAACAGAATTAGGTCAAATTTGCCATTACGTCAGCGACTTTTTTTGCAGGTACCATTTGGACAGAGAGATATTTCATAAGCTGGGTGGACATTTTTTATATGAGATAAGACTTCAATTCCTCATGTGGAAGCTCCTGAGCAGAAACCAACTAGACTATATGCCCAAGAAGGAAAGGAAGGAAAGAAGAAATATTGCCTCCATTCTTTTAGAAATGCGAAGCAATTATATTTCGGAAACCGCGGCCTTAGAAAAGGATCTCGTCTACGCGCTCTCGACGGCCTTATGGATTGGGGAATCGGTGGGCTATTACTTGGCTAAAGCCGCCGAACCAGTAAGGGAAAGTGAAATGGCAATGGACTGCTATGCTATGTTACCCATGACGGGAGGTAAATAGTGAGAGTCGCCTTAACCGAGTTTTTGAGGGCGAGAACCGAATTAATGCAGGGTCAAGTCTTTGACAGGTTGCGGCTTTAGCCGGTACGATACCCGGCTAGATACCGTTGATAGATGCAAGAAAGGAGAGCTACAGTATGCTCTCCTTTCTTGCATTTCATGTGAGATGCTTAGCGTTTTTTTGTTCCTTTGCATTGTCACCTAAGCGTTCAAGTGGACCATTGATCTCGGATTTAATCTCTTGAAAACGTTGGTCCATTTCGGGAAATTTATTGGCCAATTCTTCTCTTCTTGCGGCTTTGCCTTTACTCAAAAATAACCCCTCCTTCAATTCGATTGGATCAACTATAGGTTTTCCAATGGCAGAAGTATTGATGATGCCAAATTACTCCAATGATCAGCAAGGGGACAATTCCTATGGTATAATCGGTATAAATGGTTTGATATCAGCTGAGAAAGGGAGAGACTGTCCATGGAAATTACCTATTATTTATCCGAAGAAGATTATTTGAAGTTTAACTTATTTCATATTAAAAACTCCGAACCGGCTAAACAGGCCTTGAAAAAGCAACGCTTTTTAGGACCTGCCATTTTTATGACCTTCGCCGCTTTTCTATCCATAGTGGGATCGCGGCCCTACCAAGAGGTCATGATTATGTTTACTCTTCTCAGCGTTTTATGGTTTATTTATTATCCTAAGTACTTTTACCGTTATATTACACGCAATAGCAAGACCCTCCTCAAAGCGGGCAACAACGATGACCTATTTGGTGAACATCATATGGTCTTAGCTGAGGAAGGAATCATTGATACAACAGCTCAGGGTGAGACCAAATTGAACTGGGCTGGTATTCAAGCTATCAATCAGGATGAAGATAACCTCTATCTTTATAACAGCTCTATCAGCGCCTATATTCTGCCGAAAAGGGATATAGATGATCCGAAGGAATTGAAACGAATGCTTGAGGAAAATACCAAAAAGGCTTTATTTCAAAAGCAGTGATGGTAAAAAATAATTGATCATAGTGAGAGAGAAGCGATCATGACAGGAGAGAAGGGAACATGATGTCAACGGATAGCTCGCCACAGCCCCTCGATATCGTCCTCTTCGATGCTAATAGTTATTATGCTAGCTGCCATCAGGCAGTGAACCCTGAGCTGCAAGGGAAGCCTTTGCTGGTAGCGGGGGATCCGAAAAGCCGGACGGGTATTGTCCTTACGGCCAGCTACGAAGCTCGGGTGTATGGGGTGAAGACAGCAATGCCTCTGTTTCAAGCTAAGAAACTTTGTCCAGACGCTATCGTTCTTTCCCCAGATTTTCGCTTATACCTTGAGCTTAGTGAAAAGATGTGGCAGATCGTTGGTCGTTATACGGATGATGACCATATCGAGGTGGTCTCCGTGGATGAGTGTTTTGCGGATTTCCGAGGCTCTCATTTGCTTTTCGGAAGTACGGAGGATATAGCTCGCAGGATACAGAAGGAGATTCTTGAGGAATTATCCCTCGGGGTATCGGTAGGAATAAGCTACTGCAAGATTTTTGCCAAGCTTGCCAGCGATTACCGGCGAGATCCAAAGACGCGGATTAAGGTCCCGCGTAGCTTTACAGTCCTTGCCCCACCTGATCTAGAAACTAAGATTTGGCCCTTGCGGGTGGGGGAAATGTCCGGGATCGGTGCCCAGACGGAAAAGCAACTGGAGACCATGGGAATTAGGACCCTAGGCGATTTGGCGCAAGTCTCTGGGGACGCCTTGCAAAAGCGTTTTGGTATCTATGGGAAAAAGATTCACGCCTTGGCCAATGGGTGGGATGAGCGGCCAGTAACTCCGGTGGATCGGGTCAAGGATCATTCCATTGGACGTTCCCTAACCTTACCGCAAGATATTGTTGATTCAGAGCAGGTAGCGGAGGTCTTGCTTTCTCTAGCCGACAGTGTGAGTAGAAAGGTCCGCCAAGAGAAGACCAAGGCTCAAACTCTAACCTTATCCATCAAGGATCCGGAATTTAAAACTCGTACCTACTCTACCACTTTGTTTGAACCGACGGAGCTTACCGATGTGATCTACCAAGAAAGCCTTAAGCTCTTTGAAAAATGGCCTAAGGGTAAGCCGATACGTTTGCTAGGCATAACGGCCAGTCGTTTGCAAAAGGGCATGGAACAGCTTTGTTTATTCCAAGAAGATGTTCAAGAAGCGACTGAATTGGATCGCACCGTGGACGAAATCCGGAATAAATATGGGTCGGAGATTCTCATGCGAGGGACCCAACTTCTTTCCTTAAGCCGCAGGCTAGGTCAGAGGGAGACTAAGAATAAATAAGGCCTAACCTTCATTGTTTAGCACTTCGAACATTTTCTGCTTTCTCGCTAACCTCACCTAGGTTGGCAAGAACTATACCACCAATAATAAAAACCAGACCTATTACTGCCATGAGTGAAATACTCTCATGATATAGAAACACGGACAAGAGGGCCGCTATTCCTACAGCGGCACCATACCAAGTCGCATAGGCGACACTCATTTTTATAGTAAATAATGACTTTGCGATGAATAGATTACACACAATATAAGCTAGCACGCACAATACAGTAGGAATTAGGATTGAAAACCCGGCAGAGCTTTTTAAAAAAGCGGTCCCCGCCACTTCACCCAGAAGAGCCAATGTCATATATACATATCCCATTTTTCATCACCTATCAAAAAATATTCATTAGAATCATACCAATGATAATAAAGCCCATGCCAAACATACTAGGTCTTGAAGGTTTTTCATGAAACAAAATATTGCCCAAAACCGCTGCCAGAATAATGCCTAGTCCTGACCATGTTGCATAAGCTATACTTAATTTAACCGTCAATACTGACAAAGATAAAAGCCATAGACTTAAAAAGAAACCGATCAGGTTTCCTATGGTTGGCAATGGCTTTTTAAATCCGTCTGAATATTTAAGACAGATTGTGGCAAATGTTCCTACCAATATAGATCCTAATAAATATATATATCCCAACTATCTCACCTGCCAAATCATCACAATCAGATGTCTTCGTTTACCTATTTCAAACTATCTTAGGAGAATGATGACGGAAATTTTCTTATCATGTCTATATTTTAACATGAGGAATGCATTAGTGGGTATTCAAGAATGTGATAGTGGGTATTATTTCTTGTGTTATTTTTAGATGATTGCATGCGAGACGATTGTAAGCTAGGCTTTTATGTCGCCGAAGGCAGGATTTCCTAAAGCTTTCGCGAATCAAGTTAGCATAAATACTAATCTTTTAGATGAATATAATAGTGGGGGGATAGATAATGGATTTTCTGGAACTCGCTCAGAAGAGACGCAGCTTGCGATCTTATAAACCCGATCCTGTCGAGCAGGAAAAGCTGGAGTACGTTCTAGAGTGTGCCCGTTTGGCGCCCTCTTGGAAGAATCTCCAATGTTGGCGCTTTATCGTTGTGGAGGGTGAAGCTCAGAAGCAAGCCCTGACCACAGCTTATGCGGAGACGAATCCTGGTCGTAAAGCTTTACTCCAAGCACCACTCATCATCGTACTTTGTGCGGTTCCTACAGAGTCAGAAGTCTATGAAGGCAAGGATTATATGATGCTGGATGCGGGATTGGCCATGGAGCATCTGATCCTAGCAGCGGCTGAGCAAGGGTTAGGCACCTGCTGGCAAGGGCTCTTCTCAGAAGAAAAGGTACGGGAAATTTTAAAGGTTCCCGAGAATGTCCGCGTGCTGGCTATGACCCCGCTGGGCTACCCGGCTGAGGAAAGAAATCCTCGACCGAGGAAAGAGCTATCACAGATCATCTTTAAGGGAAGTTGGGGATCAAGTGATTCTTAACTTCAGACGGAATGTGCCTGAGGGTATCAAATTATTAGGAGCAGGATAAGATGTCTTCTTTGCAGTTTGGAAATACCATGATTCCTTATGAAGAAAGAAGAAGCCGACGAATCAAACGGATTTCGATTCGAGTGACCCCGGAAAAGGTCAGAGTATCAGCACCTGCTCGCACTTCTAAAGCAGAGATCCAAGCCTTTATTGATAAGAATCGGGACTGGATCATTCAGAATTGGACTAAGCTTCAAGAGACGGTAGTTGAGCCATCCCTACGTCTATACGAGACTGGGGTGCGGATTCCTTATCTCGGTAAGGAGCTCGTCCTTCATATTTTCGATACTCCCTCGAAGATGCTCAGTGCCCTTTATCATCGGGAAAATGAAACCTTAGAAATTAAAATGCCCCAAGATATTCCCGAAGATAAACGCCAAGAGGCCATTCGCGAGATTCTAGAAAAGTGGTATAAGGAGAAGGCACGGGCGGTGTTTCAGCAAAAGCTGAATCTGTGGAGCCAGGAAATAGGGGTTAGCTATCACCAGTTCCGGCTTAAGGAACAAAAAACCCGCTGGGGGAGCTGTTCCAGTCTTGGTAATATCAATCTCAATTGGCGAGCTATTATGGCCCCCGAACCGGTTCTGGACTATCTAATCATTCACGAGCTTTCTCATTTGAAATATATGAATCATTCCCAGGAGTTTTGGGACATGGTCTCCCATTATTGCCCCGAGCAAATTGCTTATCGCAAATGGCTCCGCACTAAGGGACCTACCCTGATCATCTAACCCCGCGACGTAAAGGTTGCGGGGTTTATCTAACATCAACTAACATCAATAGTGGCTTACATTATAGAAGTTTACATCGTAGAAGCTATATCAGATAAACTTACATCATAAAAGCTCACATCATAGACACTAGTGGAAGTCCAAGACGTGAGGGGAGAAGAATGTTGAAGAAATCGTGGTTCTCTTGGCTGTGTATCCTGTTAGGGATTGTCGGAATACTTGATACAGCTATCGTGGTCGCTCTTAAGGGAGGGCTAAACCTTGGAACTCTCTTGCCTGCAGGGGTAGGCGGAGTGCTCCTGCTCTGGGGAATCTTCGGAAATAGACTTAAACGGACGCTAATGAAGTACGGTTTCCACCGTCTTCGTCTCATCTTACGCTGGGGTATAATTCTGTTCCTGAGCTCTTTTCTCATCATCGAGGGATTACTGTTGTGGAATACTGAGGACCCGATGCCGGAGCGGGTGGAATATTTAATTGTTCTGGGAGCGGGTCTTAACGGTGAACAGCTCTCCTGGACCCTTTGGGAGCGTGTGGAAAAAGGCCGTAAGCTTTTGGAGGCTAACCCGCACCTGAAAGTGGTGGTCTCGGGGGGCCAAGGACCGGGAGAATTGATTCCCGAGGCGGAAGCGATGGGCCGTTATCTCAAGGAGCAAGGGATAGACTCGGAGCGAATCCTGATCGAAGACCGTTCCACCAGCACCATGGAGAATTTCCGTTATTCTCGAACCCTACTCGATGGGGAGGAGGACTTCAATCCCGCGAACCCGGTGCTGGTCATTACCAGTGATTTTCATATGTTTCGCTCGAAGATTTTGGCAGAGCGTAACGGGATCAATCCCGTAGGAGTGCCCTGTTATACTCCTTGGTATATTCGCCCTAATGTGTATCTGAGGGAGTATTTTGCCATGGTAAAGTCGGTAATTTTTGATTGGTAGATAGTGAGTTGGCCACTTCAATGACTGGCCAACTTTTTTCACTGAAAGAGACTTGTTGACAAGTATCTTGTGCAGACCCTTACGCAGTTATCTGAAGGGTTATTTTTAGATAGTTCATCGATGACAGGAGTTCTGGACCGACTCGAACAAAAAGGCTTGATAGAAAGAAAACCTTAATTCTATGATTAAATTTCCCCAGAGCTCTTGTAAAAACTTTTCCCAAGAGTTCTCGGCGTTTTCTGGGTATTTATTTTTATCTTGGTTGTTCTTCTTTTTATTTTTCTTGTCGTTCTTCGCTTTATCCTGGTCATCCACGCCGTCCTTATGGTCTATACCGTCTTCGTCCATATCGTACCCATCCGCTTCCCACCAGTTATACCAATCCTTCACATACCCATCAGGGACAGTGAAGGGCTTGATAGGGGTATTCTTGAGGGCTTGGTTGAGGACAGCTTGAAAGACTACAGCGGGACCGGAGCCGCCTGAGGTGGTGAGATAATGCTCGCGATCTGTTTGATCGTAGCCCATCCAGACTGCGGCGGTCAATTCCGGGGTGTAGCCCACAAACCAGACATCTTTTTGTCCCTTGCTGATACCGGCAAACTCCTCTGTAGGGGGAAGCTCCACGGAACCGGTCTTGCCGGCCACGGGACGATTGCCTAAGTCAGCATTTTTTGCGGTGCCTTGTTCTACTACATTTTGGAGCAGAAGCGTCATGGTATAAGCGTTATGGGCATCCGTGACCTGAACAGACGATGGTTGTGCTTCGGCCAAAATATGCCCATCGCTGGTGGTAATTTTTGTAATAGCATGGGCTGTGTGCATGACTCCCAGGTTGGCAAAGGCACTATAGCCTTGGGCCATATCCAAAGGCGAGACCCCCGCGGATAGGCCTCCTAGAGCGAGGCTGAGATGTTGATCAGACTCAGTAAAGGGGATTCCGGCTTTTTGGGCGAAGGTCTTTCCTGTTTCGATACCGATTTGATCCAACAACCAGACTGCCGGGATATTCCAGGACTGCTCGATGGCCTCTTCCATGGTGACCCAACCTCGGGTTTGGTAATCCCAATCTTGCGGAGAGTAACCCTCAATATTGAGGGGGCCATCAAAGAGGTAGGTATTCGGACGGTACCCCATTTCCAAGGCGGGGCCATAGACCATCAGGGGCTTGAGGACAGAGCCGGGTTGGCGCTTAAGCTGAGAGGCACGATTAAACTGGCGAAAGGCGCTCTCTCCCCTGTAACCTACCAAACCTCGAATCGCTCCGGTATGCTGGTCGATGAGGACCATACCACTTTGAACCTGCTGATCTTCTTTTCCCTTGGGGAAGTATTGATTATCCTTGTAGATCCCTTCAACAGCTTGCTGAACTGTGGTATCCATGGTGGTATAAATCTGCAGTCCCCCGGTAAGAATCTGATCTTCGGTAAAGCCATAGTGGGTGATGGCTTCTTCAATAACATAATCCACATATGGGGCATATTGGCCGGATAAGTCGGCTAGGGGTTTTTGGCGTAGGGCGATGGGAGCAACGAGGGCGCGAGATTCTTCCTGCTCTGTAATCAGACCCTGGTCCTCCATTAGGGAGAGGACTAAGTTGCGACGCTCTAAGGCAAGTTCCTTGCTTTTCAGAGGGGAATAGATGGTAGGACCTTTAAGAATTCCTGCGAGAAGTGCCGATTCCTGCAGGTTGAGCTCCTCAGTATTTTTGCCAAAGTAGAAACGAGCTGCTTCTTGAATTCCCCAGCGTCCTTCACCAAAATAGATCTGGTTTAGGTAAGCCTCGAGAATTTTATCTTTGGAAAGGGTGGACTCAATCTTAATGGCATAACCTGCTTCCTTCAGCTTGCGGAGAAGGGTTTTGTCGGAGGTGAGAAAAAGGTTCTTTGCCAACTGCTGACTAATCGTGCTTCCTCCTTCGGAAAAGTCCCTTGTTTGGAGGTCGCGAAGCAAAGCTCGCAGTATAGCTCGAAAATCCACCCCTTGGTGCTTGTAAAAACGCTTATCTTCAATTGCAATAATGGCTTGTTGTGTATGGAGGGGAATTCTTTCAATGGGCATGGGTTCAATCTTTGAGGAGGAGAGCTCGGAGATTTTTGTGCCTTCTTGGTCATAGATGTAGGTAGGTCTTGCCAAAGGACTTAGGAGTTGGCTCACATCCAAAGTGGAGATCCAGAAGGCACTTCCCCCTGTGATAATCAGTAAGAGGAGAGCCGTCAGGATACCGAAGGTTCGCCAGAATTTGGGGTCTTTAAAAAAGGATGGGAGCTTGATAGCGTGGAGCTTATTGGAGATTTTGCTAAGATAGTCTTTCAAGTCCTCCTTAGCCGGAGGGAAATTTTTCATGATAAACTGGCCTCCTCGAGGAAGTAAGAATGGATGTAATCAGCAAGAAACCATCGGTCGCGAAAGGACCGATGGTTTAGTTTTTATTTACTAAATTTTTAATGTCTAAATAAGTAATACGAAAGGTGGTTGAGCTTTTAGGGGGTCGAGGAAGTAGAAATAAAAAATATATACTTATACTGCCTCGGAGGCCTTGGGGAGTACTAAGGAAATCCGGGTGCCGATATCCAATCTACTGAGTACTTCCAGGTGACCGCCATGTCGCTCGGCAATCCATCGAGCAATGGCAAGGCCTAACCCTGAGCCACCCGTCGTACGCGTACGGGATTCATCGCTGCGGTAGAATCGATCGAAGATCAAAGGAACTGCCTCGGGGGCAATGCCGATTCCTTCATCTTGTACGGTTAGGCGTGCATAGCTATCTTCCCCAGATACAGACAGACTGATTTTTTTACCAGTGGGAGTATATTTCATAGCGTTGTCGATGAGGATCCGGGTGGCCTGTTTGATCAGCCCCTTATCAGCAAGGATAAAGACCGGTGTAATAGTGGATGTATATTCATGTCCCCCATCGATCATCTGGGTTTCTCTCAACACTTCATCCACAAGGCTGGACAATTCAAACCGTTCCATCTGTAGCGACATGGTATTATTATCCCCTCGGGCGAGAAACAAAAGCTGTTCCACCAAAGCCTTCATATTAGCTGTTTCGTTTTTGATGGCATCAATGGATTCCTGAAGGGTTTTTTCATCCTTTTTACCCCAGCGGTCTAAAAGGTTGGCATAGCCCTGAATCACGGAAATAGGCGTTCGCAATTCATGGGAGGCATCGGAAACGAAACGTGCTTGGGAACGATAGGATTCATTAATACGGTCAAGCATCCCGTTAATCGCTGAGGCCAAGCTTTTAAGCTCGCTCTGGGTTTCATCCACGGCTATTCTTGTATCTAAATGAGTGGCATTGATATCATCCAATTTGCCTGCTAAATCCTGCAACTGCTCTGGAGAAAAGCCCCCTTCTCGAGTCAGATTGCGGGCAGCTTCGGCTAATTCTTGAATAGGACGGAGGGTCTGCCGAATCACTCGGGCACTGGAAGAGATACTGCTGATCAGTAGGATAAGTTCGATCAGCACAACAATGGCAAACATGGCGATCAGAATCTGGAGAGTTTTTTGTGGATGATAGGAGATAAGATATAAGTTCTCACCAGATTTCATCGTCACTTGATAGTTAATATTTCGTATGCGTTCCCAAATCCTCATGCCTTCCGAACCGGGGAGTTCGATATTTCTGAGTTCTGCGGCAGTCAATGGGGAAAAATAAGGCTGCAGGCCCCGCGGGATATGGAATCTCTTTGAAGTCTTAGTAGCAGCAGTAGAAATATCAGGAGGAGTATCAGCAGCAGTACTTATATTAGAAGCAGCATCAGCAAAAGAAGAAGAAATACGAATTCCAGAAAGATCAAGCCAATCCGTCGATTCAAAGGAAGGTGCTCCTGACTGAGCTATTTTTTCGGCGGTTGTTCCAATCATCTGCTCCGCATGTATGAACAGACCCAGTGTAGATACGAGGACCAAACAAACGTTAAGCTTGAGAAAAATCCACAGCAATCGCCAAAGGAGTCTAAGGTTAAGCTTCCAAACGATTGAAAACCGTATTCGATCTCTAATACGGTTGTGAGGATTATGCTGATTAGGGAGTGATTTAGCGGTCATCTTTAATCACGTATCCTACCCCTCTGACAGTGTGAATGAGCTTTATATCGAACACCTCATCAATTTTTCCGCGAAGAAAGCGGATGTAGACATCGACGGCGTTGGTATCACCAGTAAAATCAAAGCCCCAGACATTCTCAAGTAATGATTCACGGGAGACAACTAGTCCTTTGTTTTTGAGGAGAAAGTACAGAAGATCAAATTCCCGTTTGGTTAAATCAATGGGCTGACCTTTTACAGTCACGGTACGACGACCCATGTCGAGCTGTAAATCTAAAGCAGATAATAGCTCCGTGGTGTCTTCCACTGCAATTTGCTTTCGCAAAGCGTTACGGATGCGGGCGAGAAGCTCCTCGATAGCAAAGGGTTTGGTGATATAATCGTTTGCCCCACTATCCAGTCCGGAAACCTTATCCATCACACTATCGCGGGCGGTGAGCATGATAATAGGAACGGCAGAGGTGCGGCGAATTCGACGAAGAACCTCCATGCCGCTTAATTGGGGCAGCATAACATCAAGCAAAACCAGATCGAACTCGCCGGTTTCGGCGAGTTCAAGTCCGGTTCGACCATCAAAGGCTTTAGTAACCGTATATCCTTCATAACTAAGCTCAAGCTCGACGAATCGAGCGATTTTTTCTTCGTCTTCAATAATCAGTATCTTCGAGCACATGGAGATCCCCACCAATTCCAGAAATTATTTATCCATGGACTTTTTGAGGTTTTCGGCAGCATCGGCGGCACTATCCATGGCGTCATTGATGGTGGTTTTTTCAAAATCAGACCCCACAAAACGATAACGCAGACCGAAGAATAGGCCGATGACCAACAGGGGAATGGTAACCCAAAAGGCGAAGATCAATAGCAGGATGAGGACGGTGACGGGGAAAGATCCTTTGACTTCCTCTTTCTTGAGTACTTCAAAGGTGTTAGCATTGCCCTTACGAACCAGCTTTACGCAGAAATCCCAGGCCTGTTTGGTAAAGGAGATAAAAGGATTTTCTTTGTTGCTGTGGTAATGAGCCTTTTCCCTGTCCTTTTCTGAATAGGGAATGATGCTGGCATCGACAGTTTTCTCGCTGCTGTAGTATCCTCCACCGGATGGGGCGTGGATCTTGCCCTGTTTTTCAAGATAGATGATGGCATCAAGCAAATCACCGTTGGATGCCTCCAAGGCGGCTTTGGCTTCCTCATAGGTTAGGTTGCCCATCGAACATAGTTTTTCTACTTTTTCTAAAGGTGTCATAATTGGTACCTCCTTGTTTTGGGTTGAGAATTCTTTATTGGATTATCTCTATGTCTAAATTCTAACCACAAAAGCTTTAAGGTAAATTTGACGATTATTAAAATCAGATTAAAAATAAGTTACGTTTTTTCTGGAATCTGATATAACACGGAGCGTTCACCGCCTACCATAGCAACCCCTGACTTCGGTAAGAAGCCTTGGAGGCGTTGGGTGAGCGAGGCTTTGATGACGCTAAGGCTGAGTTCAGCAATCATGAGTGCTTGGGCTTCCTCTAAGGTAAAGAAACCGATGTCACTGACCTCCTCCGGATCGGCGAGGAGCTCTCCTTCCAAGTATTCCAGAAGAAAGACGATGTAGGTATCGTGCTTCTCTCCGGGACGGTCCCGCAGAGCGATAACGGAAAGCGGCCGGGTCTGGAGATGGGTCTCTTCCCATATTTCCCGGACAACAGCGTCGGCGATTTTTTCTTGCTGATCTACGTAGCCACCGGGCAGAGTCCAGACTCCTTTGCCGGGGTTATGGGCCCGTTGGACTAAAAGAACCTTTCCTTCATGCCAAACGACGCCACCCACACCCAGTGAGAAATTTCCCCAGAAGACAAAGGAACAGGCTGTGCAGTGGGAACGAATTTGACCGTATAACTCTGAGTTGTGGAGAGGGTTGCCGCATTGTGGGCAGAATCGGTAATTGTTGGTTGACAATGACATGAGCATACATCCTTTTGTATTCTATAGGCTTCGTATATTATAAAGCTTGTTCGTGTATTTCTACTTTTTGACTAAAGGTTCTTTCCCGACGCTGATAGAGATAGAAGGGGAAGAAAGCAAGGATTACAAAGGTCAGGGCCAGCCACCAAGCCATGTATCCCCCATACATATCAAAGGCTAATCCGCCTAGGATGGGGCCAAGAGCTCTCCCTCCAGAGGAGGCGCCAGCCACTACCCCTTGATAGGTTCCGGTTTTTCCTTCCGGAGCGATGAGTGCAGCGGCGGCAGGAACGCCGGGGAGGACCAACATTTCCCCAAGGGTGATAATAAGCATCATGATAAAGTAGGAAGGATAGGGAAGATTGCCTAGGAGCATGAGAAAACCCAGCCCGTAGAAGATGCAGGAAAAATAAAACTGTCGTGAAAGGGTAGGAGCCCAATGGCGGATTATCCAGCTGATGACGGGCTGAAAGGTCACGATAATGATTCCATTCAGAGTCCAAAGGATGCTGTATTGGGGTAAGGAATAGCCTAAGTTAGTCATTGTCACAGGGAGAATCGTGTTGATCTGAATATAAGCACCCCACATAAGGAAGATTCCGGCGCAAAGGGCGATCAGGACAGGAAAACCTCGGTCATGGAAAATGGGTACCTTTTCCTTGGATCGGGTTAGGGGCTTTCCAAGTGTATCCGCTACAGGCAGGAGAAAGAGCACCATGAGAAGGTAGATGAAAAAGGAAAAGCCATTAAGGAGGAAAACCAGCTTAAAAGATATGGCGGCAATGAATCCGCTTAAAGCGGTTCCTACGGCTACTCCGGCATTGTTAAAAACGTAAAGTAGGTTGAAACCCCGACGCCCGCCCTCTGGCCAAAGGGTGAAAATCATGGCATTGATAGGGACGAATATGAAGGCGATAGCGAAGCCGAAAAACAAAATGCATGGAGCATACACTTCCCAGACCGGAAAGATCCCGATCAAGACTAGAGGTATAATTGCTCCGATCAACCCGTAGATCATTACGCGACGTGAGCCAAAGCGATCAGCTAAAACACCACTGATAAATTGCCCGACTAAAGTAGCTAAGGCTTGTAGAGATATAAGCGTTCCAGCTTCGGTCAGGGAACGCCCAAGAATATTATGCATAAAAATGCTGTTCAGTGGCCACATAAAAGAGTTACCCACCGAATGAATAAAACCGCCGATGATTAAGATAAGTATAGGCCTCGGAATGTTAAATTTAGTGATCTGTTGAGACTCCATAAATGGCTATAACCTCTTTACATAATAATTGTGGCCGCTCTAATAACTTACCACTCTAACTGGAAAATAACAATGCATCCCTCTGGAAAAATGTAGAGGAATGAGGGTGGTTCAGGGCTTTAGACGTAAGTAAAGGCAGCAAGCTGAGATAGATGAAAATTATAATTATATTAAAAACTATCGACAAAGGCAGGAAAAAACCGTGGTTATGAAGAAAATAACAAAGTAGAGAGTTGCACAGTATGAAATTATTCAGTACATGGCACACTACCAAAATAATAATTAGGGAGGTTTGTATTAGATGGATTTTAAAGATTCAAGGACATTTCAAAACTTGGTGGATGCATTCGTCGGAGAGTCTCAAGCGCGCAATCGTTACACCTTTTATGCTGGTACCGCTAAGAATGAAGGACATCAAGCAATTCAAAACATTTTCATTTCTACAGCAGATAATGAAAAAGAACATGCAAAGGTGTTCTATAAGTTCTTGCAAAAATATGCCGGCGACCAAGCGGAATCCTTCCATGTTACTGGGGAATACCCACTTAACCTGCGGGATACTTTAGCAAACCTGAAATCCGCGGCTGCCGGAGAAGGAGAGGAAGTAGAAGCTTACTCGCAATTTGCAGATATTGCGGACGAAGAGGGTTATAAAGATATTGCAGTAGCTTTTCGCAAGATTGCCTCTGTAGAAGGACATCACGAGAATCGCTATGCAAACTTAGCTAAGAACTTGGAAAACGGTACCCTCTACAAAAAAGAAGAAAAGCTCTCCTGGAAATGCGAGAACTGTGGTTATGTTCATGAAGGTGCAGGCGCTCCCGATCTTTGCCCAGCTTGTCAACATCCTCAAGGTTACTTCAAGCCGCTACCGGAAGAGTATTAATAAGAACCATTTGGCCTATGGCCAATATGAACAAGATACAGAGCATCTAAAAAGTGAGGAGCTCCGACGGGGGCTCTTCGCTTTTTTTAATTACCAATAGTAAAAAACCTTATTCAAAGGAGCTCGTGCTCTTTGAATAAGGTTTTATTTATATTTAGGAGTCGATCGGCTGTTCCTTTATTAAGAGAGCTGCGATAAAGCTTAAAGCAGCCATGAACAGGATAATCCACCAAGCAGTGCCGGCGTTACCGCTATGGTCTAGCACTAATCCGATGGCAAGACTGGCGATAGAGCTACCGATGAATTCAGCCATATTGGTAACTGCTGTTGCAATGCCACTGTATTTTAAGGAATTGACGGCAGTTACATTAGAAAAAGCAAGAATATGGGTCATAATTAGGAGTCCGAACAGAAAGAAAAATATGGGCCAGAGCTGAACTGGCGGTCGTCCTGCCGCAATCACTGTGATATAGGTCCATAGCAGAAGATTGAGACCCGTGCCGGCTAAGAGGGCAGGGCGAATACCTTTCAGCAAGCGAACCCATAGGGAGACGAGGGGAGCTCCGAGAATAAAGCCAAAGGTAGCAAAAGTCACATATCCGGCAGCCGTTGCTTTATCCAGACCGTAAATTTGCGTAATTAAGGGAATTCCCCAAAGCCCCAGCAAAGTGGTGCTGGAACCGGTAAAAGCAAAGAGGGTAAGGACATTGGGCCAGGTTCGAGGGTTTTTGAGCACACTGCGTAAGCTTTCTTTTAAGAAGCTCATAAAGGGGACGGATTTCTCCTGAGGAGGATTGATCCGCTCTTGTGAGGTGATCTCGGTGGTGGTCGCTACTTGGGGGGAGGCCTTTTTTTGCTCATCTCGGTCAGGATCCCTAAGCTTGGGCTTGGCATCATGTACGCCCCAAAGGACCAAGATGGCAAGAACCAGGGATACGACCGCCATCCAATAAAAGACATTTCGCCAGCCAAAGGCCATAGATACAAAGGACAGTGGGTAGAGAGCGAGCAAAGAGCCGAAATTCCCAAAAAAGGAGGTAAGCCCTGAAAGGGCTGAGAAACGTGAGAGGGGAAACCAAGTGGCTTGAATCTTAAAGATCGAGACGATGATGACTGAGGAACCGATTCCGACTAAGAAACGGGAGAGGTAGGCAGTTTCTAAATTATGAGCTAAACCAAAAAGGATGCTTCCTGCTGCAGTAATCAAGAGTCCGCAGAAGTTAATTTTGCGAACACCGATGCGGTCAACGAGAATGCCGACGGGAATCTGCATAAGGGCATAAGCGTAATAGTTCATAGCAGTCAAGTTCCCTAGAGTTAAGGCATTCATGGGGATTTCTTGGGTCAGCTGATCAGCCACTGAACCCACCGATAGTCGATGAAAAAAGACAGTAATAAAGGCTATGACTAAGATGCTCCAACTGCTCCAGCCATAGCGTGATGTTTTTAAAGCGAACTGCAAGTTCTCCACTTCTTTCTGTGTTTTAAACGTTTTAATCATATTAATTTCAGATATCTTTTAAATGTAGCGTTTCAAATTACTATTATAAGTTGCTTTTTGAAAAATAACTACTTAAAATTAAGACAAGAAAGAATTCCCTGAACAGGAGTCTTTCAATAGAAGGGAGGATTATCTATGTACAAAAAAATACTCGTCCCAACCGATGCCTCAGAATTTTCGGTACGTGCTTATAAAACAGCTCTTGAACTTGCAAAACAATTCGGAGCAGAGATCGTACTTATGCATGTTACTTATACACCACAGGCCCTTTGGGGATATACTGTGTCCTATGGATTTACCATGTCCCAAGAAGATATCTTGAAAAACGCTGAATTGGCCTTGGAGGCTACCCTCGCGGGGATTGATACGGGAGAGGTGCCTGTTCGTACAGTTTTAGAGATCGGCCATCCCGTCATGAAGATCATCGATCAGATCAAGCAGGATGAGATTGATTTGGTGATTATCGGTAGTCACGGCTATGGACCAATCACAGGTTCTGTACTGGGTAGCGTCAGTCAGCGCGTTCTCCAAAAGGCACCCTGCCCGGTCCTGCTCATAAAATAGGACTTTAGCCCTGCTCCCAGGAGCAGGGTTTTTTACTTTAATAAAGAATACCAAGAAGTGCAAGACTAACCCAGCAACAGGAGCGTAAGATAGCTATGAAAGAAAAAGAGATTCGGTTGACACCTGAAGAGATTGATTACTTATTAAAAGGAACGATTCATTGGGAGGATCTTTCCGCTCGATCGGAAGGCCCTTTACGAAGCACCATTGATCCGGCAGTCCCAAAGGACGCATCCGTCTCTCTTAGTCATGAACCTCGGGTTAGAAGTAAGTTTACTACTCAAAATGATCCTGAGCCAGACAAGAATGATCTGGATAACGAGGGTGATCCGCCGCTTTTTTGGTCAGGTGCAAAAGTGTATATCTTATTATCGGTGATGGGGTGTATTACCTTAGGGACGTGGGCATACTTCGTCTTTGCCTAATAGGCAAAGACGAAGTTTTTTATTTTACTGTATTTTTAGTATGACGAATGAGGATGTATGGATTTTGCAAAAGATAGGCTAGGGACTCGGGGAAGAAAATCTTTAAAAAGTTCTTTAGAGTCTTTGCAAAAAGAACATTTTGGGGTAGAATACTATTAAAGGTCAGAGAAGGTCATAAGGTCAAAGAATGTCATGATCAAGGGAGTGTCGTATATGGGAAATCTTGCGGACCGTATTGAGATGCATTTGAAGCGAATCATAGAACAATCAACAGAGGGCTTTATCACCCTCCAGCGAGGTATTCTTGCGGAGGAATTTTCCTGCGCTCCATCTCAAATTAATTATGTGCTGGAAACTCGCTTTTCTATAGATCGAGGTTATTTAGTGGAGAGTCGTCGGGGTGGTGGTGGCTATCTCAGGATTGTTCGTTTGAGCTTTAGTGATGATGGGGAATTCCAAAACATCATGAAACAGTTAATTGGCAATCAGTTAACGGAGAATCGCGCGAATGATCTATTGCAGCGTCTCTATGAAGATGAACTTGTCACGCGACGGGAAGAGGAAATTATCAAGACGATTCTCCACCGAGACACCTTAGGACTGGAGAATATCAAAACCAATAGCCTACGAGCTCATATCATGAAGCGGATCCTGTTAACCCTAGGCCGTGAGGATTTGCACTGAGAACAGGAGGGAACCACATGCTATGTCAACATTGTCAGCAAAGAGAGGCTAATGTCCAAATCACCAAAATAGACAATGGAGAGATGGTCAAGCTTTTTATATGTGATCAATGCGCTAAAAACGCCCCGGAAGTAAGCTTCGTCTTCAACCCGGGAATCATTCCGGATTTTTTGCAGTCGCTTTTTAGTGTGACGACTAACTCTAAAGCCTTGCAGGAAGAAGCCTGCCCGCAATGTGGACGTCGGCTTTCTGAAATCACCCAAGCCGGTAAGCTAGGTTGCAGTGGCTGTTATGATAAATTCCAAGCGGAGCTGGAGCCCATCCTGCGGAAGATCCACGGGGGCGGCTACCATGTTGGTAAGATTCCCGCCCGCAAAGGAGCGTCCCTCCGAGAGAAGATGGAGGTCAAAAAGCTTAAAGAAAAGCTTCAGCAACTCATTCGCAATGAAGAATTTGAAGCAGCGGCAACGGTTCGCGATCAGATTCGTAAACTCGAGCAGAAGCTGGGGGAGTGAGACGATGGAGAGAAAAGAACACTTGCTAAAACACAGTGAATGGATGAAGGAAAGGCCGGATATGCCGGTGGTTTTGAGCAGCCGAATTCGTCTAGCCCGTAATCTAGAAGGAGTTCCTTTTCCTTTAGGACTTACCGAGGAAGCCTCCCAAGAGGTTGAGAAGAAGGTTTCTCAGCAACTAGAAGAGCTAGCGATTGATGGTCAGAAGCTCACCTATTACTCGATTAAGGATTTGACCGCGATTGAGCAATATGTCCTTATCGAAAAACATTTGATCAGTCCGGCCCTTGTGAGTGCAAGAGGAGCTCGGGGGGTAGCCATAAATCCTGATCATCGGGCATCGGTGATGGTGAATGAAGAGGATCATATCAGAATTCAGGTCCTACTCCCGGGAAATCAATTAAAAGAGGCCTTTCACTTGGCGAATACCTTAGACGATGAGTTAGAACATCGCTTGGATCTGGCTTATCGAGAAAACGAAGGTTATCTGACCGCTTGCCCCACAAATGTCGGAACAGGCATGCGGGCCTCGGTGATGGTCCATATCCCGGCACTTGTCATGACCCATCGGGTTCAGCAGCTACTGGGAGCCCTTAATCAACTGGGTTTGGCGGTACGGGGACTCTACGGAGAAGGCTCACAAGCCTTTGGGCATATCTATCAGGTATCTAATCAGATTACCCTAGGCAAGAGCGAAGAGGATACACTGACCCATCTGGAGGCGGTGACTCTTCAGATAGTTGAGCAAGAAATTCATGCTCGGGAGAGCTTGGCTAGAGAGGCCCGAGTTACTCTGGAAGATAAGGTCTGGAGGGCAAGGGGTACACTAGAAAATGCTAGGCTACTCAAATCGGAGGATGCACTGCAAAGCTTATCCCTAGATCGTCTGGGGATAGACATGGGTATACTTCCTCCTCACCAGCGTAGCTTTAGCACCTTGCTAGTGGAGACCCTGCCTGCTTCCTTGCAATACATTTTAGAAAAAGAACTCACTCCTGAGCAACGGGATGAGCAGCGGGCCAACTTTGTGCGAATGGCCATGAGTGAAGTTAAAGAGACCAATATGGAAGGTGGAAACCATAATGAATGAGAAATTTACGGAAAAGGCATTGAAAGCTCTGCAGTTTGCTGCAGAAGAGGCCCAACGCATGGGTTCTAACGTCATTGGGACAGAGCACCTTCTACTCGGCTTAGTCGATGAAGGTGAAGGAATTGCGGCTAAGTCACTTTTAGGAATAGGGGTAACCCCGGAAAAGATCCGGGAGCAAATCGGAAATTTAACCGGTATTGGCGAGCCATATGAAGGCGAGGTTAGTCTCACTCCCCGGGTCAAACGGATTTTAGAATTAGCTAGCGAAGAAGCTCGCCGTCATGGGGTGAGTTATGTAGGTACAGAGCATCTCCTCCTCGGTCTCCTTATGGAGGGGGAAGGGGTCGCCGCGCGAGTCTTGCGCAATCTCGGGGTAAGCCCGGAGAGAATCTGGAAGCAAGTGGTCCAGTTGCTGGGTGGGCAGCCTGATGATACCCCAATGCCTAACGGTGCCCCGAGCAATGGAAGTGCCAAAAATGCCGGACCCTCAAACACCCCGGCTTTGAACGAATTCGGTCGCGATCTAACTCAGCAGGCTCGGGATGGCAAGCTGGATCCGGTAGTGGGCCGGGATGATGAGATTGAGCGGGTAGTACAAGTGCTCAGCCGCCGGACCAAAAACAATCCAGTTCTGATCGGTGAACCGGGTGTGGGAAAAACTGCAATTGCGGAAGGCTTGGCTCAACGGATAATTGCGAATAAAGTACCTGAGACCTTAGCGGGCAAACGGGTGGTCACCTTGGATCTTTCTGCTGTGGTCGCCGGTAGTAAGTATCGTGGAGAATTTGAAGAACGCCTCAAAAAGGTTATGGAAGAAATACGAATCGATGGCAAGATTATCGTCTTTATCGATGAGCTTCATACCCTGATCGGTGCCGGAGCAGCGGAAGGGGCTATCGATGCTGCTAATATTTTAAAACCGGCTTTAGCTCGTGGCGAACTGCAATGCATTGGGGCTACCACCTTAGATGAATACCGTAAATATATAGAAAAGGATCCGGCCCTTGAGCGGCGGTTCCAACCCATTAAGGTGGGCGAACCTACTGTCGAGCAGGCTATTCAGATTCTCTATGGTTTACGGGATCGCTATGAAGCCCATCACCGGACGAAGATTACCGATGAAGCGATTGAAGCTGCGGTGAAGATGTCTGATCGCTATATTTCCGACCGCTTCCTGCCGGATAAAGCCATCGACTTGATGGACGAAGCGGCTTCTCGGGTTCGCTTGACAGCCTTTACTGCTCCTCCGGATCTGCAATCGTTAGAAGAAAAGATTGATGCTCTCAAGAGTGAAAAGGAAGCCGCTGTCTCCAGCCAGGAGTTTGAAAAGGCTGCTAAATTCCGTGATGAAGAACACCAACTTCGGGAAGAGCTTGCCCAATTGCGTAACTCTTGGGAGAGCAAGCGGGATGTTAACGAAAGTCAAGTAACCGCCGATGACATCGCTCAGATCGTGGCGAGCTGGACAGGAATCCCTGTGAAGAAGCTGGCTCAAGAAGAAAGCGAACGACTCCTCCGCCTTGAAGAGACCCTTCATCAACGGGTGGTCGGACAAGAGGATGCTGTAAAGGCCGTATCCCGTGCTGTACGCCGGGCCAGGGCAGGGTTGAAAGACCCCAAACGTCCCGTAGGTTCCTTTATCTTCCTTGGACCTACTGGGGTAGGGAAGACCGAGCTCGCTCGTGCTTTAGCTGAAGCATTATTCGGTGAGGACGATGATCTAGTACGTATCGATATGTCCGAGTATATGGAAAAGCATGCAGTATCCCGCTTAGTGGGAGCGCCTCCCGGCTATATTGGCCATGATGAAGGGGGTCAACTCACGGAAGCAATCCGCCGTAAACCCTACAGTGTCATTTTGTTGGATGAAATTGAAAAAGCTCACCCTGAGGTCTTCAATATCTTGCTGCAAGTCTTAGAGGATGGGCGTCTTACCGATACCAAGGGCAGAACCGTAGATTTCCGCAACGCAGTAATTATTATGACCTCCAATGTGGGCGCTTCCATGATGAAGAAGGAAGCTTTGGGCTTTGCTAACCGCCGCGATGAAAATACAGAATATAAGAATATGAGCGCGCGCGTCATGGAGGAGCTGAAAAAGACCTTCCGTCCGGAATTCCTTAACCGGGTTGATGAGACTGTGGTCTTCCACTCCCTGCAAACTGAAGGCTTATTGAAGATTACTGAGATTCTGATGAAACAAGTCAACACCCGTCTGAAGGAACAAGACTATGATCTACAAGTGGAGAAGAGTGCTCTGGAGCTTATCGCTAAGGAGGGTAATGACCCAACCTATGGTGCCCGCCCTCTCCGCCGAGCTATTCAACGCTTGATCGAAGACAGTCTATCCGAAAAAATCCTCCTTGGGGAGTTTAAACCCGGGGACAAGATCAAGGTCACTGCTGAAGAGGATAAAATGAAATTCTCCGCAGTAAAGGCTCGCAAAAGCAAGAAAGCTGTGACTTCTGAAAAATAATTTCTATGGATTTCTTGTCAGTTTAAATTTTAGTGCTTTAAGTTTTGGTACTGTATAAGATTTATGGTAAAATAAAGGATATACCTATTCTAGGCTAACCTCAGGGTTAGCCTAGAACTTTCTGCAAACGAAATATCGAGCTAACGAATTATCGAACAATTAGTTAAAATAGGTACTTGGACTTAAAAATTGAATGACCAAACGTATTTTCTTATAAGGGTAAAGTTGAGATGATCGATGGTAGAGAAAGGCGGATACCTATTTGGCGAAGATAAAAACGCGGTTTTTTTGTCAAGCCTGCGGGCAAGAAAGTGCTCGTTGGTTAGGAAAATGCCCGGGTTGTGGGGAATGGAATACTTTAGTGGAAGAGATCTTAGAACGTTCTACCGCTAAGCGCACCTCTACAGGGGTAAGGGCGACGCCCTTGACCGAGATTATGCTTCAGGAAGAAGAAAGAGTAAGCTCTGGTTGCCAAGAGCTGAATAGAGTCTTGGGCGGGGGCATTGTGCCGGGCTCCTTTGTACTTTTGGGTGGGGAGCCGGGAATTGGCAAGTCTACCCTGCTCCTGCAAACCGCTGGATTGTTAGCAAAAAAAATGGACGTACTCTATATTTCCGGAGAAGAATCCGAAAAGCAGATCAAGCTGAGAGCGGAGCGTCTAGGAATTACTGAATCTCACTTGCATATTCTGACGGAGACTCGGCTAGAGGTTATCAAAGATGTTGCCCTAGCCATGAAGCCGGGACTCTTGATTATTGATTCTATCCAAACCATGGTCTTGGAAGAACTGCAGGCAGCAGCGGGGAGTGTGAGTCAGGTTCGCGAAGGGGCTGCTTTCCTCATGCGCATAGCCAAAGAAGAAGAGATTCCGATCTTCTTAGTGGGCCATGTGACAAAAGAAGGAGCCATTGCCGGACCTCGGGTCTTAGAGCATATTGTGGACACGGTCCTCTATTTTGAAGGGGATCGCCATCATGTGTATCGTTTGTTGAGGGCTGTGAAAAATCGTTTCGGTTCTACCAATGAGATTGGGGTATTTGAGATGCACGAAGACGGCTTGCTTGAGGTACCCAACCCCTCTCGAGCCTTTTTGGGAGAGAATTCTTCCACGGCACCGGGATCCTCTGTGGCAGTAGTCATGGAAGGCTCTCGGCCTCTGTTGGTAGAAATTCAAGCCTTGGTCACCCCGACGACCTACGGGCCACCTCGTCGAACAGCCACGGGGATTGATTATAACCGGGTCTTGATGCTTTTGGCTGTGCTTGATAAAAAGGTGGGTTTTCATTTGGGAGCTCAGGATGTGTTCATCAATATCGCCGGCGGAATACGCATTGATGATCCGGGGGTTGATTTAGCTTGTATTGCAGCTATTGCCTCCAGTATGCGAGATCGTCCCCTGAAGCGCTATGCTCTCATTGGTGAAGTGGGACTGACAGGTGAAGTGCGAGGGATTGCTCAGATTGAAAACCGGGTGAAAGAAGCTATGAAATTAGGCTTTGAAGGCTGCATTCTCCCGCAAATCAATATCGCCGCTGTAAAATCTACTCATAATTTTGCGATTGTTCCAGTAAAGACCGTCGAAGAAGCAGTTCAAGTCATGTTTGAGTCCTAGAGGTCATGTTTATGGCCTAAAAAACAAATACCGTATCTTCAAAAAGATACGGCTCAAAATTCATATTAGTCCTTAACGAATGGGTGCGGGAGGATACGTCAGAATTGAGTGGAACTAAGTAAGGTTAAAGATGGTCAGGGTGGAGAGTTTCTTTTCCTGCTTGGCAAGGACCTCGCTTAGGGATATATCCAAGGTGTTGGCTAAAGCAGCTATGTAAAAGAATTGTTCCCCAAGTTCTGCTTCAATGATGTCTTGGCAGTTTTCGCAAAGCTTTCCATCGAGTTGGCTGTCCAGCAAGTTCTTCAAGTCTTGCATGCTCGCCTCTTCCGGGATCGGTTTCTTATGGGCATCAATACCTAAGCAGCCGCAATCGGTCACACTCTTCACCACAGCTCGATTGACTCGAGAGGAGGCTTCCTGTCCCTTGGTGATGATATCTAAGATGCTTTGGTGACGAATCAGGAGGGATTGAACGAGAGTTTGATAGCGATCTGTGAGATTATCCATAAGTTATTTCCTCACTCCTTTCTGACACCTTAATTATAACGAGCGGTTGGTGGAGTTGTCAATTTTCTACAATCCTGCCAGGGAAAACAAGAAATTGACAGAGCAGGTTGTCTATGATATAATTAAAAAATTTTTGACCCCTTATTCGATTATTGCTATAATGAGCGTAAGGGGGGATCTCAATGTTTTGTATCGGAGATAGAGTAGTTTACCCAATGCATGGAGCAGGAGTGATCGAAGCCATCGAAGAGAGAGAGGTTCTTGGAGAGTCCCATCGCTATTACGTCATGAATATTCCGATAGGGAATATGAAGGTTTTTATTCCTTTAAATAATGTAAACCAGCTAGGCATTCGGGAAGTGATTTCATCTGATGAAGTACCTGAGGTGCTTAAGATTCTCGAAAATGAAAGTACGCTTCCTGTCTTAGCGTGGAATAGACGCTATCGAGCCAATATGGATCGAATCAAAAGCGGCGATATTTTTTCAATAGCGGAGGTGGTGCGCAGTCTCTCACAAAGAGATCATGAAAAAGGTCTCTCAACAGGGGAGAAAAAAATGTATGATAATGCCTGTCAAATCTTGGTCAGTGAATTGGTTTTGGCCGAGGGTGTGAAAGCTGATGAAATGACACAGCGAATAAAGGGGCTTCTTGCCTAAATTTTAGAATTGAAAATATATGGTAAATGCTAGTATAATGGTAAAAGATTTCAGCCAAAATAATGATAAAGGAGGTGAAATGATGATTCGCAAAATTGTACGCGGTATCATCACGGTTTTAGCTGGAGCGTTAGGTTTTTACCTTAATGCTTTCCTATTGAGTCTTAATGTATTACAGTCATTGGGATGGCCGATTTCTCCCATATGGTCATTTGTGGCCATGGTGGTAATTTTCTCTAGTATCGGCTTCCTAATTGCCCCACCAGGTATACGAGGGTTCTTAAAAATGATGGCATGGCTCGATGCTCGCATGAACAAAGTTCCTACCCATGAATTAATCGGTGGTGCGCTTGGTATTATAATCGGACTTATAATTGCTAGTTTATTAAGCAATGCCTTAAATGGCATCCCCATTATCGGGAGTGTGTTATCCATAATTTTAAGTGCTTCCTTGGGTTACTTAGGCTTGATTATTGGAGTTAAACGGAAAGAAGAGATATTTAGCTATTTTACTTTCTTTCCGAAACTTCGGGGGGACAAAGCAGATAAGAGCAAAGGCAAGGATGGGCAGTCAAGACAAGGTTCGGACGCTGCTATGCTCAATTATAAAATTCTGGACACTAGTGTGATTATCGATGGACGCATCGCGGACATCGTTCAGACCGGTTTTCTTGAGGGGACGTTGCTAATCCCAGGTTTTGTTCTTGAGGAGCTCCAGCATATTGCAGACTCATCTGATCTCTTAAAACGCAATCGTGGTCGCCGAGGGTTGGACATCTTAAACCAGATTTCCAAAGAGAAGTTAGCCAATAATGTGGAAATCATGGAAGTGGACTTTGAGGATATCGCGGAAGTGGATAGCAAATTGGTTCGCTTGGGACAAAATCTTGATGCACCGATTCTCACCAATGACTATAACCTCAATAAGGTGGCAGAGTTGCAGGGGGTAAAAGTCCTTAATATCAATGAACTGGCTAATGCGGTCAAACCCATCGTACTACCTGGGGAAGAGATGGAAGTTCAAGTGATGAAAGAGGGTAAGGAACCCGGACAAGGGGTAGCCTACTTGGATGATGGCACGATGATCGTGGTGGATACTGGTCGCAGATATATGGGGCAAACCATAACTGTGTTAGTTACCAGTGTTTTGCAGACTGCCGCAGGGCGCATGATTTTCGCTAAACCGAAAGCCCTCCATGAAAAAAAGTCGATTGGCCTGTCAGCGACGAATGAGGTGGATGCCCTTGGTTAAGCTGGGTGTTGTGATACCTGCTGCAGGTCAAGGAAAACGCATGGGAGTGTCGATCAATAAACAATTCATTCCTTTGCGGGGGCGACCGCTTCTCGCACACACTCTAGCTCTCTTTGAACAATCTGAGCTAATCAGCGAGATAGTTATTGTCGCCTCCCGAGAGGATCGGCAAAGTATCGGTGAGTTGGTTGAGTCCGAGGGATTGCAAAAGGTTTCTTCCATTGTCGTCGGCGGTAAAGAACGTCAAGAATCAGTATTTGCGGGGCTAAAGGCTCTCAGCCCGTTAATCCAAAGGGTGGCGGTCCATGATGGGGCACGCCCCCTTTTGACTTGTCAAGAATTAAACCGTTTTTTTACAGAGGCGGAAGAATTTAGGGCAGCGATTATGGCGATCCCGGTCAAGGATACGATTAAGAAGGTGGATTCCCAAGGCAAGGTCCTCGAAACTCCTCCTCGGGACACCCTCAGAGCTGTCCAGACCCCACAAGTTTTTGATCGGCATCTTCTCGAAGAGGCCCATCAAAGAGCCGTCGAGTCAGGATATCTGGCAACGGATGATGCTGCTTTAGTAGAATGGCAGGGTCACCCCGTCCAAACCCTTATGGGATCGTTAGAGAATATCAAGATCACGACCCCGGAGGATTTGGACTTAGCAGAAAGCATCCTAGCCAAACGCGAAAGTAAATAACGTGGTGCACCGCTGTTGAATGAAAGATTTTTATCTGGGTCACCATCATTTAGGAATTGATAATTAGATTAAATCAATTTTAAGAGGTTAAGGAGTCTGATGAATGCTTAGAGTAGGGATTGGTTACGATGTTCATGCGCTGGTGGAAGGTCGTCCGCTGATAT
The DNA here is from genome assembly GCF_038181555.1 of Desulfitobacterium sp. THU1. Classification (NCBI taxonomy): domain Bacteria; kingdom Bacillati; phylum Bacillota; class Clostridia; order Eubacteriales; family Desulfitobacteriaceae; genus Desulfitobacterium; species Desulfitobacterium sp. THU1. Next base: position 56,622 of record NZ_JBBWUA010000009.1, on the reverse strand, counting down.
TGGGTGGAATCGAGATTCCCCATGAAAAGGGGTTGCTGGGTCATTCTGATGCAGATGTCCTCACTCATGCCATCATGGACGCACTTCTTGGAGCCTTGGCTTTAGGAGATCTGGGGAAACACTTCCCAGATACCGACGAGCAATATCGGGGGATCTCCAGTATGAAGCTGCTCGAACTCGTCATGGGACTATTGTTGGAACGCGGCTATAAAATCGGCAATATCGACTGCATCATCGCGGCCCAACGCCCTAAGCTCGCTCCCCATATAGCACAAATGCGCGAGAATCTAGCCCGTGCTCTACGTACCGAGGTTGAAAATGTCTCAGTAAAAGCAACTACCACAGAACGTTTGGGCTTCGAAGGCCGAGAAGAAGGAATCAGTTCGCAGGCGATAGTGCTTCTGATTAAGAATGTCTAAGAAAGTGCTGTCTCCAGGGTTTTGCTTTACACCGGTCACTCAGTAAGCTGCGCGCATCCGTTCTAACGCTCAAGCTTTCAACTCCGAAAGGTCCCCGGCTAAATCGGCTCCATGCCTCATAGCTGGTTGGAAACGTCCTGTTTCCAACCTTTCTCCGTTGAGAACTTTTCGCGAAGAACGGCTAGCTGCTCGCTTAGAAGGCGTTCCCTTCTGTAGAAGCAAACCCTTGGGTAGGCGCCTCAGGATTATACAAGTTATGCTAATATTTCAAGCTTATAAAGCCGATAAACAACCCAAGGATTTTGATTTACAATAGTGAGCGACTTTTAAGCGAGCAGGATACCAAACTTCGTGAAAAGCACGCAGCAGAGTCGGGTTGGAAACAGGACGTTTCCAACCGGCTAGAGAGTCAGGAGACGATTTAGCCGGAGCCCCGACGGAGCGGAGAGCTTGAGCGATTAGTTTGGTACCGCACAGCTTACTTAGCGAATGATGTAAAGCAAAATCCTGGAGACTCGACAGATTACTAAGGAGGAAGAATACCTATGCTTAAAGTTCGTTTTGCTCCCAGCCCAACGGGGCCCTTACATATCGGCGGTGCACGTTCCGCGCTTTTCAACTATTTGTTGTCCCGTAAGGAAAACGGGGTATTTATCGTGCGCAGTGAAGATACAGACCTGGAGCGTTCCAGTCGTGAATCGGAGCATAATATTCTCGAAGCCTTACGCTGGTTAAATATCCAATGGAATGAAGGGCTCGAAGTGGGCGGCGATAATGGACCTTATCGCCAAACCGAGCGTCTCGCCCTTTATCAAGAATACACAGATAAGCTCATAGCCAATGGCGATGCCTATTATTGCTATTGTTCGGAAGAAGAGCTGGAGCAAGAGCGTCAGGAATTGATTGCTAAGGGGGATACCCCTCGATATCTAGGGAAATGCCGGCACCTTACAGAGGAAGATCGTCAGAAACACGAAGTAGCAGGCCGTAAGCCGGTGGTTCGTTTCCGGGTGCCTGAAGGACAACAGATCGTTATCAACGATCGGGTCCGGGGCGAGGTCATTTTCGAAAGTGACGGAATCGGGGATTATGTTATTGTTAAATCCGATGGCATTCCAACCTATAATTTTGCGGTGGTCATTGACGATACGACCATGAATGTGACCCATGTCATTCGCGGTGAAGAGCATCTTTCCAATACTCCTCGTCAAATTTTGATCTACCAGGCCTTAGGGATTACCCCACCGGAATTCGCTCATGTCTCCTTGATCCTCAACACGGAAGGGAGAAAAATGAGCAAGCGGGATGGGGATACAGCTGTTATTGACTATCAGAGAAAAGGATACTTACCGGAAGCGGTCGCGAACTTTATTGCTTTAATGGGATGGTCTCCTGCTGGAGAGGAAGAGTTCTTTACCCTTGAAGAAATGATTCAAGCCTTCTCCCTAAATCGAGTCTCCAAGAGCCCGGCTGTCTTTGATCTCAATAAATTAAATTATATTAACGCTCATTACATTAAAAAGGCTGATCCAGAGCGCTTAACGGATCTCGCCCTACCGTATCTACAAGAAGTGGGAGTCATCCCTCAAGAAAACGTCTCCACAGCGGACCGAGCTTGGGCGACTCGCTATATTCAAGCCATCATTAATCATCTGGATTATCTGGCTCAAGTCAAGGATTATATCCACTATGTTCGAGGCGGTGAGGCTCCTGCTCCGGAAGGTGAAGCCTTAGAAATTCTTCAAGGCGAACAAGTGACCGCTGTCCTAGACCTTTTTGTTGAAAAACTAAAGAGCTTGGACGAAATCACGGTGGATACGGTCAAGCCTTTGTTCAAACAGGTGACTAAAGAGCTGAAGCTGGGTGGGAAGCAAGTCTTTATGCCGATTCGAATTGCTTTGACCGGGCAAATGCACGGCCCCGAGCTCTACGATATCGTACCCCTCTTGGGGCTGGACAACGTAATGAGCCGGTTAGAAGGATCGAAGAAACTATTGGGATATTGACACCATTCTTTGGATTCTCTATACTTACAACAGGAACCTCATTGCATATAATGCAACATATATTAATTACGAAAACAGCGAACTTGCATTTTGGGCAATGATCATATGTAGATAGCGTGATGATGGAAAAGAGTAAGAAGATTTCTTTGCTCAAGAGAGGATGGAGAAGGTGGAAACCATCCCAAAGGATCTTTTGAAGTGCATTCCGGAGCGTCAGATGAATGGATGGGGCCATTCTCCGTAAGGCTGCGTTAAGGCCATGAGTGGAACGGGAAACTGTTCAATCAGAGTGGAACCGCGGAAACCTTTCGTCTCTGGACGAAGGGTTTCTTTTTTGTACGTATCAAAGAGTTAGAGTTTTTTGATTGAAGGTGATGAGTAGTGTTTCGCCAAGTGAAGCGGGATATCCAAGTGATAAAAGAACGAGATCCGGCGGCTAAAAGCATCGTGGAGATTATTTTTTGCTATCCCGGCCTACATGCCTTGATCGCCCACCGACTTGCCCATTATTTATACAAAAAGAAAATGGTCTTGTTGCCGCGTTTAATTTCTCAAACGTCGCGATTATTCACTGGGATTGAAATACATCCCGGTGCCAAAATCGGACAAGGACTTTTCATCGATCACGGTATGGGTGTGGTCATTGGCGAGACGGCAGAGGTCGGGGATAATGTGACTATCTACCAAGGGGTAACTCTAGGTGGAACGGGTAAAGAAAAGGGCAAAAGACACCCCACCATTGGGAATAATGTCTTTATAGGATCTGGAGCAAAAATATTAGGATCCGTCAAAATTGGTGATAATGTTAAAATCGGTGCCGGTTCGGTGGTCACAAAGCCCGTACCCGGTAACACGACAGTAGTTGGTGTGCCAGGGAAGGTCGTCGTCCAGCATGGGGTTCCCATGAAAGAACTGCAATTGCGCACGAAAAACATCTGCAACAAAGAGATTCGGGTCGAAGAGATGCCGGATCCCGATCAAGAAACCCTTCTCTATTTACTACGACGTGTGGAGATGTTGGAGAAAAAATTAGCGGAAAAGGAGAGTTGAGTTCATGTCGCTGAGACTATTTAATACAATGAGCCACCAGAAAGAAGAGTTTATACCCCGGGAAGAAGGCAAGGTGGCCATGTACACCTGTGGCCCAACGGTATACAACTACTTTCATGTCGGAAATGGACGAATGCTCGTTGTCTTTGATATGATTCGTCGTTATCTGCTTTATAAGGGCTATGATGTCACTTTTGTCCAGAACTTTACGGATATTGATGATAAAATTATTAACCGTGGTAACGAAGAGGGTATGGACCCTCTAAAGTTGGCTGAAAAATATATTGAAGAATACTTTAAGGATGCGAAGGCTCTGAATTTAATGACCGCATCCATTCATCCTAAGGCGACGGATCATATACCGGAGATGATAGAAATCATCAAGGGTCTGGAGGAATCCGGCTTAGCCTATGCTGTGGAGGGCGATGTTTATTTCGCTGTCGATAAGCTTCCTACTTATGGAAAGCTCTCCGGTCGCACCCTTGAGGATATGCAAGCGGGAGCTCGGGTGGAAGTAGAAGAGCGCAAGCATAATCCGATGGATTTTGCCCTGTGGAAGAGTGCGAAACCCGGGGAGCCCTATTGGGAAAGCCCTTGGGGAAAAGGCCGTCCGGGCTGGCATATTGAGTGCACCGCTATGTCCCTCAAATATCTGGGAGCGGGCTTTGATATCCATGGTGGTGGCGGGGATCTGGTGTTTCCTCATCATGAGAATGAAATCGCACAATCGGAAGGCTATCTTCATGGTGAGACTTTCGCTCGCTACTGGATGCATAATGCCTTCTTAACTGTCAATCAGCAGAAAATGTCCAAATCCTTAGGAAATTTCTTCACCGTCCGAGAAATCCTTGAGCATTTCCCTGGTGAAGTTATCCGTTTCTATCTTTTGGGAACCCATTATCGTAGTCCGCTAGACTTTGATGATGAGAACCTGCGCATGGCTCAAAAAGGTCTGGAGCGCCTACAAACCAGCATCCGCTTAGCTGATGAAGCTCTCGGACGCCAGGTTGAAAAACCCGTCGATAATGCGGAGGATCAGAAGCTAATTGTTGCGGCAGAAGAAGCTCAGCGCGAGTTTGAGAGTGCTATGGACGACGACTTTAATTCCGCTTTAGCTTATGCGAGTCTTTTTGAGCTTGGCAAAGTCATTAACGCCCATGTTCAAGCTTATCCATACAACTCGGTCGGCCTCCAAAAAGCTCGAACTGCTCTTTGGGAACTAGCAGATGTTCTGGGCATTGACCTAGCTCATCCTGCCAACAATGCGGAAGCTGGAAATGAAAAGTTGGATCAGGTCATGGATCTGCTCTTAGAGGTACGGGCTATCGCACGAAAGAAGAAAGACTGGGAGATGTCCGACCTCATCCGAGATCGCCTGAAAGATTTAGGGATTGTACTTGAAGATACGCCCCAAGGCGCCCGCTGGACAATCAAGTAATATGGATAAGTATCCTGATTGTTAGAAGTGGATAGATATATAATTGAAGAAAAATCTAGAAAAATCGCTAGTGAGTATGGAAAGGAGGGGAGGGCGTTCTGCCCGAGCCCATGCCAAGATCCTGGCAGGAAATGAATGCCCTTACCCTGGCTTATCTGGGGGATGCTGTCTACGAACTTTGGGTTAGGACTCATCTCCTCGACTGTGGTTATGAAAAGGTAAATGATCTCCATCGCTATGCTACAAAATATGTTCGTGCAGCAACGCAAGCTAAGCTCCTTCATCAGATACTTCCTGATTTGGACGAGCAGGAAACATCCATAGTCCATCGCGGGAGAAATGCTAAAGGAGGTCATCCGAAAAGCACAGATGTGGTGACCTACCGCCATGCCACTGCCTTTGAAGCCCTAGTAGGCTACTGGCAGCTCACAGACAAAACAGAACGAATGCTTTGGGCTTTTGAACAGGTGGACGAGCTCATTCTGGAAGGCGATGGGGAAAAGTCAAAAGCTAATATCCTCAAAGAAGACGATGCTACAAGCGATGAACTAGTCCAAAGTCATGAGCAGAATGAGATGGATTGTTAGATTGGTACGGAATAGGAGGAAAGAGAATTGAACGTTGAACTGATTCAATACACGCCGGACCCAGAGAAGGTCATTGCAGCGGCTGCTCGTTTATGTTATTCCCCTGATCCTGTACCCGAGTTGCTGGAACGATTGGATGATGAAAAGGTGGCCGATTTTGTCCAAAAATTACGCTCCATGGGCCATCTTTCGCCCTTTGAACACATTAGCTTTCAGTTCTCCATCGATGGTGTATCCCGGGCTTTGTCTCATCAATTGGTTCGCCACCGGATTGCTAGCTATTCACAACGCTCCCAGAGGTATGTTAAAGAAAGTGGCTTTGAATTTGTCACCCCCCCAAGCATCCGCAAAAATCCCCAAGCCTTAGAGCGTTTTGAAAGAATCATGAACACTCTCCAAGAAGAATACCAGGCCTTACTGGAGGCAGCTCCGGCAGAAGATGCTCGCTATATCCTGCCCAACGCCTGCACCACCTCTTTAATGGCAACCTTTAACGCCCGCTCCTTAATGAACTTCTTCGAACATAGAACCTGCATGCGCGCCCAATGGGAGATTCGCATCCTCGCCGAAAGAATGCTCGAGCTCGTTCGGGAAGTTGCTCCCAATGTCTTTGGGCAAGCTGGACCCACCTGCGTTACTCAAGGGGTTTGTCACGAAGGGGCTATGAGTTGTGGGCGGATTAAGGTGCTGAAGCGGTAAGCTTGCTTCTTGAGTGTCTCCAGGATTTTGTTTTACACCGTTCGCTGAGTAAGCTGCGTGGACAAAACTAATCACTCAAGCCTACCGCTACGACATGTTCCCGGCTAAATCGTCTCCTGACTCTCTAGCCGGTTGGAAACGTCCTGTTTCCAACATGTCTCCGCTGCATGCTTTTCGCGAAGTTTTGTTTCCGCTCGCTTAGAAGTCGCTCACTCTTGTAAATCAAAATCCTTGGGTTGTCTCTGAAGGACAAGTTCCTTGGCAGCCCGGGTACTAAAATCCCCTTTGGCTCTTTGTCTATCTGTAGTGTTTTGAGTGACCTTTTCGTTACTACGCGGCCTTCGCAGCCTTAAAGCTTATGGCTAACTTCTAAAGATTGTTCGTCGCAAGTTCTATACCGTGTGAGTAAACCCAAGGATTTTGTTTTAGCGGAGAGAACGACTTTAAGCGAGCAGCTAACCGTTCTTCACGAAAATCTAGCCACGGAGTCTGGTTGGAAACAGGACGTTTCCAACACGCTAGAGAGCCAAGGAAGGCGATTTAGCGTGGGACCAGACGTAGTGGATAGATTAAGCGATTAGAACGGGTGCGCGCAGCTTACGGAGTGAACGGGCTAAAACAAAATCCTGGAGAATTACTACAAATGTGCATATACCTAGCCGCCTTAAACAAAGGCAAACGAAAGGACTGACCCCAACTCATGAACGACGAAGTCATTTACGGCCGTAACGCGGTCTGGGAACTCCTCCAATCAGGCAAGCCCGTCAACAAACTGCTCTTCCAATCAGAAGGCACTGGCGGTCGCTTCCAAGACATGGTGAGCCATGCCCGAGGACACCAAATTCCCTTCCAATTTGTCGACAAAGTCGCCCTAGATCGCTTGACAGAGAAAGCCAAGCATCAAGGCGTTTTAGCTTATGTCTCCCCCCGTGAATATGCAGAAGTCGAGGATATCTTGGCTCTGGCCAAAGATAAAGGAGAGGATCCTTTTATTCTTGTTCTCGATGAGGTGGAAGACCCTCATAATCTAGGTGCTCTCATCCGGACTGCCGATGCAGCTGGAGTCCATGGTGTGATTATACCGAAGCGCCGTAGCGTGTCCCTCACCTCTACCGTAGCAAAGACCTCAGCAGGTGCCATAGAGCATGTCTTAGTCGCTCGGGTAGGGAACTTGGTCCAGACCCTGAAGGACCTCCAAAAGGCCGGTTGTTGGGTCTCTGGGGCCGAAGCGGGTGGGACGGAGGTTTATCATTCGGATCTTACAGGATCTAGGGTGATCGTTGTAGGCAGTGAAGGGAAGGGATTGAGCCGACTGGTCAAGGAAACCTGTGATGAAATAGTAAGCCTTCCCATGAGGGGGAAGATTAATTCTTTAAATGCCAGTGTCGCCGGATCCATCTTATTATATGAAGTTGTCCGTCAGCGGAGCGGAAGATAGAGATTATAGGTCAGGGTAGACAGAGAAAAACCCCGGGTTTGAACCCGGGGTTTTATGGCTGATTGTAGCTGGATTCGATCTGCGCAGGTAAGGCATGAACTGGGAACCTAACTATGATTACGTCAGAGTTTGAAGATTCACCTAATTTATTGTGGGATTGTTGTTCGCTTAAAAAAATAGGGTCTAAAATATATTTAAACATTGGTGCCAAGGAAATCGTTCTAACATCCCTTGTAGTTTGAGTTTGTGGTGTTTTTTGTAATTTCTCCATCTCCTTGCGCATTCTTTTCTCGAATCTGGCTAAGGTGACAGTGTCTTCTTTAACGAAGTCAGCCTCGTTGATTAACTTAAACTCGCTAGGAATTTCACTGGGTGGAGCAACAGAATGAGACAAAGGCAAGGGTACAAAGCGCCGATAAAGGCTTGAACACTGTTATCCCTCCGTTTGCGTTATTATCGTTTTGGTCAATTCACCCTTATTGCGGTTAAATTCATTATACCATAGGGGAGATGCTAATAATTTCTAAATTCTTGAAAAGGATTGGCAAGAAAACCTTTCTGTAGATAGATGGGTTAGCGCACCTACCCGATAGGGTAAACTGGGTCCTATAATGAGTCAGTCCTTGTCCAATTAACCAAAAGTCAGCTTCCAGAGTGCAAGAGACGACAGAACATCTAAAACTTCGCCTTGACGCTTTTGAATTTTCCAAGGTATAATGGTTATGTTCATGCGGACAAGAGCAATAGTGATATTAAATGCAATATCTTCATCACCATGATACGGGAGGGAACGCTTTGACTGTAAACGCCCAACTTGAAGTGTTGGTAGAATGCGACACGATTGAAGTCATAGTGGATGAAGAAGTCGTAGAGCTGGCCAAAAACGGTGATTGTTTAGCACAGGAATACTTAATCAATAAGTACAAAAACTTTGTCAGAGCCAAAGCAAGATCATACTTCCTTATTGGAGCAGATCGTGAAGATATTATCCAAGAGGGAATGATTGGGCTCTACAAAGCTATTCGAGATTTCCGTGGTGACAAGCTCTCCTCTTTTCGGGCTTTTGCAGAGCTGTGTATAACTCGCCAGATTATTACAGCGATTAAGACAGCAACTAGACAGAAGCATATTCCTTTGAATTCTTACGTGTCCTTAAATAAGCCAATTTATGACGAAGATTCGGATAGAACCTTGCTGGATGTAATATCAGGCACGAGAATAACCGATCCTGAGGAATTGATTATTAGCCAAGAGGAATTCGATGATATTGAAGAAAAGATGGGTGAGATTCTCAGTTCTTTAGAGTGGAAAGTTCTTATGGCTTACCTGGAAGGAAAATCATATCAAGAAATTGCCGTAGATCTACATAGACACGTGAAATCAATTGATAATGCGCTCCAAAGGGTTAAAAGGAAACTTGAACGCTATTTAGAACGTCGAGATGGCTAAAGGTAATCGCGCAACCGACTGATCGAGTCGGTTTTTGTTTTATAAGATAAAAGGTGTATTTTTTAAGGCAAATAGTATATAATAAGTAAGTGCTTCTATTTAGGGTAGGTGGCCGAGTGGTTAAAGGCGGCAGACTGTAAATCTGTTCCGAAAGGTACGGTGGTTCGAATCCATCCCTGCCCACCATTATTTGAGAGTGATATTCATGCTACGAATATCGATAAACATCGCGGGATGGAGCAGCGGTAGCTCGTCGGGCTCATAACCCGAAGGTCGTCGGTTCAAATCCGGCTCCCGCAACCAAGTAGACTAAGGGCTTTCGGAGAATTCCGGAAGCCGTTTTTAGATGGCGGACATATCTCAAAGCCTGTTTAGAGGAAACAATGGATCGTGGTGAGTTGATATGAAAAGAAGAAAAATAATGTCTGTTGGATTTGTTTTCTTGCTCGCACTGTTGGCGGCAATAGCAGATATTGATTGGATTCCAGAAAAAGATGCGGAAACAACACTTTCGGAAACGATTTCGGAGGCCCTGATTAGAGGGCCCTATACTGTAGAACGGGTGGTTGACGGGGATACAATCATACTGAGAATGGATGGGCAAAGAGAAAGGGTAAGGCTTATCGGTATCAATACCCCTGAATCCGTTCCTAACAACCCAGATCGTGTTGTGCCCTATGGGAAAGTGTCAGCAGAGTTTACTCGGGGCTTACTGGAAGGTAAAGAGGTAGAGATTGAACTGGATGTGGAAGAACGGGATCAGTATGATAGGCTTCTCGCTTATGTTTATCTGAATGGAGAAATGGTTAACAAAGTCCTTCTTCGCGAGGGACATGCGACGGTAACCACCTATCCACCCAATGTGAAATATGTTGAAGATTTTATGGCGCTACAGAAAGAAGCTCAAAGTCAGCGAAAAGGGATCTGGGAATAAAATCTTGACATGCTAATTTTCATATGATAATGTATTATGAGCATGGATTGAATGCGGATTTTTTAGTCGTGCCCAGGGAGGTGTTCGTAAATGCGTGTTGGCATTACTTTAGCTTGTACCGAATGTAAAAACCGAAATTATGCTTCTATAAAGAATAAGAAAAACAACCCGGATCGTTTAGAAGTTAAAAAGTATTGTAAGTTTTGCAAGTCCCACACATCTCACAAAGAAACCAAGTAAGAAGGTTTCTACATCGATTGATAGTATAACGCAACTAAGGCAGCCGCCAAGTTTTGTTTATCGTATCTGCCAAATGTCTGTACGCCGGGCTGCGTTGTCAGTATTGGTGACTCAGAGTTGTAAGGAAGTGATTGGATGGGCGCAGTTAAAAAGCAAACGAATGCTCCTGGAAAAGAGAAGTCATCAGAGTACTTCAGAGGAGTATGGAGTGAACTTAAGAAAGTACACTGGCCAGACCGTAAACAGCTTTTGACTTATACTGGAGTGGTTCTCGTCGCTGTTGCTTTCGTAGCTGTCTTGCTATGGGTTGTAGACAGTGGATTTAGTATTTTAGTGACCAAGATTCTCGGATAGGTACTCAAACAGGTTGCCCAAATGCTTTTGGCAAGTTGTTTTGGGGCCTTGTATTGGAGGTTCCTGTTCGAAATATGACAAAGAACTGGTATGTTATTCACACTTACTCTGGCTACGAGAATAAGGTGAAGACTAATCTTGAAAAACGCGTAGAGTCTATGAATATGGAAGATAAAATCTTCCGCGTTCTTGTTCCTATGGAAGATGAGATCGAAATCAAAAATGGGAAGAAGAAAGTCGCCAAGCGTAAGGTTTTCCCAGGCTATGTTCTGGTGGAAATGGATATGACGGACGATTCATGGTATGTGGTGCGCAATACTCCGGGCGTGACCGGCTTTGTCGGAACCGGTGCCAAGCCAATACCTTTATTAGATCATGAAGTTCAAGCCATCTTACGTCAAATGGGTGTGGAAGAAATTCGTACGCGAGTGGATTATTCTGTAGGTCAAAGCGTACGTGTTACCTCAGGTCCTTTTAAGGATTTTGTCGCTATTGTTGGTGAAATCCTTGGAGATAAAGGAAAGCTCCGGGTTTCCGTCTCAATGTTTGGACGTGAGACACCGGTAGAACTTGATTTTGCACAAGTCGAGAAAGTCGACTAAGCTAAGTAGTAATTACCCTATTAAGGAGGTGTAACTATGGCAAAGAAAGTCGTTGGTTTGGTAAAACTAGCTATCAACGCAGGTAAAGCAAATCCGGCACCTCCGGTTGGTCCGGCTCTTGGACAGCACGGGGTCAACATTATGGCCTTCTGCAAAGAATACAACGAGCGCACAAAGGATCAAGCGGGACTGATTATTCCGGTTGAGATTACCGTTTATGAAGACCGATCCTTTACCTTTATTACCAAAACTCCCCCTGCATCTATTTTATTAAAGAAGGCAGCCAACATTGAGTCGGGTTCTGCTGAGCCTAACCGCAAAAAGGTAGCTCAAGTCAGCAAGACCAAGGTTCGCGAAATCGCCGAAACCAAGATGAAGGATCTCAATGCAGCAAGTGTTGAAGCAGCTATGAGCATGATTGAAGGCACTGCGCGCAGCATGGGAATCACTATCGTCGAAGGTTAATTATTACGTGGGAGGGCTAGTCCCGAAGAACCACTAGGAGGTTAAAGAATGGCCAAAGTAGGAAAAAACTATCAAGAAGCAGTTAAAGCTTTTGACCGCGCTGCTCTTCATGAGCCAGCAGAAGCGATAGCTATCGTTAAAAAGGTTGCTAAAGCAAAGTTTGACGAAACTGTCGAAGTAGCATTCAAGCTCGGTATTGATACACGTCATGCCGATCAACAAATCCGTGGAGCTATTGTGCTTCCGAATGGAACTGGTAAAACTCGTAGCGTCTTAGTTTTCGCTAAAGGCGAAAAGGCTAAAGAAGCAGAGGCTGCTGGTGCAGATTTTGTTGGTGCTGAAGATATGATCGCCAAAATTGAGCAAGGTTGGTTTGATTTTGATGTCGTTGTGGCAACACCCGATATGATGGGTATGGTCGGTAAGCTGGGTCGTGTGCTTGGTCCTAAGGGACTTATGCCAAACCCTAAGACCGGTACTGTAACCTTTGATGTCGAAAAAGCCGTCAAAGAAATCAAAGCTGGTAAGATTGAATATCGTGCTGATAAAGCCGGTATCATTCATGCTCCAATCGGCAAAGTATCCTTTAGCGAAGAGCAACTTTTCGAGAACTATAAAGTTCTGACAGAGACTTTGCTTAAAGCAAAGCCTGCTGCTGCTAAGGGTCAATATGTCCGCAGTGCTACAGTGTCCTCTACCATGGGGCCTGGAGTTCGGATTAACCCGGTCAAAGCATTTTAATCTGAATCTCACATAATGTCGGGAAAGTTTCTTGACAGGTTTGTATAGATGAGATATACTCTATTAGAATTGAATAGCCTTCCACTGTAGACAGCAGGGGCTCTAGTAGCTTAATATCCTGCCGAGGTTGAAGAGATAGCCTTTAATTATTGGGCCTTCTTAACCTCTGCAGTCAAGCGGAGGTTTTTTAATGAGTGAGAGTCGTATCGTTCGGAAGGAGGTGGACTTAGATGCCAAATATCGAAGAAAAAGCACTGGTGGTTGCTGAGATTAAGGAAAAGCTCCAAAGCTCCTCGGGAGTCGTTCTTGCCGATTATCGCGGTTTGACCGTTGCCCAAGTTACCCAATTACGTGCTCAATTGCGTGAAGCTGGAGTAGACTATCGCGTCTTGAAAAACACCATGGTGCGTCGTGCAGCTCATGAAGTCGGTATTGAAGGTTTGGATGGATATCTTGAAGGACCTACAGCCGTTGCGTTCAGTGCTGATCCGGTAGCTCCCGCTAAAATATTAGCTGATTTCATTAAGGCTACAAAGGTTAAGACCTTTACTATTAAAGCAGGTGTAGTCGAAGGAAAAGTCGTTGACGAAGCAGGTGTGAAAGCTTTAGCTGAACTGCCTTCTCGCGAAGTTCTGCTTGCCCAAGTCCTACGTGGAATGCAAGCACCCCTCGTTGGCATGGCCAATGTACTTCAAGGACCGATCCGCAAAATGGGTTATGCCTTGGAAGAAGTGCGTAAGCTTAAAGAAGCCCAAGCGTAAGCGAGGCTTCAAGTACGAGGATCGAAGTTCGACCTTCGATGTGCGAATTTTGATGTACGATGTTCTGGTTAGGATGTCGGGCAATGCCCAAGCGGCATCGTAGCTGAATAATAATGGATTCTATAATGATTCAAAAACAAAAAATAATTTGAAGTGATATTAGGGAGGAAAATTTCAATGTCTAAAACTGCTGAAATTCTCGAAGCCGTAAAAGGCTTAACTGTACTCGAGCTTGCTGAGCTCGTCAAAGCTTTCGAAGAAGAATTTGGTGTAAGTGCTGCTGCTCCTGTTGCTGTAGCTGCTGCTCCTGGTGCTGCTGCTGCTCCTGCTGCTGAAGAGCAAACCGAATTCGATGTTATCCTCATGAATGCTGGCGCTGGTAAAATCAACGTCATCAAAGTTGTTCGTGAAATCACTGGTCTTGGCTTGAAAGAAGCTAAAGAACTCGTTGACGGCGCTCCAAAGCCTGTTAAAGAAAAAGTCAGCAAAGACGATGCTGAAGCTGTCAAAGCTAAGCTTGTTGAAGCTGGTGCTACTGTCGAAGTTAAATAATTTAGCTATAGACAAAAAGGAGTCCTCCTCTGTGGAGGGCTTCTTTTTTTAGTAAATGTGTATTGCCCTTGTAAAACTCTTGCCGCGAAAAGCATTGCCTGAAGAGTGTTGCTAGATAAAAATCTTCGCGCCAGGGAAGCCTGATGAGTGAGTGGAGCAGGCTGTTATATTGAATTAGTCAATAGATAAAGGTATAATTAAAGAAAAAATTCGGAACACGGACCAAGATATAGCAATAAATGAATGAATTCCCCTTGACATTGAGGAATAATATTGGTATCCTTAATAATTGTTACTGTACATAAAATGGCCTATTTATCCATTCACTTCCAGACAGTAACGTTCCGATGGGCAAACTTCCATTGGATAGTAAATAAAGGTGACGATGGGGAGATTGTCATTTGATTGATACTTTCACGCAAAAGGGATCTCCATAGACAGTGAAGCGAGGTTTTGCAAATGAGGCCTTGCTTTTGGCTGTTTATGTCACAATATTGTCTGATGGAGTCATACTACTCCATCAGCAGTAAGTTTCTTATATCCTCGGGCGAGGACATCACACTTGAGGGGTGAAGCGTACATGTTCTATCCTGTTAAGGTAGGGACGCGGGAACGCTGGAGCTATTCCAGAATTCGAGAAGTTCTCGACATGCCAAATCTAATCGAAATTCAACAAAACTCTTACCAGTGGTTTCTTGATGAGGGTTTGAGGGAGATGTTTCGAGACATTTCTCCGATTCAAGATTTCACGGGGAATCTCGTATTAGAATTTATTGACTACAGCTTGGGAGAGCCTAAATACGAGGTGGAAGAGTGTAAGGAACGCGACGTAACCTATGCTGCGCCACTGCGTGTTAAAGTTCGTCTCATTAATAAAGAGACAGGAGAAGTGAAGGAACAAGAGGTCTTCATGGGAGATTTTCCCTTGATGACCACTAAAGGAACCTTCATCATTAATGGAGCTGAGCGGGTTATCGTTAGCCAGCTGGTTCGTTCTCCTGGAGTTTATTATGCTGAAAGTATCGATCCCAGCGGTAAGAAGCTCTATGGTGCCACTGTCATTCCCAACCGCGGGGCTTGGTTAGAATTTGAGACCGACGTCAATGATAATATCTTTGTACGTGTGGACAGAACTCGTAAGCTTCCGGCTACCGTCCTGATTCGGGCCTTGGGCTATGCTACCAATGGTCAGATCACTGAGCTATTTGATGATAACGAGCATATCCGCATTACTCTAGAACGGGATAATACGGAATCTACCGAGGAAGCGCTAGTCGAGATTTACAAGCGTCTGCGCCCCGGCGAGCCTCCGACTGTGGATAGTGCGCGCTCTCTCTTAGAAGCTTTATTCTTTGATGCTAAACGATATGACCTGGCGAAGGTTGGTCGCTATAAGTTAAATAAGAAATTAGATCTAGACATTCCTAAAGAGGTCCATCATTTGACTAAGGAAGATATTATCGCTTCCTTGCGTCGCATGCTGAATCTGATGGCTGGAGAAGGTCATAAGGATGATATCGATCATCTCGGTAATCGTCGACTACGCTCGGTCGGGGAGCTACTCCAAAACCAGTTTCGTATTGGCTTATCCCGGATGGAGCGGGTGGTTCGGGAACGGATGACGATTCAAGATGTGGATGTCATCACGCCTCAAGTTCTTATCAACATACGCCCAGTTGTTGCTGCGATTAAAGAATTCTTTGGTAGTAGCCAGCTGTCTCAGTTTATGGATCAGACCAACCCATTGGCTGAATTGACACATAAACGCCGTCTCAGTGCCTTGGGACCTGGAGGTTTGAGCCGTGAACGTGCCGGCTTCGAAGTTCGTGACGTTCACTTCTCCCACTATGGTCGGATGTGTCCGATTGAGACCCCTGAAGGTCCCAACATCGGCTTGATTGGTTCATTGAGTACCTATGGGCGGATTAACCCATACGGCTTTGTCGAAGCACCTTATCGCAAGGTTATCAATAGTCGGGTCACCGATCAGATTGACTATTTGACAGCTGATGAGGAAGAAAAATTTGTTGTGGCTCAGGCCAATTCACCCTTAACTGAGGATGGCACCTTTATTGAAGAAAAGATTGATGGTCGTCATGGTCCTGATTTCGTCCTCGTACCACCCGATCGAATTGACTACATGGATGTATCTCCGAAGCAAATGGTTTCTATCGGGACCGCGTTGATTCCCTTCTTAGAGCATGATGATGCTAACCGTGCCTTGATGGGTGCCAACATGCAGCGGCAGGCCGTACCTCTTTTGCGCACCGACTCTCCTTACGTGGGAACAGGTATGGAGTACAAGGCAGCTAAGGATTCCGGAGTCTGTGTCATAGCCACTAAGGATGGTACTATTGAGCGCGCCACTGCCGAGGAAATCATCATTCGTCACGATGGTGGAACCTTAGAAAAGCATAAACTGTTAAAATACCTGCGCTCCAACCAAGGAACCTGTATTAATCAACGTCCTATCGTTCTCAAGGGTGAGCGGGTAGAAGCTGGCCAAATCATCGCCGATGGACCTTCCACGGATCATGGTGAACTGGCTCTCGGCCGTAATGTGCTGATCGCCTTTATGACCTGGGAAGGCTATAACTACGAGGATGCTATCTTGATCAGCGAGAAGCTGGTTAAGGAAGATTATTATACTTCCATTCATATAGAAGAATATGAAGCTGATGCTCGGGATACCAAGCTAGGACCTGAGGAAATCACTCGGGATATTCCTAACGTCGGTGAAGACGTTCTGAAAGACCTGGATGAGCGTGGTATTATTCGCATCGGTGCGGAGGTTCGTCCTGGGGATATCTTAGTCGGTAAGGTTACCCCGAAGGGTGAAACTGAGTTGACTGCCGAGGAGCGCCTCCTGAGAGCGATCTTCGGTGAAAAAGCCCGTGAAGTGCGGGATACTTCTCTCCGGGTACCTCACGGCGAGGCCGGTAAGATTGTCGATGTTAAAGTCTTTACCCGTGAGAACGGCGATGAACTGGCCCCCGGGGTCAACGAATTGGTTCGTGTTTATATCGCTCAAAAGCGGAAAATCTCCGTGGGGGATAAAATGGCCGGACGTCACGGAAACAAAGGGGTTATCTCTCGCATCATGAAGCAAGAGGATATGCCCTTCTTGCCAGATGGCACTCCGGTAGAAATCGTCCTGAACCCGTTAGGCGTTCCTTCGCGGATGAACATCGGTCAGGTTATGGAGACTCACTTAGGTCGGGCGGCTAAAGCTCTCGGACTTCGTGTTGCTACCCCGGTCTTTGACGGGGCTACGGAAGCCGACGTCTTTGAGACTTTGAAAAAAGCCGGACTGCCCGAAGATGGTAAATCCGTTCTTTATGACGGTAGGACTGGGGAGCCCTTCGACAATAAGATTACCGTCGGCTATATGTACTTCTTGAAGCTACACCATTTGGTTGACGATAAGATCCATGCTCGTTCCACCGGACCTTACAGCTTAGTTACGCAGCAGCCTTTGGGCGGTAAAGCTCAATTCGGTGGTCAGCGTTTCGGGGAGATGGAGGTTTGGGCTCTGGAAGCTTATGGAGCGGCCTACACCCTACAAGAAATTCTTACTGTCAAGTCCGATGACGTGGTTGGCCGGGTTAAGACCTATGAAGCCATCGTTAAAGGTGAAAATATCCCTGAACCGGGTGTTCCAGAATCCTTCAAGGTTCTCATTAAAGAATTGCAAAGCTTATGCTTGGATGTTCGTGTCCTCTCTGAAGATGATGAAGAGATCGAGATTCGCGAGATCGAAGAAGATGTTACCGAGACAGCGAAAGAGCTAGGCATTGATCTTCACGAAGACCTCCCAGCTCCCGCAGCTCATAGTGCTCGTGAAGGAGAGGAAGAGGAATACTCTGAAGAAGAGGATGAAGTGGTCGAAGACGAAGCTCTAAGCTTTGATGACGACGAAGACGACTTGGATTGAACGAGACTTCCTTCAGTGAGAATTTCCCCTACTGAAGGTTAGTCGAGTCCATACTGGACTTAACCGCCCTTGGGCCTCCGCCCATAGAGGCGGGGGGTCTAAGGGCGGGTTAGATCAGTGATAACCCGGGTGAAAGGAGCGAGAACCGTGCTAGACGTCAACAACTTTGACCGGATGCGTATTGGTCTGGCTTCACCGGAGATGATCGAAGAGTGGTCTCATGGTGAAGTTAAGAAACCTGAAACAATCAATTATCGTACCCTAAAACCGGAACGCGAAGGACTTTTTTGCGAAAAAATATTTGGACCTACCCGTGACTGGGAGTGCCATTGCGGAAAATACAAACGTGTTCGCTATAAAGGAATTGTCTGTGACCGCTGCGGCGTAGAAGTCACTCGTTCCAAGGTGCGGAGAGAACGGATGGGCCATATTAAGTTAGCAGCTCCCGTCTCCCACATCTGGTATTTCAAAGGCATCCCCAGCCGGATGGGGCTTCTCTTGGATATGTCTCCCCGCTCCCTGGAAAAGGTTCTCTATTTTGTTTCCTATATCGTTACAGATGCGGGCAACACTTCCTTAATGAAAAAACAACTCCTCACGGAGACTGAATATCGGGAGTACCGTGACAAATACGGTGATGAGTTCAAAGCGGGCATGGGTGCAGAGGCTATCAAATCACTTCTTGTCGAGATGGACTTAGACAAGCTCAATGAGGAATTGAGAACCGAACTGAAGGAAGTCTCGGGCCAACGGAAAATTCGTGCCATTCGTCGTTTGGAAGTGGTAGAAGCCTTCAAGGAATCAGGGAATCAGCCTAGTTGGATGATTATGGATGTTGTCCCGGTCATTCCTCCGGAGCTTCGTCCAATGGTTCAGCTTGACGGTGGACGTTTTGCCACCTCTGATCTCAATGACCTTTATCGCCGGGTCATCAACCGGAATAATCGCCTTAAGCGTCTCCTAGATCTGGGAGCACCGGATATCATTGTTCGCAATGAGAAACGGATGCTTCAAGAAGCCGTAGATGCCTTGATTGATAATGGTCGTCGGGGTCGCCCTGTGACCGGACCGGGCAATCGCCCTTTGAAATCCTTAAGCGATATGCTAAAAGGAAAGCAAGGACGCTTTCGCCAGAACCTCTTAGGAAAACGGGTTGACTACTCCGGTCGTTCCGTTATTGTGGTCGGGCCGAATTTGAGACTTCATCAATGTGGTCTGCCCAAAGAAATGGCCTTGGAGCTTTTTAAGCCCTTTGTGATGAAGAAGCTGGTTAAAGAAGGCCATGCACATAATATCAAAAGCGCGAAACGCATGGTGGAAAGAGTACGCCCTGAGGTTTGGGATGTCTTGGAAGAAGTCATCACAGAACATCCTGTTCTCCTCAACCGGGCTCCGACCCTTCATCGTTTGGGTATTCAAGCCTTCGAGCCTGTACTTGTAGAAGGACGTGCCTTGCAAATTCACCCTCTCGTTTGTACCGCCTACAACGCGGACTTTGATGGTGACCAAATGGCTGTACACGTTCCCTTATCTGCTGAGGCACAAGCAGAAGCACGACTCTTAATGCTTTCTGCTCACAATATTTTGAATCCAAAGGATGGTCGTCCGGTTGCTTCGCCAACTCAGGATATGGTCTTAGGTTCTTACTACTTGACCATGGAACGTCCCGGTGCTCTTGGTGAAGGAAAGATCTTCAAGGATCGGGATGAAGCTGTGCTGGCTTATGAAATGAAAGAAGTCAATCTCCAGGCACAGATAAAAGTACGTCAGCCCAACGGTGAGCTTTTGGAAACCACCATTGGTCGCTTGATCTTTAACTCGGTTATCCCTTCTGAAGTAGGCTACATCAATGAAGTGGCTGGGAAAAAGACTCTGAACAATATCGTTGCCAAATGCTACCGTGTCGGTGGCTATAAGGCAACTGCTGACTTGCTCGATGGTATTAAAGCCTTAGGCTTTAAATACTCCACACGGGCCGGAATGACCGTTGGTCTTGCCGATATTACCGTTCCGGATGAGAAGAGACAGATTCTCGCGGATGCGGACGGTCTGGTCAATAAGACGGAGCAGCAATTCCGTCGTGGTCTGATTACGGATGAAGAACGCTACGAAAAAGTCATTGAGATTTGGACGAAAGCCACCGACACCGTAACGAAAGCCCTGATGAACACTCTGGATAAATTTAATCCTGTCTACATGATGGCTACCTCCGGTGCTCGGGGCAACATCCAACAGCTCCGCCAGTTGGCAGGTATGCGTGGACTTATGGCTGATCCTTCCGGACGGACCATCGAATTGCCCATTAAAGCAAACTTCCGTGAGGGCCTGACCGTTTTAGAATACTTCATCTCCTCCCACGGAGCTCGGAAGGGTTTGGCTGATACTGCACTGCGGACTGCTGACTCAGGTTATCTAACCCGTCGTCTCGTCGACGTATCTCAAGATGTGATCGTTCGGGATGAAGACTGCGGCACCACCGTAGGTATTATGGTGGACGATGTTAAAGACGGTCCAGAGATCATCGAAAAATTGGAAGAACGATTAGTGGGCCGCTTCTTACTCGAAGATATGAAGCATCCGGAGACAGGAGAAATCTTGGCCACGGCTGACGAAGAGATTACCGAAGAACAAGCCCATGCCATTGCTGAAGTATACGATAAAGTCATCATTCGCTCCGTGCTCACCTGTAAGACACGTTATGGCGTCTGCCGCAAGTGCTATGGACGCAACCTGGCAACCGGACATCACGTGGAGATGGGAGAAGCCGTTGGTATCATTGCTGCTCAATCCATCGGTGAGCCGGGAACACAGTTGACCATGCGTACCTTCCATACAGGTGGTGTGGCTGGGGATGATATTACTCAAGGTTTGCCGCGTGTTGAGGAACTCTTCGAAGCTCGCAAACCAAAGGGCCAAGCTATTATCTCTGAAAATGAAGGGGTAGTGACTATTCGCGAAGTCAAAGGACGTCGTGAAGTGGAAGTTTTGAGTGACAATGAAGAGCGCATGTCTTACACTATCCCCTATGGTTCTCGGTTAAAAGTTCGCGAAGGCGATCGCATCGAGGCTGGAGATGAGCTAACTGAAGGAAGCATCAATCCTCATGATATGCTTAAAGTTAAAGGAATCCGTGGGGTTCAAGTCTACCTGTTAGGAGAAGTTCAACGGGTATACCGCCTCCAAGGGGTGGATATTAACGATAAACACATTGAGGTCATGGTTAGGCAAATGCTCCGCAAGGTTAAAGTCGAGGAGGCTGGGGATACATCACTCTTACCCGGCGGTCTTATTGACGTCTTTGACTTTGAAGAAGAGAATACGAAAGTGATAGAAGCTGGCGGCGAACCTGCCGTAGCACGTCCGGTACTTCTCGGAATCACCAAGGCCTCCTTGGCCACCGATTCCTTCCTCTCTGCAGCATCCTTCCAGGAAACTACCCGTGTGCTTACCGAGGCAGCTATTAAAGGTAAGGTAGACCCGCTCTTGGGGCTCAAAGAAAACGTCATTATCGGTAAGCTCATTCCGGCGGGCACAGGCATGTCTCGTTACCGAAATGTAAAAGTTTTGGACATGGATGAGAAAGAGATTGAAAATCTTGACACTGTAAACACCTAATGATAAAATACTGTGTGTGATTTAACGATTTGTGGGAAAGTAGATATTTTTCTGCTGAACTATCGTTAAACATAAGGAGGAAAGCATTTTCATGCTTGATGAAGCCTTAAAAAAGCCCAACCGAAGAACCGTGGGGGTCAAGCAAACTCTACGGGCTCTGGAAAAAGGGAGCGCACTTCGCGTTTATGTGGCTAAGGATGCTGAGGGTCATGTGGTTCGTCCCATCCTCGACCAATGTCGGAATCATGGCATTGACGTGCAAGATGTCCAGACTATGGTTGACTTAGGTAAGGCCTGTGGGATTGAAGTGGGTGCTGCAGTGGCAGCACTGCTCACAGAATAGACGAGGCAGCTCCGAAATCTTATGTTAGTTTTGGGGATTGCTTGCTTTATGCTGAAGCAAGCAATTCCTTTGATATGTTCTCATGTTAGGAAGGAGGTGTAGTTATGCCGACGATTAATCAATTGATTCGTCATGGTCGTTCCAAGTTAGCGAAGAAATCAACAGCTCCTGCTATGCAATGGGGCTATAACTCTTTACAACGTAAGCAATTCGCATCTGGAGGATCTCCGCAAAAACGTGGGGTATGTACTAGGGTTTACACCACAACTCCGAAGAAGCCGAACTCTGCTCTTCGTAAAGTTGCCCGTGTACGTTTAACCAATGCGATTGAAGTATCTTCATACATCCCAGGTATTGGACACAACCTGCAAGAGCATAGTGTTGTCCTTGTTCGTGGTGGTCGTGTGAAAGACCTTCCGGGTGTTCGTTACCATATCGTTCGTGGAGCCCTTGATACACAAGGTGTTCAAAAACGGATGCAAGCTCGTTCTAAGTACGGCGCTAAACGTCCTAAAAAAGGGAAGTAAGCCGTCTGAACCGAGGGAAATACGAATCGCGTAGTAAAGGAGGGAAATGATTTGCCACGTAAAGGATATATCGCTAAACGTGAGATTCTGCCTGATCCGATTTATAAGAACCGGACGCTGACCAAATTTGTTAACCAAATTATGTTGGATGGCAAAAAAGGCACAGCAGAATCCATTTGCTATAATGCATTTGACATCATTCAAGAGAAGACCGGTAAAGATCCGATTGAAGTGTTCGAAACCGCTCTCAAGAATGTTATGCCTGTCTTGGAAGTAAAAGCACGCCGGGTCGGTGGTGCTAACTACCAAGTGCCCATCGAAGTTCGCGCTGATCGTCGTCAAACCTTAGGACTACGCTGGCTTGTGGCTTATGCCCGCAAACGCAGTGAAAAGACTATGGAAGAGAAGATTGCCGGTGAACTGATGGATGCTGCCAATAATACTGGCGGTTCTATTAAGAAAAAAGAAGACACTCATAAGATGGCCGAAGCCAATAAGGCTTTTGCGCATTTCCGTTGGTAGGATGATCAAAGCGTATGCTTAAAATCATCACATCTGGGAATGACTATGGCAGAAAGGGGGATTATCAGTGGCAAGGCAAGTACCATTAGAAAAAACCCGGAATATCGGGATTATGGCCCATATTGACGCGGGCAAAACAACCACGACTGAACGCATATTGTTCTACACAGGACGTGTGCATAAGATTGGGGAAGTTCATGATGGCGCAGCAACCATGGACTGGATGGTTCAAGAACAGGAGCGTGGTATTACCATTACTTCTGCGGCAACCACAGCTCATTGGAAAAATCATCGCATTAACATCATTGATACACCAGGGCACGTGGACTTCACAGTAGAGGTGGAACGTTCGCTGCGTGTACTCGACGGTGCTGTGGCAGTATTCTGTTCTGTCGGCGGTGTTGAGCCTCAATCTGAAACGGTTTGGCGCCAAGCGGATAAGTACGGAGTACCCCGTATAGCGTATATCAACAAAATGGACCGTATGGGTGCAGATTTCTTCCGGGGAGTAAAAATGATTGCTGACCGGTTAGGTGCTAACCCAGTTCCGATTCAAATTCCGATTGGTGCCGAGGATAAATTCAAAGGAATCATTGATCTCGTAACCATGAAGGCTATGATTTACACGGACGATTTAGGCACCACCAGTGACGTTGCCGATATCCCCGGAGACTTAGTCGACAAAGCCAACGAATATCGTGAGAAACTCCTTGAAGCAGTTGCTGATACGGATGAAGAGCTCATGATGAAATATCTCGAAGGTGAAGAACTGACTGAACAAGAGGTTCGGACTGGAATCCGTAGTGGAACTATCGGACTTAAGTTCATCCCTGTGGTCTGTGGGTCTTCATTCAAGAACAAAGGGGTACAACCACTGCTTGATGCGGTTGTAGACTATATGCCATCCCCTCTTGATGTAGCTGCTATTAAAGGGGTACATCCAGAGACTGGCGAGCCTGATGAGCGTCACTCCAGTGATGCAGAACCATTCTCAGCCTTGGCCTTTAAGATTATGGCTGACCCTTACGTGGGCAAATTGGCATTTTTCCGGGTATACTCGGGAGTCCTGGGTTCAGGATCCTATGTTTATAATTCAACCAAGGGTAAAAGAGAGAGAATCGGTCGGATTCTCCAAATGCATGCGAATCACCGGGAAGAAATTTCCGAGGTTTATGCGGGAGATATTGCGGCAGCAGTCGGCTTAAAAGATACCAGCACAGGGGATACCCTCTGTGATGATAAAGCTCCGATTATTCTCGAGTCTATGACTTTCCCTGATCCTGTTATCAACGTGGCCATTGAGCCAAAGACGAAACAAGACCAGGAGAAGATGGGTACAGCTCTAGCTCGTTTGGCTGAAGAGGATCCTACCTTTAGAATGCATACTGACCAAGATAGCGGACAAACGATCATCGAAGGAATGGGTGAGCTTCACCTTGAGATCATCGTGGACCGTTTGCAACGTGAATTCAAGGTTGAGTGCAATGTTGGACGTCCTCAAGTTGCATATAAAGAAACGATTCGCCGTGCTGTTAAAGCCGAAGGTAAATTCGTACGTCAATCCGGTGGCCGCGGACAATACGGACACTGCTGGGTTGAGTTCGAGCCTATGGAGCAAGGCACCGGCTTCGAATTCGTCAACAAGATTGTGGGTGGCGTAATTCCGAAGGAATACATTGCCCCTATCGGACAAGGGATCGAAGAAGCTCTGCAAAACGGTATCCAAGCGGGCTACCCTGTTATGGATATTCGGGCTACAGTCTATGACGGTTCCTACCATGATGTGGACTCCTCCGAAATGGCGTTTAAGATTGCCGGATCGATGGCCTTCAAAGCTGGAGCAGCCAAAGCAGATCCTGCAATTATCGAACCTGTCATGAAGGTTGAAGTCACGGTACCAGAAGAGTATATGGGTGATGTCATCGGCGATATTAACTCTCGCCGCGGACGGATTGAAGGAATGGAAGCTACAGGAAACGCTCAAATCGTACGTGGATACGTACCGCTTTCAGAGATGTTTGGCTATGCAACCGACCTTCGTTCCAAGACTCAAGGCCGTGGAGTTTACGTCATGATGTTCGACCACTACGAAGAAGTGCCCAAGAATATCGCGGAAGGCATTGTTGCTAAACGCGCTGGCGCTTAATCAAAATTTGAGGTTAGAGATTCAAAGTTCGTGAGACGATTGTTCTCAATGCGAGGCTCAAATACAGAGATACCTTTGGAGGAGAGCCTCGCCGAAATAAAAAGGAACTTCTATTCCTACTTATTATTTAGAAGGAGTGAAAATTTAAAATGGCAAAGCAAAAATTCGAACGTACAAAACCCCACGTTAACGTTGGAACCATCGGTCACGTTGACCATGGTAAAACAACCTCTACAGCTGCTATCACCGCTGTTCTTTCCAAAGCTGGTGGTGCAGTAGCACAAGCCTTCGATCAAATCGACAAGGCACCTGAAGAAAGAGAACGTGGAATCACCATCTCTACTTCCCACGTTGAGTATGAAACTGCTGCTCGCCACTATGCTCACGTTGACTGCCCAGGCCACGCCGACTATGTTAAAAACATGATCACCGGTGCTGCGCAAATGGACGGAGCAATCCTCGTTGTATCTGCTGCTGATGGCCCTATGCCACAAACTCGTGAGCACATCCTGCTTGCTCGCCAAGTAGGTGTTCCTTACATCGTCGTATGGCTCAACAAAGCTGACATGGTTGATGATCCGGAACTTATGGAACTCGTAGAGATGGAAATTCGTGAACTCCTCAATGAGTATGAATTCCCTGGCGATGATATCCCCATCGTTCCCGGTTCAGGCCTTAAAGCCCTCCAATGCGCTTGCGGATCCCGTGATTGCGAATGGTGCGGTAAGATCTGGAACCTCATGGATGCAGTTGATTCCTATATTCCTAACCCAGAACGTGCTACTGACAAGCCTTTCCTCATGCCTGTAGAGGACGTGTTCACGATCACTGGTCGTGGAACTGTTGCTACCGGTCGTGTAGAGCGTGGTGTTGTTAAAGTCGGCGACGAAGTTGAAATCGTTGGTCTGACTGAAGCTCCTCGTAAAAGCGTATGTACTGGTGTTGAAATGTTCCGCAAGCTTCTTGACCAAGCTCAAGCGGGGGACAACATCGGAGCTCTTCTTCGTGGTGTAGATCGTAAAGATATCGAACGCGGACAAGTATTGGCTAAACCCGGTTCTATCAAACCTCACACCAAATTCACTGGTGAGGTTTTTATCCTCAGTAAAGAAGAAGGTGGACGTCATACTCCATTCTTCAACAACTATCGCCCACAGTTCTACTTCCGTACAACCGACGTTACCGGTGTAGTAACCCTTCCTGAAGGAACAGAAATGGTTATGCCTGGCGACCGTGTCACCATCTCTTGCGAACTCATCACTCCCATCGCTATGGAAGAAGGACTTCGTTTCGCTATCCGCGAAGGTGGCCGTACCGTAGGTGCTGGCGTTGTAGTAAGCATCATTGCATAAGAATAGTTAGATAGTGTAGGCAGAGACTTGAAGTCTAAAGGAGAAGGATGCCACAGTCCTACTGTGGCATCCTGACTTTTGCCTTAAGGTCTAAACTCATCCATGCTGGATTGAGGTTAAGGTCATAGTTGCAAGAGGTCTCTGACTTCTGGCATCTGACCTCCGACCTCTGATCTTGAAGGTTGCCGTTGAGAGGTACTCCGCTGATCATCGGGGAATTTCAAGACCTAATAACCCGTGCAACGGGACAAAATTTAGGAGGTTTTTTAATGAGCAGTCAAAAAATTCGTATCCGTCTTAAAGCGTTCGACCACAAAATCTTAGATCAATCTGCTGAGAAGATTGTTGAAACGGCTAAGAGAACCGGTGCCCGCGTCAGTGGCCCTATTCCCCTTCCTACTGATAAAAGCATTTATACCATTCTTCGTTCTCCCCACGTCAATAAGGATTCTCGTGAGCAGTTTGAAATGCGGACTCATAAGCGTCTGATTGATATTCTCGAACCCACTGCTAAGACTGTTGATGCTTTAATGCGTCTTGATCTACCTGCAGGCGTTGATATCGAGATTAAAACCTGATTTCAGTCGAAACAATCTTGTTTTGTCATAAGCTCTTCATAAGAAACGCTGGTTGAGTAGGAAGTTTTGAAAGTTTAAAGATTCAGACATCCGAAAAAACTAGCGTTCGCTTGGAGTTTATGATATAATACTTTTTGTTTGTAGCGCGAAACACCCGGCGGTGTGGACCAAAAACCCGGGGGTTCAAGCTTCAAAATAAACAATTAAATTTGGGACACTCTCGTGCTCCGGCTTAGGGCTGGCGCACTTCAAAGTGTTCAGGAGGTGGCAATCGTGTCGAAAGGAATTTTGGGTAAAAAAGTCGGAATGACCCAGGTATTTGAGGAAGATGGACATCTAATTCCCGTAACTGTGGTCGAAGCAGGTCCTTGCTTTGTCGTCCAAAAGAAAACCGTTGCAACAGATGGTTACAACGCAATTCAAGTTGGATTTGGCGCTTTGCGGGAAAGACTCGCAAACAAGCCGCAAAAAGGACATGTTGCAAAAGCTTCTGTGAAGCCGATGCGCTGGATTCGTGAGTTCCGCGTGGACAATGTGGATGCCTACGAAATCGGTCAAGAAATCACAGCAGACGTGTTTGCTGCAGGAGATGCAGTAGATGTTGTCGGGATATCTAAAGGTAAAGGCTTCGCAGGGATGATCAAACGTCACGGCGCAAGTCGCGGACCTATGAAGCATGGTTCTAAGTATCATCGCCGTACCGGTTCCCTCGGCGCGAAAGGCCCGGCTCGTGTATTTAAGGGCCGCAACCTGCCAGGACGTATGGGCGGAGAACGGGTCACTGTTCAAAACCTGAAGATTGTTCGGGTGGATGCGGATAAGAATATGATTCTTGTTAAAGGTGCCGTACCCGGTGCTAAAAAGTCATTGCTCATTCTGAAGCCTTCTGTTAAGGCGAAGTAACTTGTAAGAAAGGAGGAATAAGCAATGCCAAAGGTTCAAGTAGTTAATATGCAAGGTTCTCCTGTTGGAGAGCTCGAGCTGAATGAATATGTATTTGGGATTGAGCCCAATGTCCATGTCCTTCACCAAGCTGTTGTAGGCCAACTAGCTAGCCAAAGACGTGGTACCCACTCTACATTACTCCGTGGTGAAGTACGCGGAGGCGGTCGTAAACCGTGGCGTCAAAAAGGCACAGGCCGCGCCCGTGCCGGTAGCATTCGTTCTCCACTATGGAGAGGTGGTGCAGTCCTCTTCGGACCTAAACCGCGCAAATATGGTTTTAGCCTTCCTAAGAAGGTTCGCCGCTTGGCTTTGCGGTCAGCCCTTTCTTCCAAGGTAAACGAACAGCAACTGATCGTATTGGAAGATTTGAGCTTGAACGAAGCAAAAACTCGTGAAATGGTTAAAGTTCTTAAAGCTTTGAATGTTAGCAAAAAGGCTTTACTTGTCACTGACGAATTTATTGAAGCAGTCGATCGTTCTGCCCGCAATATCGAAGGCGTCAAAGCCACTGCGGTTGAGGGTATGAATGTATACGATCTTCTCAATGCCGATGTCATCGTGATGACGAAGGCAGCGGTAACGAAAACGGAGGAGGTGTTAGCGTAATGCGCGATGCTCGTGATGTACTCAAGCGTCCAGTAGTTTCCGAAAAGTCTGTTGGACTTATTGAGGAAAACAAGTACTCCTTCTGGGTGGACAAAGCTGCCAACAAGATTGAAATCAAAGCAGCTGTAGAAAAGATGTTTAAGGTGAAAGTCCTTGACGTTCGGACACTCAACGTTGATGGTAAAAAGAAACGTGTTGGCAAATACGTAGGTAAAACAGCAGACCGTAAAAAGGCGATTGTTACGCTTAAAGCTGGAGATCGCATTGAAGGATTTGCTGGCCTGTAAGTTTGATGCAAAGGAGGGAAACCCATGCCAGTAAAAGGATTTAAACCGTATTCTCCTGGTCGTCGTCAAATGACGGTATCGACTTTTGAAGAAATCACAAAAACTACACCAGAGCGCTCTTTGGTCGCACCGTTGAAGAGCAACGCTGGACGTAACAATCAAGGTAAATTGACTGTACGTCACCAAGGCGGAGGTCACAAACGTAAATATCGTTTGATCGACTTCAAACGCAATAAGGATAACGTGCCGGCTAAAATAGCAGCTATTGAATATGATCCAAATCGTTCGGCAAATATTGCCTTGCTCCATTACTTGGATGGTCATAAAGCTTATATCTTAGCTCCCAATGGCCTAAAAGTTGGTCAAATGATCGTCTCCGGACCGGATTCCGATATTAAAGTAGGGAATGCACTGCCCATCAAAAACATTCCTGTGGGCACCTTGCTCCACAATATCGAAATGAAGCCAGGCAAAGGAGCTCAACTTGTCCGTTCAGCGGGTGGTTCGGCTCAGCTCATGGCTAAAGAAGGTAAGTATGCAACCTTGAGACTTCCTTCCGGTGAAATGCGGATGGTTCATATCGACTGCCGAGCTACGATCGGTCAAGTCGGCAATCTTGAACATGAGAACATTAACATCGGTAAAGCTGGTCGTACACGCTGGTTAGGAATTCGTCCTACCGTACGTGGTGCCGTAATGAACCCGAATGATCACCCACACGGTGGTGGTGAAGGACGGAACCCGATCGGACGGAACCCTGTTACACCTTGGGGTAAACCAGCCCTTGGAGCGAAGACCCGAAAGAAGAAACATCCTTCTAATCGCTTCATCGTAAAAC
Organism: Desulfitobacterium sp. THU1; assembly: GCF_038181555.1. Lineage (NCBI taxonomy): Bacteria > Bacillati > Bacillota > Clostridia > Eubacteriales > Desulfitobacteriaceae > Desulfitobacterium > Desulfitobacterium sp. THU1. The sequence continues at coordinate 27,194 of NZ_JBBWUA010000009.1, read as the reverse complement.
GACGCGGCAAGAAGTAATCGAAAGGAGGCCAATTAAATGAGTAGATCTCTGAAAAAAGGGCCTTATGTAGAAGGACGCTTGTTCGCTCGTGTGGAAGGAATGAATGCCTCCGGTGAGAAGCGGGTCCTGAAAACTTGGTCCAGAAGCTCAACAATATTTCCGCAAATGGTTGGACATACCATCGCGGTTCATGATGGACGGAAACATGTTCCCGTCTATATTACGGAAGACATGGTAGGACATAAGCTCGGTGAGTTTGCTCCTACACGCACCTACAAAGGGCATGCTGGTAGTGAAAAATCCAGCGGCCTACGCTAAAAGGAGGAGTTGAAAAAATGCAACAAGCCAAAGCGATCGCAAGATACGTGCGGATCTCTCCTCGTAAGGTGCGCCAAGTAGTCGATCTTATTCGCGGTAAAGCCGTTAAAGATGCTCTCGCGATTCTTCAATTCACCCCCAAGGGTTCTACTGAGCCTGTAACCAAAGTTCTGAAGTCTGCAGTTGCTAACGCAGAGCATAACTATGAAATGGATACAGATGCTTTATTTGTCAAAGAAGTCTATGTGGATGAAGGACCGACCTTGAAGCGCATTAAACCTCGGGCTATGGGACGTGCTGATCAGATCCATAAACGGACCAGTCACATTACCGTGGTTGTTGGAGAAAAGAAGGAGGGTTAAAACGTGGGTCAAAAGGTAAATCCTAAAGGTCTCCGAGTTGGAGTCATTCGTGACTGGGAAGGCCGTTGGTTTGCAGATAAAAACTACTCGGAACTCCTTCATGAAGATTTGAAGGTCCGTAAATTTGTGAAGAACAAATTACACCAAGCAGGTGTCCCTAAAGTAGAGATTGAACGGGCTGCTAACCGTGTCAAGGTTTCGATTCATGCGGCTAAGCCGGGAATCGTCATCGGCCGTGGTGGTACCGAAGTAGAAAATCTCCGCAAACAGTTAGAAGCTATGACCGGAAAGCAAGTGGCTGTCAACATTGTTGAAGTGAAGAAGCCTGAACAAGATGCCCAACTCGTTGCTGAGAGTATCGCTCAACAGCTGGAAAAACGGGTATCCTTCCGTCGAGCTATGAAACAAACTGTTCAACGTTCTATGCGTCAAGGTGCTCAAGGAATCAAAATTTCCTGTGGCGGACGTTTAGGCGGTGCTGAAATTGCACGGACTGAGTGGTATAGTGAAGGGAAAGTTCCCCTCCATACTCTTCGTGCTGACATTGATTATGGATTTGCTGAAGCAAATACCACCTATGGAAAGATTGGCGTAAAAGTTTGGATATATAAAGGAGAGGTTCTTCCCGCCAAGAAGGTCGCTCAGGTGGAAGGAGGAAAATAAATGCTAGTCCCAACACGAGTAAAGCACCGGAAACAACACCGTGGCCGGATGCATGGAAAAGCAACTCGCGGTAATACAATTACTTTCGGCGAGTATGGATTAGTGGCTTTGGAGCCAGCATGGATTACAAATCGCCAAATTGAAGCTGCCCGTATCGCGATGACACGTTACATCAAACGTGGTGGTCAGGTTTGGATTAAGATTTTCCCGGATAAGCCGATTACGGCGAAGCCTGCTGAAACCCGTATGGGTAGTGGTAAAGGTTCCCCGGAATACTGGGTTGCCGTCGTTAAACCCGGTCGTGTAATGTTTGAATTGGCTGGTGTGCCTGAAGATATCGCCAAAGAAGCACTTCGACTCGCTATGCATAAGCTTCCGATTCGGTGTAAGATTGTTCGTCGCGAAGAAGTAGAAGGAGGTGACGCAAATGAAAACTAAGAATTTCCGTGATATGACCGATGAAGAGCTCCTTAAGGAGATTGATGGCTTCAAAACGGAACTGTTCAATTTGCGTTTCCAACTAGCTACCGGACAACTGGACAATCCTGCCAGAATCCGGGAAGTTAGGAAAGGGATTGCCCGTGGCAAGACCATTCTCCGTGAGCGCGAATTAAAAATTAACCGTGCTTAAGGTTGGAAAGGAGACTTTTTAACATGGAAAGAGCCCAACGTAAAGTTAGAACCGGTAAAGTTGTCAGCGATAAGATGGAAAAAACAGTCGTAGTTGCTGTCGAAATGAAAGTTCGCCATCCGCTATACCATAGAACGATTACTCAAACTAAAAAATTCAAAGCTCATGATGAAAACAACGAAGCCAAGACTGGCGATACCGTTGTCATCATGGAGACTCGCCCTCTTAGCAAGGACAAACGCTGGCGTGTAGTTGAGATTACACAAAGAGCTGTCGCTCTCTAAGAACTGACTTTTAATTCGGAAGGAGGGTCAACAGATGATCCAAGTTCAAACTCGCCTCAGAGTTGGAGACAATTCAGGAGCAAAAGAACTGATGTGCATCAAGGTGCTCGGTGGCTCAATGCGCCGTTATGCATCGATTGGAGATATCATTGTTGCTTCAGTTAAAGAAGCAACACCAGGCGGCGTTGTCAAAAAAGGAGATGTCGTCAAAGCGGTTGTGGTTCGCACAAAAAAAGAGATCAAACGCAAAGACGGCAGCTATATTCGTTTCAGTGAAAACGCTGCGGTAGTTATTAAAGATGATAGAAGCCCGCGGGGAACTCGTATTTTCGGACCCGTAGCCCGGGAATTGCGCGATAAAGATTTCATGAAAATCATTTCTCTCGCACCGGAAGTAATCTAAGACCCCATACCAGTGGAGGTGAATGAAGTGGCTGCTGTAAAGCAAAAGATACACGTTAAAAAAGGCGATATGGTTATGGTGATCACAGGGAAAGATGCCGGAACCAAAGGCAAAGTCCTGGAAGTTTTACCGAAAAAGGGTCGCGTGGTTGTGGAGAAGGTTAATATCGTAAAGCGCCACACTAAACCCACTCAAAGCATGCCCCAAGGCGGAATCTTTGAGAAAGAAGCACCGATCGCCAGCTCAAATGTCATGCTGTACTGCACCGAGTGCAATAGCGTAACTCGGGTCAGCGTGAAGGAAACTGAGGCTGGAAAAGTCCGCGTTTGTAAGAAATGCGGCGTGAACCTGCCCGACAAAAAGTAATCGAGAAGGGAGGGACCCTAGTTGGCTCGTCTAAAAGATAAGTTCACCAGTGAAATAGCTCCTGCTTTACAGCAGAAGTTCAACTATAAGAATGTGATGGAAATTCCTAAACTCGAAAAAGTAGTTATCAATGTGGGCGTGGGTGAAGCCATCCAAAACTCTAAAGCAATCGATGCTGCCGTCGGTGATCTGATGAAAATCACCGGACAAAAGCCTGTTGTAACCAAGGCGAAAAAGTCCATCGCTGCTTTCAAACTCCGTGCAGGAATGCCAATCGGAACGAAAGTAACCTTACGCGGCGACCGTATGTATGAGTTTGTTGATCGTTTAATGAATGTTGCGTTACCTCGTGTTCGTGACTTCCACGGTGTATCCGATAAAGCCTTCGACGGACGCGGTAACTATACACTCGGAGTTAAAGAGCAGCTTATCTTCCCGGAAATCGAGTATGATAAGATCGATAAGCTCCGTGGTATGGATATCATTTTCGTCACAACGGCGGGAACCGATGAGGAAGCTCGTGAATTACTCGGAATGCTCGGAATGCCATTCCGTAAGTAGAAAAAGGAGGGTCCTAGAGCGTGGCTAAAAAGTCAATGATCGTGCGTAATGCACGTGAACAAAAATATGCAGTTCGCTACCATAACCGTTGCAAACTCTGTGGCCGTCCCCACGCATATATCCGCAAGTTCGGAATATGCAGGATTTGCTTCAGGGAGTTAGCGTACAAAGGCGAGCTTCCTGGCGTGAAGAAGGCCAGTTGGTAAGGCGTAAGGAAGGGGGAAGACTCAAGTGGCAATGTCAGATCCAATTGCAGATTTCTTGACCCGCATTCGTAATGCAGGCACAGTTTATCATGATAAAGTTGAAGTACCTGCTTCCAATGTCAAGAAAGCGATTGCTGAAATCCTAAAAGAAGAGGGTTTCATCAAAGATTTTGAATACATTTCCGATAATAAACAAGGAGTAATCCGTTGTTATCTGAAATACGGCCAGAATCGTGAGCGCGTTATCACCGGGCTGAAACGGATTAGCCGTCCCGGACTGCGCGTTTATGCGAAAAAAGATGACGTACCGAAGGTTTTGGGAGGCTTAGGTGTGGCAATTATCTCCACATCCAAAGGTCTCATGACCGACAAGCGGGCTCGTCAAGAAGGTCTTGGCGGAGAAGTGCTCTGCTACATTTGGTAATCACATACTACGGAGGTGCAGAGAATGTCTAGAATTGGCAAGCGGCCCATTGGTATTCCTAGTGGCGTCGACGTCAAAATAGAAGGCAGTGTTGTCACCGTTAAAGGACCTAAGGGAACTTTAACTAAAGAAATGCATTCGCATATCAACATTGCTCTAGAAGATCAACAAATCGTCGTGACACGTCCTGACGATGAGCCTCTCAGCCGCTCCCTGCATGGTTTAACACGTACTCTAATCGCTAATATGGTTGAAGGAGTTACGAATGGTTTTACCAAGAGCTTGGATATGGTTGGAGTTGGCTACCGTGCTGCAAAGCAAGGTAACAAATTAGTTCTCTCGGTTGGTAAATCTCATCCTGTTGAGCTGATTCCTTTTGATGGAATCGATTTCGAAGTTCCTGCTCAGAACAAGATTATTGTTATGGGTATGGATAAAGAGCTTGTCGGTGATTTTGCCGCTGAGATCCGTAAAGAACGTCCTCCTGAGCCTTACAAAGGTAAAGGAATCAAGTATTCAAACGAAATCGTCCGTCGTAAAGCTGGTAAAGCCGGCGCTAAAAAGGGCGCTAAGAAGTAAGATCTAAAGCAAGGGCAAAAACTCTTGCAACAATGAAAGGAGTGAGTTTCCTTTGATCACACAAATTGACCGTAAAGCAATTCGCAAGAACAAGCATAAGCGCGTTCGGAAAAGCGTATTCGGCACAGCGTCACGTCCGCGTTTGGCCGTATTCCGAAGCCTCAACCATATTTACGCTCAAGTTATCAACGACGAGCTAGGAGTGACTTTAGTGGCTGCTTCTTCTTTAGACCCAGAGTTTAAAGCTGCAAATCTTGCAGGAGGCAACATTGAGGGAGCACAAAAAGTTGGCGAATTGGTTGGTAAACGAGCACTAGAAAAGGGAGTTTCCAAAGTGGTTTTTGACCGTGGCGGAAACATCTACCACGGACGGATTGCGGCTGTCGCACAAGCAGCTCGTGAGGCCGGTCTAGACTTCTAAGACACGGTAAAGGAGGGAAATTCATTGGCGAATATCGATGCAAGTAAAGAGTTGACTGAAAAAGTCGTTCATATTGCCCGCGTGGCAAAAGTTGTCAAAGGGGGACGCCGTTTCAGCTTCAGCGCACTCGTCGTCGTCGGCGATGGCCACGGCAATGTCGGAGCTGGACTCGGTAAAGCCGGAGAGGTACCTGAAGCCATTCGCAAAGGCATTGAAGATGCCAAAAAGAATATGGTTTCGGTACCAATGATTAGCACCACAATTCCTCATCCAATCGTCGGCAACTATGGAGCAGGTTCAGTACTTCTGAAACCGGCTCACAAAGGTACCGGCGTTATCGCTGGCGGTGCAGTTCGTGCTGTACTTGAAGCAGCTGGCGTAAAGGACATTCTCACCAAGTCTTTAGGATCCGCAAATCCTCACAACATGGTGAATGCTACAATGACTGCCTTAAAATCTCTGAAGCGGGCGGAAGATGTTGCTAAACTCCGCGGAAAAACCGTAGAAGAAATTCTGGGTTAGGGAGGGTTAGCAGTGAAAATAATAGTAACACTCGTAAAAAGCCCGATTGGGTATTCAGAGAACCAACACAAAGTCCTCAAAGCCCTCGGCTTAGGGAAGCTGGGTTCAAGTGTAGTTCATGACGATACACCCAGTATCCAAGGGATGGTTCGCAAATGCGCACACTTGGTTGCGGTGGAAAACGTCGCAGAATAGAAGGAGGTGTTGACGAGCATGAAATTGCATGAACTTAAGCCTGCAGAAGGTTCAACTAAAGCTCCTAAGCGTCTAGGCCGCGGAATCGGTTCTGGAACGGGTAAAACCTCTGGTAAAGGTCATAAAGGTCAAAAAGCCCGTTCTGGTGGCGGTGTACGTCCTGGATTCGAGGGCGGCCAACAACCTCTGGCCCGCCGGATGCCAAAACGTGGCTTCACAAATATCTTCAAAAAAGAATTTGTAGTATTGAATGTCCGCGACTTGGAGCGCTTTGAAAATGGCGCAGTCGTGAACTATGAGAGCCTTTTCGAAGTGGGCCTCATCAAGACAGTCAAAGATGGCGTAAAGATACTGGGAACAGGAGAACTGACCAAAGCCCTGACTGTACAAGTTGACAAAGTCAGCCCATCCGCAGCGGAGAAGATTGTCGCTGCCGGTGGAAAAGTCGAGGTGGAATAAGATGATCGTCGATTCCCTGAAAAATGCCTGGAATGTGCCAGAACTCAGGAAAAAAATCGGATTCACCTTATTGATGTTCCTTGTTTTCCGGATTGGTGCTCATATTCCGATTCCCTTCATCAACCATGATGTTCTGTCACAGATGTTGGGATCGGGCACATTATATGATTTCTTAGATACTTTTTCTGGTGGATCGTTTAGAAGGTTCTCGGTCTTCGCTCTAAGCATTACACCCTATATCACAGCCTCGATTATTCTTCAGCTCTTGACGATTGTCATTCCTTATCTGGAGCGTTTAGCTAAAGAAGGGGAATACGGGCGGAAGAAAATCACTCAGTATACTCGTTATGGAACCGTTATTCTTGGCTTTATCCAAGGTTTCGGTATGACCTTCGGTCTCCGGGGAGCTCTTCTCATTCCTCAACCAGGAATGGAATGGGCTATCTATCTCCTCGTAGCTCTAATCCTTACCGCTGGAACAGCCTTCCTAATGTGGTTAGGAGAACGGATTACGGAGAATGGGATCGGTAACGGGATATCCTTGATCATCTTCGCTGGGATTGTGGCTGGAGTGCCTGATGCGATTAAGTACATTGCCGGACTCCTCAAGGTTGGTGAAATCAATGCCCTTTCCGTTCTCGGACTGGTTGTTATCGGCGCAGCGATTATCGCTGGAGTTGTTTTCATCCAAGAAGGACAACGGAGAATCCAAGTTCAATACGCTAAACGTGTGGTCGGCCGTCGGACATATGGAGGTCAAACCTCACATATTCCTATGAAGGTCAACCAAGCCGGGGTTATCCCCATCATCTTTGCAATCTCCTTGCTCGCATTCCCGAGTACGATTGCAACCTGGATGCCGGCAACCTCAGGTTATGTTCAGTTCGTGAACAAGTGGATGGTCATGAATGGCTCGCTGACTTCGATTCCCTATCTGTTCATGTATGCGATATTGATCATCTTCTTCACCTACTTCTACACCGCGGTATCCTTTAATCCCGTGGATGTGGCAGATAATCTGAAGAAGTATGGCGGGTTTATACCTGGACTTCGCCCCGGTCGTGCTACGGCCGATTATCTTTCCAAGATTTTAAGCCGCCTCACTCTGGCTGGCGGAACCTTTCTCGCCTTGATTGCAGTTCTTCCGAGTTTAATTATCGGACTGACTGGAATTCAAAACATTTCATTAGGTGGTACCTCACTCTTGATTGTCGTGAGCGTAGCACTTGAGACCATGAAACAATTGGAGTCCATGCTTATGCAGCGGCACTACCAAGGTTTCATGAAATAAGGAGGTAAACTATGAGAGCAATCCTCATGGGACCACCTGGGGCCGGAAAAGGAACACAAGCTGCCGATTTAATTACGAGGTATCAAATTCCTCATATTTCTACCGGGGATATGTTCCGAGCTGCAATTAAAGCAGGGACTGCCCTAGGCATCAAAGCAAAAGAGTATATGGATGCCGGTTCCCTCGTGCCTGACGAGGTAACCATCGGGATCGTCGCTGAGCGATTAGCCGAGCCCGATTGTAGCAAAGGTTTTTTGTTAGATGGTTTTCCACGGACAGTCGCTCAAGCGGATGCCTTAGATAAGATCATCAGTGATCTGAAGATGAACCTCGATGGCGTTATCAATATCGAAGTTCCCGAAACTAAGCTCCTTGAGCGTCTGACGGGACGCCGGATTTGCCGGCAATGTGGAGCAACCTATCATATGGTATTCAATCCACCAGCTTCTGAAGCTTGTGACAAATGCGGTGGAGAACTTTATCAAAGAAACGATGATACTTTGGAAACCGCCAAGAACCGATTACAGGTCTATAATGATCAAACTCAGCCCCTCATCGATTATTATCGAGAAAAAGGATTGCTGAAGGAGATAAACGGGGACCAAGATATTGCAAAGGTTTTGCAAGACATTGTAAAAGCCTTGGAGCATGCTCATGATTGAGTTGAAAAATCCTTCTCAAATTGTACGGATGAAAAAAGCAGGAAAGATTGTGGCTGACACCCTTCAGTTGATGCGCGAAAGTGTGCGACCAGGAGTCACCACAGGGGAGTTGGATCGAATCGCCGAGGAGTATATCCGAAAATGCGGTGCGGTTCCTGCCTTCAAAGGGTATAATGGATTCCCATCCTCTTTATGTACTTCTGTCAATGAGCAAGTGGTTCACGGGTTCCCCGGTTTAAGGACCTTGGAATCTGGAGATATTATCAGTATTGACTGTGGTGCGGTTTTTGATGGATATGTGGGAGATGCAGCGATTACCTTGCCGGTTGGTGAAATTTCTGAAGAACTGCAGATGCTATTGCGAGTTACTGAAGAATCCTTGATGCTGGGGATACCCCAAGCAATCAAAGGCAACCGCCTCCAAGATATATCGCATGCCATTCAAACCCATGTGGAAGCCCATGGCTTATCCGTTGTACGAGACTATGTCGGCCATGGAATTGGCCGGGCGATGCATGAGGATCCGCAAATTCCCAACTACGGTAAGCCAGGCCGAGGGCCACGACTCGAAATCGGGATGGTTTTGGCTATCGAACCTATGGTTAACTTGGGAGCTTACGAAGTGAAAGTCTTAAGTGACCATTGGACTGTCGTGACGAAGGACGGTAAAGCATCTGCCCATTTCGAACACACAGTAGCCATTACAGAAAATGGCCCTGAGATATTAACTCGGAGTTAAATACACCCGATGGAGTGCCGGAGGAGGGCTGAACATGTCAAAAGAAGACGTTATTGAAGTTGAAGGAAAGGTCCTGGAACCGCTGCCGAATGCCATGTTTTTAGTGGAATTAGCTAATGGACACCAGGTTTTGGCGCATGTATCTGGGAAGATCCGGATGAATTTTATACGTATTCTGCCGGGAGACCGAGTTACTGTGGAGCTATCTCCCTATGACTTGTCTCGCGGGCGGATCGTATATCGGTTTAAGTAACGACCAAAGGGAGGGGATTACGGTGAAAGTAAGGCCTTCTGTGAAAAAGATCTGTGAAAAATGCAAGGTCATTAAGCGCCATGGCAAAGTCATGGTGATTTGTGAAAACCCGAAACACAAACAAAGGCAAGGATAAGACAAAGGAGACTCACCGTTGCGCGGCTGGTTGGAACTAGAGCTAGATCCAATGTAGCGGGAGCTGTCTACTTGCTTAACTAGAGTTTGTTGCGGATGGTTTGTTTAGTAATATTGTCAACCGTGGGGCATGAGCCCTATCGGTGTAACAGCTTATGGGGGTGTAAAGTTTAGATGGCACGTATCGCTGGAGTAGATTTACCGCGGGAAAAACGTGTTGAAGTGGGTCTCACCTATATCTATGGCATAGGTCTTCCCACCGCACACAAAATCCTTGCCCAAACCGGCGTCAACCCGGATACTCGTATTCGTGACTTGTCCGAAGAGGAAGTGAATAGCCTCCGGGAAGTTATCGATAAAGAAATTAAAGTTGAAGGTGACTTGCGTCGGGAAGTATCCCTTAATATTAAGCGTCTGATGGAAATCGGTTGCTATCGTGGATTACGTCATCGTCGTGGGCTTCCTGTACGTGGACAACGTACGAAGACGAATGCTCGTACCCGTAAAGGTCCGATCAAAACTGTTGGAGCAAAACGCAAAAAGTAGTAAGGGGGGATTAACGAGATGGCGCGTAAAGTTGTACGCACAAAACGCCGTGAGCGCAAAAACATTGCTACAGGCGTTGCCCATATTAAGTCAACGTTTAACAATAGCATGGTCACGATTGCCGATACAAATGGTAATGTGATCTCCTGGTCCAGTGCAGGCGCACTTGGCTTCAAAGGATCTCGTAAGAGCACTCCTTATGCTGCCCAAATGGCTGCTGAGACCGCTGCTAAAGCTGCTATGGAACATGGCTTGAAAGAAGTAGAGTGCTTCGTCAAAGGACCGGGAGCTGGCCGTGAGGCTGCTATCCGTGCCCTCCAAGCCGCTGGTTTAGAGGTTAATATGATTAAAGACGTGACGCCGATTCCGCATAACGGTTGTCGGCCTCCGAAACGTAGAAGAGTATAAGGAGGTGTCATCATGGCAAGATATACAGGCCCTGTTTGTCGTTTATGTCGTCGGGAGGGTATGAAGCTCTTCCTTAAAGGAGATCGTTGTTATACAGGCAAATGCGCGATTGATCGTCGTGCTTATGCTCCTGGCCAACACGGTCAAAGCCGTGGCAAAAAGCCAACTGAATACGGCATTCAGTTGCGTGAAAAACAAAAAGTACGTCGTATTTATGGCGTTATGGAAAAACAATTCCGCAGCTACTATGATAAGGCTAATCGCCAAAAAGGGATCGTCGGGGAAAACCTCCTTCGTCTCTTAGAGCGTCGTCTTGACAACGTTGTATTCCAACTTGGCTTTGCAACGTCTCGTCCGGAAGCTCGCCAACTGGTTCGCCATGGTCACTTTACGGTGAATGGCAGCCGTGTTGATATTCCTTCCTTCCTTGTTCGTGTAGGGGATGTAGTTGGCGTCAAAGAGGCCAGCAAATCTTCACCGCGTTTGAAGGAAATCCTGTCCAATTTGGACCGGACTCCACCGAAATGGATGAGCTTGGATGCTACAGCTGCTACAGGAACAATCATTGAACTACCTGCTCGAGACGATATTCAAATGCCCATCCAAGAACATCTTATTGTTGAGAAATACTCCCGCTAATCATGAGCTTAGGATGGCTTGTTGATATCAAGTTCCCGAGAAAGAAGGTGCATTCCGATGTTAGAAATCGAGAAGCCCAAGATTGAATGTGTCGAACGAACTGACGATAATTCATATGCTAAATTTGTCGTTGAGCCTCTCGAAAGAGGGTATGGGATTACTCTAGGCAACTCCTTGAGAAGAATTCTCCTATCCTCTCTTCCGGGGACTGCAGTCACATCTGTAAAGATCGAAGGGGTACTCCACGAGTTTTCTACTGTACCGGGGGTTTTAGAGGATGTCACAGACATTATTCTGAATCTCAAGAGCCTTGCTTTAAAAGGGCATACGGATGAAATCAAAGTTCTCCGTCTTGAAGCCGAAGGAGAAGGAGTCATCAAGGCCGGTGATATCATCACCGACGCTGACATTGAAATTCTCAATCCGGACTTGAAGATTGCAACTTTGGATAAGGACGGTCGCCTCTTCATGGAGATGACTGCCGAAAGAGGACGGGGCTATGTTCCGGCTGATAAAAACAAGAAGCCAGACCAAGCCATCGGAATCATTCCCATTGACTCCATCTTTGCACCCATCTATAAGGTCAATTACACGGTTGAAGATACTCGCGTCGGTATGGTCACAGACTATGACAAGCTAACCCTTGAAGTCTGGTCCAACGGCAGTATCACACCGGAAGAAGCGACCAGTTTGGCTGCGAAGATTCTTAGCGAGCATCTACGCCTCTTCATCGGACTCACCGATAAGCTCAACCATGTTGAGATCATGGTCGAGAAAGAAGAAGAAGCGAAGGACAAAATCCTGGAGATGACGATTGAAGATCTTGACCTATCAGTCCGCTCTTACAATTGTCTGAAACGGGCCGGTATTAACTCCGTAGAGGAACTGACCCAAAAGACGGAAGAGGACATGATCAAGGTGCGTAACCTCGGTCGCAAGTCCTTGGAAGAAGTGGAGTCTAAGTTGAAAGACCTCGGCTTGGGGTTCCGCAAAGCTGAGGACTAATTCGGTGCAAAAGGAGGGGAACAACATTGGCTTACCGTAAATTGGGAAGAAACATGGGTCATAGAGGCGCAATGCTTCGCAACCTAGCAACCTCCCTTTTAAAACACGAGCGCATTGAAACCACAGAAGCCCGTGCTAAAGAGGTAAATGCTATTGCTGAGAAGATGATTACTCTCGGCAAACAAGGCGATCTCGCAGCACGTCGTCACGCTATGAGTTATCTGATGGAAGAAGATGTGGTCACCAAATTATTTGAAACCATCGCTCCAAAGTATGCTGATCGCCAAGGTGGATATACCCGGATCATGAAGGTCGGGTATCGCCGCGGAGACGCAGCAGAAATGGTTCTTATTGAACTCGTTTAATTACACACGTTCGTAACGCATTCTTGGTCTATACTAAGAAGTGAGGCCAGGTTGTCAAAGACAGCCTGGCTTTTTTTATTTTATGAAGTATGAGCATAAATCGAGTTCATGAAGCATATACTCACACGTGAATTAAAGTGAATATGCAATTGTAAAGGTCAAATCTTGTCCATTGAACTCATCATGGATGGGGAGAATGTAAAAAAAAGTCCTCCAAAGAGTGTCTAAAGTGTAAATAACTAAGAAGACTGGCGAATTTAGATGGAAATATATGGTTGAACATTGATGTGGTTCGAAAGTATAATATGCATGAACGTGTGATGCGATGACCCGCAACTTGATCTTGGTCACCAGCAGTTGCGGCAGCTAGTGGTGAAACCGGCACACCCTGAACTTAGGTGTGTTTTTTTGTATGCAAATGTATCTGGTGACTACAAGTCGTAAAGCTTCCATCCTCGATAAGTGGGATATAACGGCTAAAGAAGAGGTGTATATGAATGTCTGCGAGTCTGCGTTATTTAATAAGGCAGGGCGTATTCTTTCTAAATCCGCCGAGGGATTTGGATGCGAAACAAAAAGTGCTAACGGCCTATCGTTATATTTCCTGGTTCATTACCTCCCTATTTTATATGATGGGTCCTCCCCGTAACAGCTATATGTATAAATTAGTCGTTGTTATTGCTCTATTTGTTTTTAGCACAATAATCTTAGACTATTACATCAGTAGCAAAGAGATTAGTTCAATACGTTTTGTAGCTGCCATTGAGACACTGGGCTTAACGCTACTTTTGGTCCCTACAGGTGGGCTTGATAGTCCCTTCATATGGTACGCTCTAAACCCCGTGTTAATTGCCTTATTCTATCTCAGAGGAGTATACTGCATAATCAATCTGGCTTTCTACCTTATTGCTTCAGTCGTTATAAGCTTAGAGCTTTTTAGTAGTGAAGGGATGACCGTTCTTGAGCTCATCAGAGAAAAGTCTTATATCATCTTGGTCTATATCCTCGTGACTGTGGCAATGAGATTATTGGCTTCTCTAGTGAAGCAACTGGATCAGCAAGCCGCAGAGTTACAAAGGCAAAAGCAAGCTCTTTGCAGTATAAACGAAGAACTCCACGAAGCAAATTCCCTTGCTAATCGTTCCTTGGGTCATATCATGTCTCTCTACCATATCCTTGAAACCTTCTCTTCAAGAGAGGAGACACATTCCATCCTCGAACAAATGGTTCACTCTACAGCCCAAATATTGGAGAGTAGGGCCTCCTTTATCTGGATTAGTTCCCATCAGGCTAAACCGATGAGTATATTAGGTCAAGGACTCACCTCCTGGCAAATGGATACACTAAGTAACTATCTAGATAAGTTAACAAAAGAAGAGGAAGAAAAACGCAAAAAACGGAGTGCTATCCATTTTAAGGACTCAAGCTATCGAATTGTACCGATAAAGTCCTCCGCGCGCTTTTATGGATATATTGGAATAGAGGGTGTATCGGTTCAGTTCAAAACAAGCCGAAAAGAAAGTCAATGGAATAATGAGCTTAAACTACTTAATTTTCTTGGGGATTTGGTGGCCATAATTCTCGAGAGACATGAACTTGAGAAATTATCCTCCAAGCTTCTCATCCTCGAAGAACAGAACCGCATAGGTAATGAGATACACGACAGTGTTTCACAGCGTTTATTTAGTATACTCTGTGGTGTCCACACCTTGCATGTTTCTTGGGATAGTTTAGACGAAGTAACCATTAATCAACAGTTGGACCTAATCGAGCAGTCCACAAAAGAAACCAGCAAAGAACTGAGATCCTCGATTTATCAGCTTAGCACGACTAAAAATGGAGTAAAGCCATTTAAGGATAATTTAGAGATTTATCTAAATGATTTTGCTAGTTTAAACACCATTGAAGTTAATTTTGATTATAGGGTTGCCGAAGAACGCATCTCTTCATCATTAAAACAAGCACTATACCGAATTATTCGAGAGGCGGCGGGGAATGCAGTAAGACATGGACACTGCAGCAAGCTAGATATCCGACTATGGATTAATGAGGCATCTTTAGAACTTACAGTCACGGATAACGGGAGTGGGTTTAACACAGCCCTGATTCTTCAGGATGAAGAAGGCCGAGGGTTGGGCCTCAAGAATATGCAGGTCCTTACTCAAACCTTTAGCGGGCTATTTGAACTATCAAGCAGCGAGGGAGTTGGAACAACACTTCAAATAAAGTTTCCCTTAGGCTGTGAAACTGAGTATTCGATAAAGCGGCGTGGAGGTGCAGCATGAATATTGTCATTGTCGATGATCATCCGTTAGTTCGTCAGGGATTGACAGCTGTAATTACTGTCGAAGGAGATATGAATTTAGTCGGAGAAGCGTCCACAGGAGAAGAAGCAGTCCGCCTTGTTGCCAAGGTTAATCCAGATGTTGCCCTAATCGATCTCAGACTGTCAGAAATCTCCGGACTCGAAATTATTGAGAAGTGCAAGGAAAATGCTCCTGTGTGTAAATACATCATCCTAACCTCCTCTGTAGCTAGAGAGGATTTCCAAAGGGCTCGTGAGCTTGGTGTAGATGGTTATGTACTTAAAGAGGCTTTTCCAGAGGAAGTTGTAACGGCCATTCGTTTGGTTTATAGGGGCCGAAAATACTATGATCCTGCTATGATCGATTGCATGATGAGTAAAGATGAAAGTGAAGGACATGTGGAACAGTTAACACCTCGCGAAATGGAAGTGTTGGTAGCTTTAGGTGAAGGGTTATGCAATAAGGATATTGGGAAAAAGTTATTTATCACGGAATACACTGTAAAGAAACATGTCAGTCAGGTTCTGGCAAAGTTAGAATTAGCAGATCGTACACAGGCTGCACTCTATGCGCGGGAGAAGAAGATAACAGCATAAGAAAGATTACAGCATAGGAAAGATTTAATCACAGTGTTATGGGAACTGTTCTAGCTTGTGGAAATTCTCAATATACAAGTATAGAGCTCATGGTGCGTGAGTAATATTCCCAGCGAAGGGAGATAGAATAGAATGTCAAAAAACAAAAGAAAGAGGCATAATGGGAAATACGTTATCATTGTCGCTGCTATTATTGCCTTGAACACAATGGGAATGACATATGCGCATTGGGATAATCAGTTAAAAATCCAAACAAGCTTACAGACAGGGAATATGGATCCAGCTTTTTGCGGGGAAAACTACTGGATCAATATTGTCAGGAACGGGAGTGAGCAGGGGAATCAGCCCAGTTGGGATGACAGTGAAAAGGGGATTAATGAAAGTGCGCTAAGCAATTTAGACATCAGTTTTGATGAAAAGAGACAAACCATGAACATCACTGGGACACTGGAAGATGGGTATAAAGCATTTATTCATTATGCTGTGGTCAACGACGGCACAATTCCGATAAAATATGCCATAGATAAGGGAAGTGACGATCAAGTTAAAAAACTCATGATGGGTGATAACTTTAAGGTTAAAGTTCAACAACAAGCTAAGGTTCTGGAACCCCAGGAAAAGTCGCTCACAAATAATGGTAATGTCAATCACAAATTAGAAATCCAGATACCCAATCAGCTGGAGAGCAAAGGGAATGCTAAGAAGAGTGAACAACTTGCAGAGACTGGGCAAACTCATGTTGAACTAGGAACGTACTCCTTTGAAATCGGCTTGCCCTTTAAACAATGGACCGAGGATCAGTCCTCAGGGGGGTATGGGGATGAAGATTAAGAGTAATGTGGTAATCATCTTAATCAGTTTAGCGACAGCCACAGTATTTGTCTCAGGAGGCTATAGCTACTGGCAGAAAGAAATAAAGATCAAAGGGGATATCACGTTAGTTAGGCCGGTACCAGTCATGGTGATGCCGTTGTTAGGGCAGCAACTGCCATTAGCTCCAAATAGTCCGCTATTTGTGGGAGAACAGCCGCCATTAGCTCCAAATAGTCCGCTATTTGTGGGAGAACAGCCGCCATTAGCTCCAAATAGTCCGCTATTTGTGGGAGAACAACCGCCATTAGTACCAAATAGTCCGCCCTTTGTGGGAGAACAACTGCCATTAGCTCCTAATAGCCAACCAATTGTGGGAGAACATCCACCTGTAGATTCAAATATCCCACCGATTGTGGAAGAACAACTGCCTAATGTGCCGGTATATAGCGGGGCAGATACACAGAATCCAGGGCAGCAGGATCAGCAAGATCGTCAAAAAGGTGAAGAAAATCCAATAGCACATGTCGAAGAACCAGTGCAAATTGAACAGCCACAACAAGCACAAACCCAGCCTAACCAGACTCAGCTGAGCCAACCGGTAGATACAATCGAGCAAATAAACGAACCGAGTCCCACTAATCAACCTCAAGAGAACGTGAGGGATGAGAATAATGCAACCCACTAGATTTTCAAAATCCAGATATGCCCTCTTAGTAGGGCTTATTCTTTTTGGATATTGCATGGACAGCCCCATTATTAAAAGGATGATTGGAAATATGTTCTTTGTTAATACTGTCCAACAACCATTACTGTGGCTTAGCATTGGAGCATTAGTATGGTTTTTTCCGGCAGTACGACCAACGGGTAAGCTTAAAACGCGGGGATCCTTGCATTTCTGGTCCTTTTGCTTTGCATTTATTATGATTGTTGTCCAAGTGCTGGCGGGACTAGTTGACGGATTAGGAAAAAGCCCCTATGATCATTCAGCCTTCGGGTTAATTAGTAATGTATTAATCGTCGGATCGGTATTGGTTGGACGTGAATTAGCTAGGCATTATTTAGTGAATAGCATAACTCGTGAGGAGAATTATCGAGTTTTCTTAGCTGTAACAATTCTGATGACGATAATTAGTTTTCCGATTACAAAATATAGTGGCTTAATAAGTTATGAAGAAATTGCAAAATTTCTTGCTCAATTTTTAGTGCCGGAATTTACGAAGAATTTATTAGCTACAGTACTGGTGTTTTATGGTGGACCACTGGCATCTATTATCTTTATCGGAACGCTTGAGGCCTTTCATTGGCTTTCACCGATTCTTCCAGATTTAAAGTGGATTACTGCTGCCCTGGTCGGCATTCTCACCCCAGTATTTTTATTAAGTTACGTGCAGATTATTTATGAGGATGAGACGCGAAAACGTCGACGGGATAAGGAGCAAGAGGAAAATCCTTTGAGCTGGATTATTACTACACTCATTTCGATAGGAATCGTTTGGTTTTCTGTAGGGGTATTCCCAATATATCCTTCAGTTATTGCAACTGGAAGCATGATTCCGATGATTCAGCCTGGTGATGTTATTCTAGTGGATAAAAAGATTGATGTAATGAGATTAGCTACGGGAGATGTGATCCAATTTCGGAGGGATGATATTCTGATATCCCACCGAATTATTGAGGTGATTGAAAAGGATGGAATAAAAAGTTATAAGACTCAGGGGGATAATAATAGCGGCCCAGATCGAGAGTTAGTTAAACCAGAGAATATTAAAGGTTCAATAATTAAGGTGGTTCCAAATATAGGATGGCCTACATTATTGATTAAGAGTGACAAAGATATTCCTATGGATGATATAGTGTTTTAGTGGGAAATGAACAGACAATGAGAAAATTTGATGCCTATTAATTAGAGCAGAGCAGGTCATAGAACTTGCTCTGCTCTGTTATTTGAGGTAGAGTGCTTCATCTGCTGAACAGAAATGGTACTAATGGAGTAAGCGAAATAGCCGAAATACCCATAAAATACTACTTGTTCGTCTAGTTAAAATGCCTACTGATGAGTGAATTCATAAAAGGCACAACCTCTTATAATGAAAATGTAAGCCAGATAAAACATAGTGGCCGGCAAATTTATCTGGTTTAACAAAAAAGGTAATAAAGGAGCGGATTTATAATGAAGAAAAAGATAATTGCCCTTACTCTTGCTGCTTCGGTTATGCTGACTGGCGCCGGATATGCGTATTGGACGGATAAGGTAACTATTGATAATACGGTTTCAACTGGAGAATTTGATGTTAAGGTTATTTCTGCTTCCACTGGTGGCCGCACTGATGCTTATACTGGTATCAATGGTACAGAATGGGGGAAATATGTATATTCTGATGCTTATGTCGGTAACCACCCTAATCTATCCGATGCTGAAAAAGACCTTATTAAATCTACCTTTACGGATAAGACAGTAACGGCAAAACTTGGGAATCTATTCCCAGGTTCCTCGGCGAATCTTTCCGTTCAAGTCGTAAACGATGGGACGATTCCAGCGGTGTTTGATTACGCAACTGTTGACATTGCAGGTGATGATAACCTTAAGAGTAAAATGGTTTACTGGTTGTATTATAAAATCACTGATCAAGATCCAAGTACAGCAGATTTAGAGAAACGTGAATACTATACAGATCTAAATACTTATGAGGCTAATTTGAATGCTCTACTTGCCGGAATTACACTTGAGCCAGATCAAACACTTACAATTGGCGATGAAGGCGACCAATTAGGAAACACCTTTACGTTCCGTTTACCAACTACTGTAGATAATGACGACAATGTAGAAGGCAAATCAGTCGATTTCACTATGAAAATTAACTGGAAACAACATAACGCACCACTTACACCAGATGCTAATAAAGTTAGATAACTAATAATCGGAGCAGAGTAGGTCTTAGAACTTGCTCTGCTTTGTTTTTTGGGGGAGTGTTTCCTCTGCTGGTCGGGGTGGGGCCCCTGCCCCATCCGCACGGAAAATGTATCCTTAAGCGGGCAGAGCAGAGCTCTGCCCCTACGATCTGGGTCGGCGTGAACTTGTTGAGCGATGAGCAGTACATATGGTACCAAAGTAGCAAGCGAAATAGCCAAAATATCCACAAAATACTACTTATTCGTCTAGTTAAAATGCATACTGATGAGTGAATTGGTCAAAGTCACAACCTCTTATAATGACAATATAAGCCAGATAAACAAATCAGCCGGCAGTTTATCTGGCTTAGTAAAGAATTTAATAGAGGAGCGAATAAATCATGAAAAAAAAGTTAATTGCCCTTACTCTTGCTGCCTCGGTCATGCTGACTGGCGCTGGATATGCATATTGGACGGATCAGGTAACGATCAATAATTCTGTAAGCACAGGCGAATTTGATGTAAATTTCGTGGATGATCAATTCTATCCGAAGATCTTTGGAGCTACGGGTGAGGCCTATATTACAAAGAGCGTTGTTCAGAATGACGAAAATACCAGCACAGTAGCGATTAGTAATTTGTATCCAGGGTCAACAGTTCGCTATGAACTTAAAATCAGAAACGACGGATCGATACCAGCACTTTTTGATAATGCGGTGGTAACTGTGACGGAGAACCAACAAGGTTTTACCGATGCACTTTTAACACAGGTTTTTGTTAAGAAGTATCATGCAGACGGTACAGCATACGTTCAAGGGGAGAATGGCTACTGGGCTGGAGCGTCTTTGGGATGGAAACCAGCATCTGCTTTACAGACTAACTTAAATACCATAATGGCTGGACTTCGACTTGAGCCAGGCGAGTTTGTTACCTTTGATGTCCCCGATGAGTATATGGAAGAATACTTAGCTCAGAATCCAGATGGAGCTGAAGGCCAATGTGTGGAAATTAAATTACCGGGTACGGTAGGAAATGCAGCGAATCCTGATCAATTTGAAAAGGCCGAAGCTTACATTAATATGACAATCAATTGGAAACAACATAATGCTCAATAATAAGGGTTTTTATCCGATGACTACCAGCCGTAAGCCTCCCATCTTCTATAAGTGGGAGATAACGGCTGCTACGTCCCTGGATAAGTTCTTCTAAGCTTCAGATGGAGTAAGTATTCATCTTAGGCAAACTTCACCTGAAACTAAGAATCACTTGATAATTTAATAATAAGGAGAGTGTAAAAAAATGAAGAAAAAGCTAATTGCCCTTACTCTTGCTGCCTCAGTAATGCTGACTGGCGCTGGATATGCGTACTGGACGGATCAAGTAACAATAAATAATGCTGTATCGACTGGTGAATTCAATGTTAGCTTCGTAGATCAGAATACAACACGTGGCGGCGATAATGGCGCTAATCCTTATTGGGGTGCTTACGTTAAACATGAGGGTCGTTTAAATGGGCCTGCAACCGTAGTATCGCCAGATAAGAAAACGGTTACAACAAAGGTCACCAATATGTACCCAGGAGCTTATGCTCAGTACTACGGAACTATCGCCAATGACGGAACTATCCCTGCAGTCTTTGCAAGTGCTACTGTAAGCTTTACGGGCAAAGATGGAGCCACTACTCTAACCCCTGCTGAACAAGAACTAAAAGACAATCTCAAATTTGCCTTCGGGTATGTGATTACCGATGCCCAAGGAAATAAGATTTTACCGAATCCCAATTCCGGTGATGGGAGATATTATGCCTCGGGGAATATCGCTGATTTAGAATCTAAGTTAAATATTTTACTAGCTAATGTTAGGATGGAGCCAGGTCAAAAGTTATCCTTAGATTTTCCGACTGTAGAAGATGCTAAAGCGGCTATGGAATCCATTGGTTACCCATATAATGATGAAATGCATTGCATTACTTACACTTTGAATACTGCTGCAGATAATGATATTGAAAATCAAGAATTAGGCATCAGTATGACTATCAATTGGAAGCAACATAATGCTCAATAAACCCTAAAAATAAAGAAAGAGTTATTTCAGCTATTATAGAAGAATCGGCAATAAGGAGGATATTAGCTCATGAAAAAAGGGATATTGGCGTTAACTCTTGCTGCCTCGGTCATGCTGACTGGTGCCGGATACGCCTATTGGACAGATTCCTTGGCAATCAATAATACCGTTTCCACAGGTGAAATGAAGGTGGAGTTTATTGATAAGGGGCAAACGGGTTTCCCCTTTGGAATCGCTTATGACAACGCAGGTGAATTTGCCTATGTGGCGTCGGAAATAGATCAAACCGATGCGAAAACGACGACGATTACCTTATCAAATATGTATCCGGGAGTTGTGGGGAGTTACTTTGCTGTCATAGAGAACAAAGGCACGATCCCAGCTGTCTTCGATAATGCAGTGGTCAGCTTCGGAGCAAATACTGATCAAGAATTAAAGGATGATATCTGGACTGTAGCGGGGTACGAGTTATACGACAAAGATGATCAGATTAAAGGAGCAAATTTGGCCGTGGCGCAAAGTCTTGACGAACTACAGGCTCAACTAACCACTCTGTTTTCAGGTTTAAGGCTAGAACCGGGTGATTATATTATGCTTGACGTTCCCGAAGAAGGCTACGCAAAGATTAAGGAGTTTGCGCCCGGATGGGAACCGAAAGAAGGACATTCCTTACACTTCATAATGCCAACCACGGTTGAAAATGATGACAATGCTGAAGACAAGACAGCAGAATTCGCTATCACTATCAATTGGAAACAGCATAACGCACAGTAAAAAAATAGGGAGGCTGGTTCCATAATTGGACAGCCTCTTTTGAGACTGAAAAGCAACAGTCTTAATGCGAAGGAGGATCGTTATGTTATTGAATCGTTTTAAAAAGAATAAGCTTATGGTAGTTTTAGCCCTCACGATTATGATGCTATTTTCATTCGGGCAAGGTGCTGTATTTGCTGCCGATAGTGCTTCAGAAGAAGTCAAAGGAGAAAAACCTTTCCCTTCACCAGCACCGGCTACTCGTTCCTTGCTTGCGCTTCAAAATGGAACCATCGGTAATGATAATGTGCAGGCAAAGATCGGCAGCGATGGGAGATTTAATGCAGGGCTTAAGGAGTTAGGGCGAGATAATTGGTTCAATATGATCTATGCCTGGCCATCTGATCCCTGGAGCTCTTTCACTTCCTTAAAGGTTGACGGAATAGATAAAGTGTTTGGCAATACGAATGATGGTCAATTCGTTCAGATTCCTCGCAACATGAATGACTTTACCAATGAAGCGATATGGAAAACGGGGGATGTTTCTGTAAAGCAGGTTGTCCAAGCAGGATTAAATCCGGCAACGGGTATTGACGATGCTATTCAAATCAAATATGTCTTGACGAATACGGGAGCAAACAATCATGAGGTTGGACTCCGGATAATGTTTGATACAATGGTTAATGGCAATGATAGTGCACCTTTCCGAGTGCCTAGCGAAACAGGTATGGAATCTATAAACTACGAAAAGGATTACTTAGGGGATCAAGTCCCGGCCTTTTGGCAGGTCTTCCAGACCTTTGATAATCCTGACATCAGTGCCCAATATACCATGCGTGGACGTAATGCCACCCCACCAGATCGCTTTAGTATTGCCCGTTGGGGAAATATTGATAATACTATGTGGGATTACAACATCAATCCAGGTTCATACACTGGAGACAGTGCAGTTGGTATGTGGTGGAATCCAGTGACGATAGCCCCGGGAGAAACTAAAACAATTATTACATATTACGGACGCCCAGGAGTAGGCGGTAATGATACTCTGGTTTTAAGTGGTAGACAACGTATCCCTTATGAAGAGTGGTCAACGACCCCCTTTAATATTATTGCTTACCTTCATAACAATACGGGGTCTATGTTAAATGGTGCACGGTTGGAAATCATTCCAGGGCCTGGGATCAATCTGGTTAATCACGATGCTTCCCATGCAATTGGTCAAGTCATGATTGGGGATACGACCCAGACAACTTGGAGTATACAGCCGAATCAAGCGGGGATACACAATCTGACAGTTAATGCTTATCAGGAAGGAAATCCTATACCTTTTGCCACAGCTCAGTATGGAATTGAAGCTCTTGAACCGGTTGTTCCTCCGAATGTTTCCCTAGTGGGAAATAGTGGGATTGCCCCTGATGGTACCCCGATAGCGGGAAGAATGAGCCCCCTCACCATTAACGCTGAATTTGCTAATCCTCCGGCACTGGGGGTTACTCTAATCGCGACTGATGCTAATGGAGATCGCTATGAACAACAAATGACTTCTGCTGATGGAATTCATTGGACCCATAAGTTTACCCCAAGCAGTGTAGGACTATGGGAGTCGCCAATGAGTATCCAAATGATTCCCCTTTATGCTGGAGGTAACGGGGCACCACTAACGTTTAATGTAATCCTAATCGATCCAAGCGGTTATGTATTTAATGCTACACAAGGTGAAGGGTGGAGATTACCCGATGCTACAGTTCGTCTTCAGTATTTTGACCCAGCACTTCAAGCTTGGGTTAATATGAGTGAAGATGCTTATAGCGGAAGAATGTCTCCGATCAATAATCCACAGTTAACAGGTGAGGATGGTAGGTATGCGTGGGATGTAGCGGCTGGACAATATCGAGTGGTTGTCAACCGCGTTGGTTTTGATAGCATGACCAGTAATCCAGTCGATGTTCCACCAGAGGTAACCGACTTAAATATTGGCCTTACCCCCAATGATCTAATTGCTCCGAGTATTTCCTACTCGGGTATCGCAGGGGGTCAAACCTATGTGGATCCGGTAAGTTTGCAAGTTAGTGCTACGGATGCTACTTCAGGATTGAGAAGTCTTGCTTATTCTATCAACGGCGCTCCAGAAGTCAAGGCTGATGGAGGCGCGGCTACTGTAGACTTCGCTGCGGTTGGCGCATATGTGGTGAATTTCTCCGCAGTTGATTATGCCGGTAACTCCGTTACCGAGAGTGTTTCCTTTAATATTAATGCCGGGGCACAAACTGGATTTAAAATTAATGTTCCTGGCTTAGCTGGGATTCGTGCAGAGTTGCTTAATCCACAAACCAATGCGGTTGTCGCGTCTTCTGATTGGGGAAGCGAGAGTGTTATGATTAAAGATGTTACCGGTTTGTTTAAGATTAGAGTAACTCACAATAATCCTGCTTTTAATGTTCCGATCTCCTATACCACACCTGTACCTGTAAATGTGACAAATGGTGGGGAGTATACAATTAACCCGGTAAATATCGTTGTGCCTCCTTTCAAAAATGCACCTGGAATCCCAGCCGAAGTCGCTGCAGAAGTAATGTTTAATAATCAAGTTATAAATGCGCCGATAACCGTTAGTACCACTACCGGAGGAGCAATAAAAGTGCTTCCGCTCAATAGTGGAAAGTATCAAGTACAGCTCAAGTACAGAGCAGAGAATTCAAATGCAAACATCGTATTCACGGAGGGAACTAATACTCCTGGCAATGCAGTTTATACTGTAAAAGCCCCAGGTTTGTTCCAAATTAAAGCAGAACTACTTAATCCTGAGTCCAATGCAGTTGTCGCAGCGTCTGCTTGGGGGAATGGGAGTGCCACAGTGACCTCTCTGCCTGGTGACTATATCTTAAAAGTAACCCGCAAGCACCCGGGATTTGATAATCCTGTTGCCTTCACTGTTCCTGGCGTGGTAAGTGTGAAAAATGGTGGATCTGCTACAATTCTACCGATGTTAGTCAAAATCCCAGCTCTTGTAATTACTCCTGAAACCCCCAAAACTTTTTATGGGCAGGTATTTTACAATGACATGTCGGCAGATGTCAAACAACTGTTTTTACCTTTTGTTGGAGGAAGCTTCAAAGAGTTGCCACTTAATGATGATCAGTACGAAGTACGTCTAACCTATGATCCGATCATAAGATAATTGGGTATTTCACAGAAGAATATTGTCAAAGAGCACCTAATTGGGTGCTCTTTATTTATGGAGAAAATTATATATGTCAAAAGGAATTAAATGGGTATGTATAGAATTAACCATATAAAGAAAATTTTGGGAGTGCTGCTAATTGAAGAAAATCCAAATTCAAAAGAATCTCAGATTAGCTATTGGGTTAATATGCATTGTGCTCGTAGTCATCCTTGGAGCACTTTGTTTCTACGAGTATAAGTACCCTGGCGTTGAAGAAACGAAGGTACCTCTTTATGGCTATACGGCTAAAGAAGAGATCAATTATGAGGTTGTCCTTAAACCCAACTCGTTATATGATACGAAAAGTTTGAGTGAGGGACAAACTTACTTGACGAACTTCGCTAATTATGTTGCTACAGTTTTTACTTATGAGTTCGTCGGCGAGCGAGAAGCTGAGATTAATGGAAATTATGAAATAGTCGCAATAGTCGAAGGATATACCGGCGAAGGAGAGACGTTCATAAGTCTTTGGAAGAAGGAGTTCCCCCTTGTCCCTAAGACTAGTTTCGAGGCAAAGGATAAGAGTTTCTCCCTATCAAGGAATATTCCGCTCAAAATCGGTGATTACAATGCGTTCGCTGAGAAGATCAGTGAAGAATCTAAAGTTAATGCTCAGGCCAAAGTAACGGCCATCATGAATGTTGAATTAACCGCTAAGACAGATAAAGGGATTATCGAAAAAAAAGCTAGTCCATCACTAGAGGCCCCTCTCAATACAGGATACTTTAAAATAACCAAGGTCCAAAGTGAAAGTAAACCAGAAGCTATCGAAGGGATTGAATCTGTTCAATTGCCCCTAAACCAAAATCTTCTGATCGGCTATGGTATCGGGATCGGATTATTACTGATAGCTTTGTTAGTTCTTCTTTTTGGAACTAAGAAAGCGGAAAGCGATCCTTATGCAAAAGAAATTAAGAAGATCTTTAAGAAGCATGGAACTCGCTTGGTTGCTTTGGAATCAGAAGTCACTGCCACAAGCGGTCAGCAGAATCGAGTCCGTTCCATAGAGGATTTGGTGAGGATTAGCGATGAGTTAGGCAAACCGATTATCTATAAGTACAGTGATAATCCCAAAGAGAGTTCGCGATTTTGGGTTATCGATGATCAACGATATTATGTATATGATGTGAAAGAGGTTATCGAGTCAGGCCTTTCCTTAAAGGAAAAGGTGAGGGTGTCAGCCTCTAGAGATAAAGTTGGAGATGGTAATAAAGCGCCCACACCCGCCGCCTTTTAATGCGGGGGTCTTAGAGCAGATTAGGTGCAGTAATAAAGGGAAGAACCAATCAAGAAATGATTTGGTTCTTCCCTTTATATTTCCATATTAATCCAGGTACCAGAACCTAATAGACTTTAGGGTACTAAAAGATAATACCTTTTATGGATTTAAGGTCAGTATTCTAAAAATATAATAGAAGGGGATAGGTAGGTAAAGTTTTAAAGTTAATTCGGGAGTGTGGTAATAATGAGAAGTGAAAGAAAGAAGAAGCTTTTACAAAGAACGGTTGGATTAGCATTGTTTATCCTAACTCTCTATTTTGTTTTTAACGCCTATACAGGGCTTACTTATGCAATTGAACTCAGTACAACTCAATCGGGAATAACGATTGATCAAGCTGAGCTTTTTAATATAGGAAATCTGTATCCCGGGCAACCCCCAGCGGAATCAAGGAGACCACTCAAAATCAAAAACACGGGAACATCAGATTTACAATGTGTAATTTCCTCTGAGTTAAGCAGCGGGGACGATGAACTTTATCAAATTTTAAAGTTAAATATTATAGATCAAGGAACAACTGTTTACAGTGGGAGCCTCGGTAATTTAAAGAACTTTGATCTTGGGGCGATTAGACCTGGAGGAAATAAGACGTTTGATTTTACCTTAGAACTACCTGCTGAGGTGGACAATTCCTATCAAGCATTGAGCACTTCCTTCCGGTTTAATATCGCAGCTGCTGGCGGTTCTGGAAACGATGACCCAGGAGACGACCCGGGAGATGACCCAGGAGATGACCCAGGAGATGACCCAGGAGACGACCCGGGAGATGACCCAGGAGATGACCCAGGAGATGACCCAGGAGACGACCCGGGAGATGACCCAGGAGATGACCCA
>NZ_JBBWUA010000008.1:0-126289 GCF_038181555.1 Desulfitobacterium sp. THU1 | reverse complement strand
CAGATATATAAAGTGAGTTTACCATAGTAAAGCGGAACTTTCAATTAAACAAATATGAACAATGGAAAGGACACAGATACTATGAAAAAGTCCGTTCGCCATCCTTTTGCAAGGATACTCTGGACGATTTTGGGGATGTAGTGGAACAAATAATGTTTCGTTGCTTTAATATGTCTTGTAGATGTCATATTATCATCTTATAATAAAAGCAGTAGAGGTGATAATATGCAGATTAACAGGCTATTCGAAATGGTTTATCTATTGCTGAACAAAAAAAGTATGACCGCCGGGGAGCTCGCAACACACTTTGAGGTTTCACCCCGCACGATTTACCGGGATGTAGAGCTTCTATCCTCGGCGGGAATACCCATTTATATGACCAAGGGCAAGGGTGGTGGAATTTCACTGCTCCCTGACTTCGTTCTCAATAAAACTGTCCTGACCGATGGCGAAAAGTCAGATATTCTCGCTGCACTTCACGCAGTAGATGCGGTCAACTTGGAGCAAACCAATACTGCGGTGCAAAAGCTGTCCTCCCTATTTGGAAACACCAGCGCCGATTGGGTTGAAGTTGATTTCTCCGGCTGGGCAAACGCCGATGAGGAAGCGCAGCTGTTCAGCCTGCTGAAAAGCGCCATTCTCGGAAAGAAAAAAGTGGCGTTTCAGTATCACAGCAGTGAGGGCAGCACGCAGCGCACAGCAGAACCCATGAAACTCTGCTTTAAGGGACAGAGCTGGTATCTTTATGCTTTCTGCACAGTGCGTCAAGATTATCGGTTTTTCAAACTGCGGCGCATGAAAGAATTGAAGCTGCTTGACGAGCGCTTTGAACGCACTGCCTCCGCGAAGATATTTGAAGGCACAAAAATATTTCAAGATGATTTCGTGACAATCACACTGAAGCTGTCAAAGAAAATGGCGTATCGTGTCTATGATGAATTTTCACAATACAAAACGCTTCCCAGCGGTGATTTCATTGCGACGCTCACCATGCCCAGAGGCGATTGGGTCTATCAATATCTTGCGACCTTTGGTGAGGATTGTGAGATCATAGAACCGGAGGATATCCGCCTGCAAATCAAGGATAAGCTGCAAAAAACACTGGCACAATATTTATAATATGACACGCTGCTGTCAATTGGTCTTTGCTATGATGATAGTATCAAAGACAAGGAGGACGATCAAATGAACTACGAAGTTGTGCATTTAGAGGAAAAGATTATTGTTGGGGTAAGTGCTGCGACCAGCAACAGCGACCCTGAAATGGGGAAAATCATTGGCGGGCTTTGGGAGAAGTTATACCAAGGCGGCATCAATGCCGTGATAAAAAACAAGGTAAACGAGTACGCCATTGGGCTGTATTCCGATTATACGGCCGATGGGTACTGTGTAACAGCGGGTAATGAGGTTTCCAAGGCAGAAAATCCTGAACTGACCGTAAAAACAATCCCTGCCGGAAAATACGCAAAATTCTCTGTGCATGGGCATATGGAAAAGGCCGTCTCTGACTCATGGGGAGAGATTTGGCAGACGGATTTAGACCGCAGCTTTACAGGCGATTTCGAGGAATACCGAAATGCCGACCCGGAAAACTGTGATATTGATATCTACATTGCTCTGAAGTAAGGGGGGGAAACGTATGAAATTAGAAGGCTTCGGAATTTTCGTGAAAGATATGCCGACTATGGTGCGTTTTTACCGTGATGTTCTTGGGTTTGAAATCAAGGAGGAAGAAGATTCCAGCAATGTCTATCTGGTGAAAGATGGCACTTTGTTTTTACTTTATCGCAGAACAGATTTTGAGCAGATGGCAAAAAGGTCGTTTTCTTATGCGAATGGCATCCATGGCCATTATGAAATTGCGATGGGTGTAGAAAACTATGCCGCAGTAGATGATACCTTTAAGCGGGTTGTGTCAAACGGTGCCGTGCCGGTCTTAGAACCTACAACAGAGCCGTGGGGACAGCGGACTTGCTATGTTGCAGATCCAGAGGGCAACTTAATTGAAATTGGTTCCTTTACCAAATAAGCAGCTACACAATTGCCTATGCCTAAAAAGAAGGAGACGAAATAACAAATGGATTATAGAAAAGAATTTGAGCGCATGATGCAAACACAAACAGCCATGGCGCTGGCTACAGCGGCAGACGGAGCGCCCAATGTACGCATCGTCAATTTTTATTATGATGCAGAGACGAAAGCCCTGTATTTCTCCACCTTTAGCGACAACCAAAAGGTTGCGGAGTTTGAGAAAAATCCTCATGCTGCATTCACAACGATTCCGGAAAGTGGAGAAGAACACGTTCGGGTCAGGAATGGGATTGTTCGGAAAAGCTCTGTTTCGGTGGAAGCCATCAAGGATCAGTTTCTATTGAAGCTGCCGGAATACATTATGAGCATCCCTGATGTACTTCCTGCGCTTATCCTGTTCGAAATCACCTTTGACCAAGCGGATGTGGTCATTGACTTTGAACACATGGAAACGATTGCGGTATAGTCTGAAACCCCTGTCGGCAGCGAGTTGCAACTATTCTCCAAGGCGCACTGTGAATGAACCCACGGTGTGCCTTTTTTATTTCCCCCAAAAGACGTTTGCAGCAGCAAAACAAGGAGGGCGGCAGAACCGCTCTCCTTGCTTTTTGTAAACGGGCTATGCTATTTATCGTTGCCGTCGGGCTCTGAATCTCTTTTGAGTTCCACAATAACGCCGTCATCACCGGAGATAAAAAGCTCCTCCGTCTTTTGCTGCGCACGCTGAAGCAGCGAGATGGCATCCGTCACATCGTTAAACAGCGAATCATACATTTTTTTGTAATCTGCCACACAATAGACCTCCTTTTCCTTATTTCGGCGGCCACCGTTGTGTGGTATTGAAGCTCTGACCGGACGGATTGTCAAGTCGTTTCTGAAGTTTTCTAAATGTTAGCACCCTGTCAGAAATCCGTTCAGACAGATATGCAGGCACACCGCATTTTATTGCATGGTGTGCCTTTTTTATTTCCACAGAAAGGGGTGAGAATCCAATGTTCATATGGGACTTTGTCCTTGGAACCGTGATGGATCAGATCATCGAATGGCTCTACGGACAGGTGGTCGGTTTTCTGGCCGATTTTTTTGCACAGATGGGAAATATGGGCGTGGAGCTGTTCGAAATGAGCTGGGTGCAGTCCATCGTCCTGTTTTTTTCCTATCTGGCTTGGGCGCTGTATGGAACCGGGCTGGTGGTGTCGGCGTTTGAAACCGGCATCGAGTACCAGCACGGCCGGGGCAGCATCAAGGACACCGCCTTAAACGCCATTAAGGGCTTTATGGCGGTGTCCCTTTTTACCATCGTGCCGGTGGAGCTGTTCAAGCTCTCGGTCAATCTCCAGAGCAGCCTCACGGCGGGGATCACCGGCTATGGAACCAGCTTTGGCGACCTTGCCGGGAACATCATTTCCGAGCTTGGCAGCTCACCGGATATGGTTGGCGCCATGGGCTCCGGCGTGTTCGGAGGGCTGGCTGTCATTACAAGCCCCATCCTGCTGCTCTTTATGATCATCATGATGGGGTACGCGGTCATTAAGGTGTTCTTTGCCAACCTGAAGCGCGGCGGCATCCTGCTCATACAGATTGCCGTGGGCAGCCTGTATATGTTTTCCGTTCCCCGCGGCTACATCGACGGTTTTACACAGTGGTGCAAGCAGATCATCGGTCTGTGCCTCACCACATTTTTGCAGGCAACCATCCTTGCGGCGGGGCTTATGGTGCTGCGAACCCACGCTCTGCTGGGGCTTGGTCTGATGCTGGCCGCAGGAGAAGTACCGCGAATTGCCGGAGCCTTCGGGCTGGATACCAGTACAAAGGCCAACGTGATGAGCGCCGTGTATACCGCACAGGCTGCCGTCAACACCACCCGCACCATCGTACAGGCGGTAGCGCCGAAATAAGCACAGAAAGGAAAAGCCTATGAAATTAATCTATGTGGCGTCCCCTTATGCCGGGGACATCGAACAGAACACCGCATTTGCCAGGAAAGCGTGCCGCCATGTGATGAACGAGGGGCACGCTTTTTTTGCGCCCCATCTGTTATATCCGCAGCTCCTTGATGATTCCAATCCGCAGGAGCGTCAGGCGGGTCTGGATATGGGACTTGCCATGCTGCCCCGCTGTGACGAGTTGTGGTGCTACGGCGACCGCATCTCCTATGGAATGCACCTTGAAATCGAGGAAGCGGTCAGAATCGGAATCCCGGTTCGCCGGGTGATGGAACAGGAAAACGGCTTTGCCATCGGCAGAGCCAAAGGCACCGAACCGGCCGAAGCTCCCCAGCAGGCGATGAGGAGGGCCTGATGATGACGATGGGGAGCCTCTTCGATGGGATCGGAGGTTTTCCATTGGCGGCTATCCGCAACGGTATCACTCCCGTATGGGCCAGTGAAATCGAAGCCTTTCCCATTGAAGTGACGAAAATCCGATTCCCCGAAATGCTCCATGTCGGGGATATTACAAAGCTGGACGGAGCGAAATTGCCGCCTGTGGACGTCATTTGCGGCGGCAGCCCGTGTCAAGATTTATCGGTCGCTGGCCAGCGCCGGGGCTTGGCGGGTGAGCGTTCCGGCCTGTTTATGGAGCAGACACGCATTGCGAAGGAGATGAGAAAATCCGATGAGCAACGAAACGTACCAGCTCACCTTGTTCGACCTCGATACCTCGTTTGGGAGAATGTCCCCGGAGCCTTCAGCTCCGCAGAGGGGGAGGACTTCCGGGCGGTCATTGAGGAGATCGTCCGCATTAAGTACAGTGCCTGTGATGTGCCTCGACCTGAGTCCGGGCGCTGGGAATCTGCTGGGGCTGTCCTTTTGGGAAATGAATTCAGCCTGGCTTGGAGAGTCATGGACGCTCAATTCTGGGGAGTCGCCCAGCGCCGCCGTCGCATCTTCCTTGTCGCAGATTTTGGAGGCACGACCGCACCCGAAATACTATTTAAGCAAGACAGCCTGTTTGGGGATATTGCGCAGAGCGGAGGCCCGCGGCAAGGAGCTGCCGCCCCAGCTCAGGGACGCACTGATGATACAGGCGGGGCTTGCCTGACCCCATGGGATGTACAGAGCCGCCGCATTTTTGAAGAAACCGGAACATGGCCCGCCCTCTATAGTGGTGAAGGCGGTGGGCACGGATATATTCAGACAGAAGAAAGAATACCCATTGCTTTCGCCGCCAACCAACGTGATGAAGTGCGGGATTTGCACGATATTGCAGGGGCAGTACAGGCTCAGCCGGGGATGAAACAGCAGACCTTTGTGGCAGAACCGCTGTTGTGCTTAAACGATCAGGGCGGCGAACGGATGGATGTCACCGAGGATGTGGCGTCCACGCTGCGCGCCGGTATGGGCGGGCATCCTCCCCTTGTATCTCAGCCAAACTGTCTGAACGGCTGGGATACCCAGCAAAGCCGTGTGTTCACGCCGGAGGGTGTGGCGCCGACTCTTGCCGGTGCGGACGGCGGCGGGGGAAGAAACCCGGCAGGGCTTCTGTTTGCGGCAGGCGTTGTCAGCAAGGGTGACGGCGACTGCTTTCTCTCACCGGAGGTACACACCTCTATTACCGGCGGCGGTGGGCAGGCCGGACAGGGCTATCCCTGTGTGCTTACCGCGGGCTTCTGCGGAAATGCCAGCGCCGATGCGAGAGGAATCGGCTATCAGGCGGAGTGCTCACCCACCATTAAAACCGGCACGGCCCCATCGGTACTGTGCCTCAACGATCAGGGCGGCAGTCAGATGCACTGTACCGAGGATATCACCGGCACCCTCCGCGCACAGGAGCATGGACACCAGCCGCTGGTGTTTGACAACCACGCACAAGATTCCCGCTTTACCGGACCGGTGGATGTGTCGCAGACAGTATCCGCAGGCTTCGGGCAGGGCGGGAACAATCAGCCGCTGGTCATGGCGACCCAGCAGGGCGGCGCTGAAATTGGCGAGGGCATCTGCCCGACCATTACGGCAAGTGCCGGGATGAGTGGCAATAATCAGCCAGTATTATTTGAAAATCACGGCATTGACAGCCGCTACACCGGCCCCCATGCAGTAGCGCCCACCATGTCCGCCCGGATGGGAACAGGCGGCAATAATGTTCCGCTGGTGGGCAGTGCCGTTGCCTTTTCGCTGGATTCCAAGGAATCCAACAGCATGAAATCAGCAAATCCCCATTCGGGATGCCGGGAAACGGAGGTTGCCAGAACCATTGACACAACCAGCCCCGATCCCAGCAAGAACCAAGGCGGCATTGCTATTTTGCAGGAAACCATCTGCATTGCCGGAAACACCATCGACCGGGAGCCGGAAAACGGCGGCAACGGCCTCGGCTGTCAGCCGGACATCAGCTACACCATTACAACCAGCGACCGGCACGCAGTGTGTGAGCCATACCAAGAGGTGGTGGGCGCGCTTTGCCGTGGAGATGAGAAAGGCATCGGCAGCCAGTATGTCAGTCAGAACAAATGCATTGTGGAAAGGCGCAACCTCATCCGCAGGCTTACCCCTCTGGAATGTGAACGGCTCCAAGGTTTTCCCGATGGCTGGACGCTAATTCCGGGGGCATCTGACAGCGCCCGGTATAAAGCTCTTGGAAATAGTGTGGCGATACCCTGCGTGGACTTTGTCCTCCGAGGCATCGCTTATTTTTTACGAAAAATCTATGAGGAACAGGAGGGATCACCCCGATGTACATCTACCCCGACAACTTAAAATCAAAGGCGACCCTGTGGCTGTGGGATCTGCGGGACATCGGAATCATCGGCATCGAATGCCTGATTTCTGTCTTTGCCCTCTCCCGGCTGGGCTGGCTGCCGCCCATTGTTCTGACGGCGGTCTATGCCTTTTTATCCATCCGCTTCGAGGATGTGAGCATCCTTGACTTTATCCGCTACGCCGTCGCTTTCTTCTTTGGCAAGCAGCAGACCTACGAATGGAGGGGATGAATATGAACAGAAAAAAGAAACAGGAGGCCAGAGAAAAAGCCTCCACCCGCCAGCTCATGGGCATTGATGGCATCACCGCCCACAGCCTTGTAACGCCCCACGGTGAGCTGGTGTTTTTTATGATTAAACCGACCAATATCAGTGTTTTGTCTGAGAGCAGCGTGGGGGCAAGAATCTACGCTCTTATGAATGTTCTCAAGGGCATTGCTGAAATTGAAATGCTGTGCCTGAACAGCCGGGAAAACTTCGAGGACAATAAGAGTTATCTCAAAGCAAGAATGGATGCCGAGCAGAATCCTGTCATCCGAAAACTGCTGGCACAGGATCAGACCGCCCTTGACCGTATGCAGGTGCAGATGGCAACGGCAAGGGAATTTCTAATCATCATCCGGCTGAGAAATGAAAAGGAACGCGATGTTCAGCCCTACCTCTCCCGCATCGAAAAGAGCCTTAAGGATCAGGGCTTCACGGTGCGCAAGGCGGGTGAATCGGACATCAAGCGCCTGCTGGGTGTCTATTATGAGCAGAATGTCACAACGGAACAATACGAGGATTATGACGGAGAAAGGTGGGTGATTTTCGGTGAGTAAAAACAGAAAAAGAGAAAAATCAGTGCCGCAGGAGGATGCAAAAATCAAGGATTTCCTTGACATGATCGCTCCGGGCATCATCAAATTCAACACCGACCACTTCATATGCGGCAACACCTACCGCTGTGTGTGGGTGCTGCGGGAATATCCCACAGCTACCGAGGAACAGGCCATCCTGCGCCACCTCGGAGAAAAGGACGGCGTGACCCTGCGCATCTACACCCGTCAGGTAACGGCGGCCGAGGAAAAGAAGATCATCCACAATGCCGCCAACAAAAATCGCATGGATAAGAGCAGTACCAACGATCTCCAGCAGACCGTCACCGCCGAAAGCAATCTGCAGGATGTAGTGACGCTGGTCTCCTCCATGCACCGGAATCGGGAGCCGCTTCTGCACTGCGCTGTTTTTATCGAGCTGACCGCTCACGATTCCGATGCGCTGAAGCTGCTCCAGACCGATGTGCTCACCGAGCTGGTGCGCTCCAAGCTCAATGTGGACCGGCTCATGCTGCGCCAGCGGGAGGGTTTTCTCGCCGTAGGCCCCGCTGGCTGGAATGTGTTCGCCAGCCAGTTTGAACGGGTGCTGCCCGCAAGCTCCGTGGCAAACCTCTATCCTTTCAACTACAGCGGTAAGACCGACCCTCACGGCTTTTACCTCGGCAGGGATAAGTTCGGCTCCAATATCATTGCGGATTTTGACAAGCGCGACGATGACAAAACCAACGCCAATGTCCTGATACTCGGTAACTCCGGCCAAGGCAAGAGCTACCTGTTAAAGCTCATTCTCTGCAATATCCTCGAATCGGGCAAGTCGGTTCTGTGCCTTGATCCAGAGCACGAATATGTGGAGCTGGCGGAAAACCTCGGCGGCTGTTTCATTGATCTCATGTCGGGCCGGTACCGGATCAACCCGCTGGAGCCGAAAACATGGGACGAGGGCGGCAGCCCGGAGGACACCGACGCGCCCCAGGCGTTCCGCCAGTCCACCAAGCTCAGTCAGCACATCAGCTTTCTCAAGGATTTCTTCCGGTGCTACAAAGATTTTTCCGACCGCCACATTGACGCCATTGAAATCATGCTGGGCAAGCTGTACGAACAGTTCGGAATCAGCGACCGCACCGATTTCAAGAGCCTTGCCGCCACGGACTACCCCATTTTGTCCGACCTCTATGCCCTGATTGAAGCCGAGTACAAGGGCTACGACAAAACCAAATACCAGCTCTACCCGCCGGAGCTTTTGCAGGAAATCCTGCTGGGGCTTCACTCCATGTGCATGGGCGCGGAAAGTCAGTTTTTCAACGGCCACACCAACGTAACCTCCGACCGCTTTATTGTGTTCGGAGTAAAAGGCTTGCTCCAGGCCAGTCGGAACGTGAAAAACGCCCTGCTGTTCAATGTTCTGTCCTTCATGAGCGACAAGCTTCTGACCGAGGGGAACACCGCCGCCTCCATTGACGAGTTGTATCTGTTCCTCACGAACCTGACAGCCATTGAATACATCCGCAATTTCATGAAGCGTGTGCGCAAGAAGGAATCGGCGGTTATTCTTTCGTCACAGAACTTGGAGGACTTCAATATTGAGCACATCCGCGAATTGACCAAGCCGCTGTTTTCCATTCCGTCTCATGCGTTTCTGTTCAACGCAGGCAACATCGACAAGCGGTTCTATATCGACTCCCTCCAGCTGGAAGAAAGCGAATACAACCTGATCCGCTTTCCCCAGCGCGGTGTCTGCCTCTACAAATGCGGCATTGAGCGGTATAACCTCGCGGTTCACGCTCCGGCATATAAGGAGAAATTGTTCGGAACGGCGGGCGGCAGATAACATGGAAAGGAGAAAAATCATGAACAGACTGCAACAGCAGAAAGAAAACAAATCAGGACTCCTCGAAGATATGCTGTCCTTCATCCGCTACACACCCAATCGGGAGGCGGATCTTTTAGCGTTTATGGAGAAATACCAGAAAGCGGATTGCGACGAGCGCCCCGCCATTTTGGAGCAGCTCCGGTGCTGCATGGATGGCAAGGAATACCCCGATCCCTACGCCGGGAGCTACCACTATACCCCGGAGGATGTGTCTGTCATGGGGCAGATTCTGGATGACTACATTGACGACCTCACCTTGGCGCAGGGTGATCCCGCCGCCGTTTCAGAGTGTGTGCGGGATACGGTGCTGAAAATCAATGCGCTCAACGAGGAATGCGGGCGGTATCTCATTGATACCTGGCGCAGGGAACGGCTGTGCGGCTTCATCAACTCTGCGGCGGAGCTGGCGGGGCTGTCTCAGGAAAAAGACCTGACCCTGCAGCACAGGATATGGTAAAGGCGGTGAGTAAATGGAGATACAGGGTCAGGATTTCGGGATTGAAATTGAAATGACCGGGCTTACCAGAAGCCGCGCTGCCGAGGTCATTGCCGAATATTTCGGCACCACAAAAGAATATGAGGGCAGCTTCTATGACACCTATTTCGCAAGGGATACCACTGGACGCAAATGGAAGGTCATGAGTGACGGAAGTCTGGACTGCCAGCGGAAGGAGGGGCGCAGGAAGGTCAGCGCCGACCGGAACTACAGTGTGGAGCTGGTCAGCCCCATCTGCCAGTACGGGGATATCGAAACGGTGCAGGAGCTGATCCGCAAGCTCCGGGAGGCCGGGGCATTTGTGAATTCCTCCTGCGGCATTCACATTCACATCAACGCCGCACCCTTTGACGCACCCCATCTGCGGAATTTGGTCAACATCATGGCGGCCAAGGAGGATATGATTTACAAGGCGCTGAAGGTTTCGCGGGGGCGGGAAAGCCACTACTGCCGGAAGATTGACCCCTCTTTTTTAGAGCGGCTCAACCGGCAGAAGCCCGCCACCCTCGACCGGCTCAAAAGCCTCTGGTACAACGGCAGGGACGGCAGCCGGGAGCATTATCACGACAGCCGCTACCACTGCCTGAATCTGCACAGCGTGTTCCAGAAGGGCACGGTGGAGTTCCGGGCGTTCAACGGAGATTTACACGCCGGAAAAATCAAGGCATACATCCAATTCTGTCTTGCCATGACCGCACAGGCACTCAATCAGCGGTCGGCAAGCCCTACCAAAACGCAGTCCAGCAACGAAAAATACACCTTTCGTGTCTGGCTTCTGCGCCTTGGTATGATCGGGGACGAGTTTAAAACCGCCCGCCAGCATCTGCTGGATCATCTGGAAGGCTGCATCGCGTGGAAAGACCCGGCACAAGCGGAGCGGCAAAAGGAACGGCTGCGGGAGAAACGTGAGGCGGAGCGTCAGCAGACACAGGCTCCCCCGGAAGAAGCGGTACCGGAACCCATTATGGAAGCGGAGGATGAACAGTCCCCCGCTTTTACTATGTCCATGTAGAAGGGAGATCGTATGAAAAACAAGCTGTATATTGCCTACGGCAGCAATCTCAATCTGCCGCAGATGGCGCACCGGTGCCCATCCGCCAAGGTGGTGGGGGCATCCGAAATCAAGGATTATGCCCTTGTGTTCCGGGGCGGCCGAAACGGAGCCGTTGCCACCATTGAGCCCTGCGAGGGTTCCTCCGTCCCTGTTTTGCTGTGGAAGATCACGCCGAAGGATGAAGCGGCGCTGGATGTTTATGAGGGCTTTCCCCGGTTCTATGACAAGGAACTGATGGAACTGCCACTGGATGGACAGTCGGTGTCCGCCATGGTCTATGTGATGACGCCGGGGCATCGCTTGGGGTATCCCTCGGACTATTACTACAACACCATCCGTGAGGGCTACAAAACCGCGGGCTTTGACACCGCTGTTCTGGAGCAGGCGGTGGACTATACCGAGCAGCTCATGGCAAGTGAGCCGGAGCCGGAACAGCAGAGTCTATTCGGCTTTGGCGGTCTGAAATGGTGGTGACGGCATGGCAGATCCCGCAACCATCGCAGCTGTTGTAAAAGCCGCCGCTACCGCGCTCTCGGATGAACGCACCCGGAAAACCATCTGCTGGATCATTGCCGCCGTCCTGTCCCCGCTGATTTTGGTCGTCGTGCTGGTCTGCTCCTTGCTTTCCGGCACCACAAACCACAACAACACCGCCGTGGAGCTGTGCTTTCACGGCGGTGTCATTCCGGCGAGTATGCCTGCGGAGTACCGGGAATACATCGGGGATATGCGCCAGAGCTTCACCCTCATAGACAATGCCATCGATAACGTGAACGCAGAGATGGAGGACGGCGACAGCCTTGACAATTACCGGGTCAAGGCAATTTTTTATTCTCTGTTCTTCGGCGCAGCGTCCCCCTCCCGACTGGAACACCGGCGCTATGTGGACTGCTTTGTGACGTATGAGGAACGCACCCGCACCGTGGAGAACGGCGACGGCACCACCTCGGAAGAAACCTATACCGTAGCCGTACCCATCACCTCTCTGCCCGCTGTCTACAACAACATCCGCGCGCTGTTCGGCAGAGCCGTCACTTATGAGGATCAGGCCAACGCCAATGAAATCTATTACCGCGCCCGATATGGCACCGGCGCGCCCATGGAAGATGACAATTCCGGGCTGTGGGAGGACTGGACGCCGGATCAGATGGACGGTTTTTATTCCGATTTGCCTGTCGGAGAAGCGGGTGCACAGGCTGTCCGGCTGGGGCTTTCCCGCCTTGGAGACCCGTATTCGCAGGAGCTTCGAGGACAGGGCAGCTACACCGACTGCAGCTATCTTGTACAGTGGGTGTACAAAAAGCTGGGGGTAAATCTGCCTGGCACGGCTGCGGCGCAGGGCAAATACTGCGTGGACAACGGGCTGACGATTCCAAAATCCAGCCTTGCTCCCGGAGATTTGGTGTTCTGGAGCCACAAGCCCAACGACCGCTTCATGAACATTACCCACGTTGGCATCTACGCCGGGGACGGCAAGGTGGTGGACGCATCCTCCTCGAAAGGACAGGTCGTCTACCGGGATTTGTTCGATTCCGGCAAGCAGGTGCTGTACGCAAGACCCTACGCGGAAGCGCCGGAAGCCTCCGCCTCCGGCTTGATTTCTCCGCTGGGTAAGAACTGGCGCTCCATGGTGACCTCTGAATTCGGCGGCAGGACGGACCCGCTCACCGGCGAGTGGGCGGGGCATTCCGGTATTGATCTCGGCGCATCGAAAGGCACCTCCATCCGTGCGGCACAGGCGGGAACAGTGAAAACCGTAGTCTATGGCAGCACCGGCTACGGCTATTATCTCACCATTGACCACGGCGGCGGGCTGGTCACCTTATACGGTCACTGCTCTGAGATTCTCGTCCGTGAGGGGCAAACCGTGAAAGCCGGGGAAACCGTTGCCAAGGTGGGTTCCACCGGGCGCAGCACCGGAAACCATCTGCACTTTGAGGTGCGGGTGAACGGTGTGAAGCAAAATCCGAGAAATTATCTACCATAAATTTAAGAAGGAAGGGCTGATTTTATGCGTGAGAACAAGATTAAGGTACTCAAAATTGAGCCGGGGCAGGCGCCCCATGTCAAGGAAATTCAAAATGACCTTGCCAGCCTGCAGGCGGAGGTGGGCGGCCTGATTGAATGCATCAGCTTTCCCAACGGCTGCGTTGCCGTCTGCAATGAGGAAGGCAAAATAAACGGAATGCCGCCCAACAGGCGGCTGGGCGCGGACATTATCTGCGGTCCGTTTTTTGTCTGCGACACCACCTATGACGGCAACTTTACCTCGCTCGGCAAGAGTAAGGTCGCGGAATACAGCCAGCTTTTTGCTGACATTCCCGAATTCACCGGGCAGGAACCGGAGCTGGAACCCGGCTTCACCTTTATGGGATTTCGATTTTAAGGAGGACACTCAGCATGAAAAAAGAAAGCATTACCGTGCAAATGGACGGCGAAAAGCTCCGTGCGGTGAAACGCTACATGGAGAAAAAGGATGCGGATCTCACACAGGAGCTCTGCGATTCCTTGCAGAAGCTCTATGAAAAATACGTTCCGTCTTCCGTCCGGGAATATATTGACGAGGGCTGCGAGGATGCTCCCGCCACCGCTTCGCCCAAAAAGCAAAAAGAAAAAGAGAAATCTGCTCCTGCCGCTGATGGCACACAGGACAGGGCGGCACATTAAGGCGCATGCCCGTCCCCCAGCGTTGCCCCCTGTTCGCCCCTGTGTGCCGCTTTGACAGGCGGTGTGGCATCCATGCACCCATCCCACTCTAAACGGCAACGTGAGGGCTTTGTGCGAGCGTTGGGAAAAGGCTCTCTGCACCCCAAATCCAGCAGTCTCCACGGTCGAAAAAAGAGCAGGAGAAAGCGAGGTGCTGTAAACGCCCCTCGCGGTCACAGCGGACGGCAGTGCCGCCCGCACTCTACGGAAATACAAAGGCTTTTCAGGACTCTGCAACGATTGCTTCGGAATTTCAAAAGGTGCTGTAAATGGGGATTTTGGCTCCGTCAGGTGCTGTGCCCCACATGAAAGCCCAGCCATTCCAGCATTTTGAAGGTGCTGTTTGGGGTGCTGGACACAAAATATAAGGAGATTTGAGCCTATGAATGAAAATAGAAACGAGCTAAAGCAACGGGTAGTGGCATGGCTCTACCCGGATATGATTAAAACCATGGAAGCCATGATGCAGGAAAAGGATATGAAAAACCACACCGAATTTGTTTCGCAGGCGGTAGATTTCTATATCGGCTATTTGAGCAGCCAAAACAGTACGGCATTTCTTTCTCAGAATCTGTTAGGAGCGATTCAGGGTACGCTGCAAAATACGGAAAATCGTGTGGCAAATAATCTGTTCCGCTTGTCGGTGGAGATCAGCATGATGATGCATTTGCTGGCAGCCACATTGGAGGTTACCGATGATGAGCTGCGCAGTCTCCGTGGACGATGCATTTCCGAGGTGAAAAAGACGAGAGGTAAAATCAAGCTGGAAGATGCGGTGCAGTTCCAACAGGGTGCTGATCTTTAATGGCAAGGCTGGTCATTAAAAACGGATACCTCAAGGGCGGAAAAGCTGCCGCGCACCTGAGTCATCTGGTGAAATATATAGCAACCCGTGACGGCGTAGAAAAGGTTCCGAATGGCCGGGCACTTTGGCACAGCACCAAAAATCAGCGGGCACTCATTGCGCAAATGATCCGTGAGTTTCCCGAAAGCAAGGAGTCTCTGGAGTATGAGGACTACCTCGCCCAGCCCAATCGTGAAAATGCTTCTGAGTTTATCTCTATAACACTGGAGCAGCACCTCCCGCAGATTGGTGACAGGGAAAAATATCTGGACTACATCGCAAACCGTCCCCGCGTGGAAAAGTTTGACAGTCACGGTTTGTTTACAGCCGGGGATGC
This sequence comes from Desulfitobacterium sp. THU1, assembly GCF_038181555.1. NCBI lineage: Bacteria > Bacillati > Bacillota > Clostridia > Eubacteriales > Desulfitobacteriaceae > Desulfitobacterium > Desulfitobacterium sp. THU1. The sequence continues at coordinate 111,434 of NZ_JBBWUA010000008.1, read as the reverse complement.
GCTGCTGGTTTTATCACAGGTTGCGGAGGAAGTGGCCGCCCACACCGGCAATGTCTGGACGCCGATTATTTCCTTGCGCCGGGAGGATGCAGGTAAATTTGGCTTTGAAAATGCGGCGGCATGGAAAGCCCTGCTTTCCTCCAAGGCGATGGAGCTGGCGGAGAACCTGAAAATCCACCCCGACCATCTGAAATGGTATGCGGCGTTTCACAATGAATCGCACCACCCGCATGTTCACATGATTTGCTACAGTACAAATCCGCAGGAGGGCTATCTCACCAAGCAGGGTATCCGCAAAATGAAGTCCGCTCTGGCAAATGAGATTTTCCGTCAGGAGCTCATCCCGATTTACGGGGAAAAGACCCAGCGACGGGATGACCTGAAGCAGCAGGCCGCTGAAGCCATGGGGGAGCTGATTCGCCAGATGAAGGGCGGCGTGTTGGTCAGTGAGCGCATGGAGCAACTCCTCACACACCTTGCCGAACGTCTGCAAACGGTCAGCGGAAAAAAGCAGTACGGCTACCTGAAAGCAGACCTGAAAAATGTGGTAGACGAAATTGTGGATGAGCTTGCCAAGGACAGCCGCATTGCCGAAGCCTACCACCTGTGGTGGGAGGTCAGGGGCAGAATCGAATCCATATACACCGAAACACCCTCCGAGCCGCCGCCCCTTTCCCGCTGTGAGGATTTCAAGCCCATCCGAAACATGGTTATTCAGGAGGCATTGAGACTTGGCAGCGGAACTATGACCTTTGAGGAACCGGCTTCGGTGGAAACCGCTCTGCCGGACGCCACCCCGGATGACGATGTACCCTCCATGGAGGCTGCGCCGGAGAATGCGCCCGCCGAGCCGGAGGATGCGTCCGAACCGCCGCCTGCTCCGTCTTTCCGCAACGGGGAGAAAGCTTCTGCTTCATGGTGGACGGAGGAATACAAGCTGGCAAAACAGTATCTCCACGGCGATGAGGAAGCCGAAATCCCGCAGGATTTTGAAAAAGCCCGTGAACTTTTCCTCGCAGAAGCGGATAAAGATAATCCCCTGGCACTCTATGATCTTGGTCGTATGACCGCCGACGGGCTTGGGTGCGAAGCGAACGCCGATGCAGCCTATGGCTGGTACGAAAAGGCACTTGCGCTATTTCATGCCGCCGAGGAAAAAAAGCCTTGGAAGTACACCGAGTACCGCATCGGCAAAATGGTCGCCGCAGGGCTTGGCACAGAGCAGGACGATCTGCAGGCGGCGGACTGGCTCACTCTTTCTGCAAACGAGAAGTACAAATATGCGCAGTATTCCCTCGGCGGTCTGTATTATCACGGCAAGGGTGTAGAGCAGAATTATGAAACCGCCTTTGACCTCTACATCCGCTCGGCAGACCAGAGCTTTCCCTATGCCAGCTTCGAGCTTGGCAAAATGATGCGGGACAGCATCGGCTGCGTAAAAAACAGTGCGGAAGCTGATCGGCGTTTTCGGGAAGCCTTTCTCGGTTTCACCTCTTTGGAGGAAAAAGGGCACGACGATAAGCTCCAGTACCGGCTGGGCTGGATGCTTCTAAACGGCGTGGGCACGGAAAAGAATGAGACAAAAGCAAAGGAATATTTTGAAAAGGCAGCGACGGTGGGAAATCCCTTTGCCTGCTACCAGCTTGCCAAGCTCATTCTTGCAGACGAAGCAGCGCCGCCGCAGGAGGTGGAAAAAGCCCTCGTTTATCTCAAGCAGGCGGTGGAGGCGGAAAATCCCTATGCCGCATATTTTCTTGGCAAGCTCTATGAGACGGGACAGCACGTCCCGCAGAACACGGCTGAGGCAGTACGGCTCTATACCCTGTCGGCGGAGCAGGATAACGACTTTGCTGCACACCGGCTCGGTAAGCTGTACCTTGGGGGCGGTGGCGTCCTCAAGGATGTGGAAGCCGCAATCCGCTGGCTGACCTTTGCCGCCGACCGGAAGAATCCCTTTGCCGAATATGCCCTCGGCATTCTCTATCTCAAGGGAGAGGATGTTCCAAAGGATATCCCAAAAGCACTGGAATACCTAAAACACTCCGCCGCACAGGGAAATCAGTTCGCACAGTACCGGCTGGGCAAGGTTTATCTCATGGGCGAAGATGTGCCAAAGGATATTCCCGCTGCCCTGCAATTCCTGACAGCCGCCGCCGAGCAAGAAAACCAGTATGCGCAGTATACCCTCGGCAAGCTGTATCTGATGGGAAAAGACGTACCCAAGAATAGGGAAACCGCCGTCCGCTGGTTTACTCTCTCGGCGGCGCAGGGCAATGTCTACGCACAGTTTTTCCTTGACCATATGGATGAGTTCAAAAACCCCTCCGTCCTGCTGGCTGGCACACGGCTCCTGCATCACATGAGCCGTGTGTTTACTGACAACGCTCCGCCCTTGAAACCGCCCGGTCAGCGTATCGACCGTAAGCTCCTGCGCAGGCTCCGGGAGAAGAAGCAGGCACAGGGTCATGCGCGGGACGACCACGAACAGACCATGTCACTCTAAAAAACGATGGGAGGAACACCATGAAAAAGCAGAAAAAGAAAACCGGGCGGATGCCCGTCCGGAAAAATTTGTATCCAAAGCAATGCCGTCCTGTAAAAAGGGCGGCATTTTTTCATCGAATCGGCAATCGCCATCAATAGGAGGTGCGCTATGGGTGTGTATGTGCATTTTACAGACGAACAGAAATACCGTGCCAACAATGTGGATTTAGCTGACTTTCTCCAGCGGCGCGGCGAAAGACTCCTGCCCAGCGGACGGGATAAGCGGCTGGCCTCCGACCGCAGCATCACCGTCCGGGGGAACGAGTGGTACGATCACTCCGCGGAGAGCGGCGGTTATGCCATTGATTTTGTGCGGAAGTTTTACGGCTGCTCCTATCCTGAAGCCGTGACCCTGCTGCTGGGCGGTGAGCAGGGTGAAATCTATCGGCCAGCCTCGCAAAAGGAGCCGGAGCCGAAAAAGCCCTTTGCGCTCCCACCGGCACATACGGATATGAGGCGTGTTTATGCCTATCTGGTGAAAACCCGGCACATCGGCCGGGAGGTGGTGAGCTTCTTTGCAAAGCAGAAGCTCCTCTATGAAAGCTGTGAAAAATCCAAGAACAGAACAAAGGAATACCATAACGCCGTGTTTGTGGGCTTAGATGAAAACGGAGTTGCCCGCCACGCTCACAAGCGCGGGATTTACACCTTGGGGCAGGCATTTAAAGGGAACGTGGACGGCTGCGACCCCCGCCACAGCTTTCACTGGCTTGGCGAAAGCAATGCGCTGTATGTGTTTGAAGCGCCTGTGGATCTGCTGTCGTTTATTACCCTGCATCCGCAGGACTGGCAGCGGCACAGCTATGTGTCCCTCTGCGGCGTCGGCGGCCAGGCGATGCTGTGGATGCTGAAACAGTATCCACAGCTCCGGCAAGTCTCGCTGTGCCTGGACAACGATGCAGCCGGGCACAAGGCCAGCGAACGGCTGAAACAGCAGCTTGCCGAACAGGGCTATGAATCAGAACGGCTCATATCTCAGGGGAAGGACTGGAATGACGATTTAACGGAAGCGGCACAGCAAAGGCAGAGTGGGTTTGAAATGAGGATGGCATAGAAAAATGGAGCTCATTTATTTAGCTTCCTGTCTATAATTTTTCCACCTACGGAAATAAGCTCTGTGGTGTGTTCAGATGTGAAATCCATTACCTTATGCAAACTCTTTTTGAAAATAAAGAAAAGTTCGCCATTTATTTCTTGGGTGGGACAAGTGTAACTCTTTCCTCCGGAAGTGATTTGAACCAATTTCAAAATTCGATTAATCCCCATTACCAACAATATAGTCAACTCCTCAAATCCCTATTTATGTAACACATATGTTTTAGATTTAGGATACCACAAAATATTCCAGACTGAAAGGAGTTTCCCCTATGCAATCCCAAGTCTACATTCTAATCGCAGCGGCCGCCGTGATGTTTCTCGTCATCGGCGGCCTTTCTCTTTTAGCCCACTATTACACCCTCAACGGAATCAAGTCCCGCACAGTGGGCGATGGCCAGCACGGTACGGCGCGCTTTGCCACCAAGCAGGAAATCAAAAGCATTTACAAGCATATTCCCTTTCAGCCGGAGCTGTGGCGGAAGGGAGAAAACCTCCCCGCTGTTTCAGAGCAAGGCATCATCCTCGGCAGCACAGGAGCAAAGAACAAAGTCACGGCGCTGGTGGATACCGACGACGTCCACTGCCTGATGATCGGCGCATCCGGCGTGGGCAAAACAGCCTTTTTCCTGTACCCGAATCTGGAGTATGCCTGTGCCTCTGGCATGAGCTTTCTGACCACCGATACCAAGGGGGACCTGTTCCGCAACTACGGTGCCATTGCCCGTGACCATTATGGCTACCATGTGGCGGTCATTGACCTTCGAAACCCCACCCGCTCGGACGGCAACAATATGCTCCAGCTGGTCAACACCTACATGGACACCTACCTTGCCGATGAAAACAATCTTGTGGCAAAGGCCAAGGCGGAGAAATACGCCAAAATCATCTCAAAGACCATCATCAACGCCAGCGGCGAGAACTACGGACAGAACCAATTTTTCTATGATGCCGCCGAGGGGCTTCTGTCCTCCATCATTCTGCTGATAGCCGAATATCTGCCGCCCACTAAAGCAGATGGAAAAAAGGTGGACTGCCGCCATATCATCAGCGTGTTCAAACTGGTACAGGATTTGCTGGCGCCCAGCAAGGTAAAGGGTAAAAGCCAGTTCCAGCTCCTGATGGAAAAGCTGCCGCCTGACCATAAGGCCCGCTGGTTTGCGGGAGCCGCCCTCAACTCCGCGGAGCAGGCCATGGCCTCGGTACTGTCTACCGTGCTGTCCCGCCTCAACTCATTTATCGACAGTGAAATGGAGCAGATTCTTTGCTTTGAAACCACCATTGACGCGGAGAAATTCTGCAATGAAAAATCGGCGCTATTTATTATACTTCCCGAAGAAGATCTAACTAAATATTTCATGGTCAGCCTGATGATCCAGCAACTCTACCGTGAAATCCTTGCGGTAGCGGATGAGAACGGCGGCAAGCTGAAAAATCGGGTGATGTTCTACTGTGACGAGCTGGGTACGCTCCCGGCCATTGAATCACTTGAGCTGATTTTTTCGGCCAGCCGCTCCCGCCGTCTTTCCATGATTCCCATTATCCAGTCCTTCGGACAGCTTGAAAAGAATTACGGCAAGGAGGGTGCAGAAATCATCGTGGACAACTGCCAGGACACCATCTTCGGCGGTTTCGCGCCCAATAGCCAGACCGCAGAGGTACTTTCTAAGGCATTGGGCAGCCGCACCGTGATGAGCGGCAGCATCAGCCGTGGAAAGAACGATCCCAGCCAGTCCCTGCAAATGATGGAGCGTCCTCTTATGACACCGGATGAACTCAAATCCATTCCCAAGGGCAGCTTTGTCGTTATGAAAACCGGCACACATCCCATGCGGACAAGGCTGCGGCTGTTTCTGGATTGGGGTATCCGCTTTGGGAAGCCCTATACCGTTGAAGAAAAGGCGCACCGGAAGGTGGTCTATGCCGATAAGCAGACGCTGGAGGAAAACATTGTTCGCAAGCACACAGCCTGCCTGATGGTGGATGAGGAAACCGGGGAGATATTGGAGTCGCCCACCGGCACCGGTGCGCTCCACACCCCCGTGACGGAGCATCCCGCGGAGCCACTAAAGCGGCGCAGCCATGTCAGAACGGAGTGATAACAAATGAGCTATTTTAACCACATCTATACCGCTCCGCCCGATGAACTCCCCCATCGGGCGAGGACGGTTTATATTTACCTTCGTGACCGTGCGGGGAAAGGCTCAGACTGCTGGCCTGCGGTCAAGACCATTGCCGCCGACTTGCAGCTTTCCCGCAGCACCGTCAAGCGCGCCCTGCATGATTTGGTTCATGCTGGGCTCATTGAAAAAGAATCCCGCTACCGGGAGAACGGCAGTAATACCAGCAACCGGCTGATTCTAAAAAAGTAGCGGAATCGCGGCAAAGCGGAAAGGCGTATTTCCCGCCAAGGGGGTATTCCGTCTTTCCGCAGAACCCAGGTGCGGTTCACTGTGAACCCACCAGAACCTCCCACTCTAAGAAAGACTTATTACAGAAAAAGAAGAAAGTGTTTCTCTTTATGTTTTGCATAAAACATCTGGACGCTTTCTTGACATCTACTCCATTCGAATTGACACCTCATTGACCTCTTTTTTGTTATGATAAATAGCGTAAAGAATGATATTTGGGTAAAAAATGCACATTTACGTATAATATCTAAAAACTTTACAACAAAACTAAAATGAAAGGCGTTTTCGGTATGAAACATGATAAGACGCAATGCACATGGAAAGAAGTATTATCCTTTGCGGCATTTTTAATCGTTACAATGGCCATTGTCATGGCAGTGCGATGGAACATGATTCTGCCATACATACGCTGAGAAAGTGAGAGGAGATGAGAATATGGGTATGGTGTTGGCAATCACCGGTATCATCGGATTTGCCTTGATGATCTACTTATTCTACGTATTGTTTCGAGGTGAGGACTTATGAACATGATTATTTTACAGGATATTATTTACCTTGTTTTGCTGGTGGGGTTATCCATTCCGCTTGGCATTTATATGTACAAGGTCATGACCGGCCAAAAGGTGTTTTTATCCCGCGCCCTTGCTCCGGTAGAAAACGGAATCTATAAAGTCATGGGTGTTAAAGGCAACGAGGAAATGGGCGCAAAAAAATATGTACTGTCCGCGTTGATATTCAGTGCAATCGGTGTGTTTTTTGTCTGGCTCATTCAGATGCTGCAGGGCGTATTACCATTTAACCCTGCGGGGATTGAAGGCACAAGCTGGCATCTTGCCTTTAACACGGCGGCAAGCTTTGTTTCAAATACCAACTGGCAGGCGTATTCCGGAGAAACCGGGTTGTCTTATCTGACGCAGTTCTTAGGGCTTACCGTCCAGAATTTTGTGTCGGCGGCAACTGGAATCGCCGTATTGTTCGCCCTAATCAGAGGCTTTGTTTTAAGGCAGAAAACAACCATCGGAAGCTTTTGGACTGATTTGACCAGAATTACGCTTTATGTGCTGATTCCCCTCTCCTTTGTTCTGGCACTTGTGCTTGTGTCACAGGGCGTTGTGCAGACCTTTGCACCCTACAAGGAAGTGGCTATGCTTCAAGGCGGAGCGGCACAAACTATCCCTTTGGGTCCTGCGGCCAGCCAGATTGCCATTAAGCAGCTTGGAACAAACGGCGGCGGCTTCTTCGGCGTTAACTCTGCTTTTCCGTTGGAAAATCCGACGGCATTTTCGAACCTATTGGAATGCTTATCGCTTCTGTTAATTCCTGCTGCTTTATGCGTATCGTTTGGTAAGGCCGTCAAGGACAGTAAGCAAGGAAAATCCATTTATATTGCCATGATGATTCTGTTTGTAGTAGCTCTCAGCGTTACAACAATAAGTGAGCAGTATATGGGGCCCTCTTTCGAAGGGGTTGCTGCCTCAGGTAGTATGGAAGGCAAAGAGGTTATCCATGGTGTCGGCGCATCTTCCTTGTGGGCTACAGCCACTACAGCAGTATCCAATGGCTCAGTAAATTCCATGCATGACAGTTTCACGCCTCTCGGGGGAATGATTCCCATGTTCCTGATGCAGCTTGGTGAAATTGTGTTTGGCGGCGTGGGCAGCGGACTGTACGGCATGATTGCCTTTGTTCTGCTGACGGTATTTATCGCCGGACTCATGGTGGGGAGAACGCCGGAGTATCTCGGGAAAAAGGTGGAGCCGTATGACATGAAAATGGTGTGCCTGATTGTGCTTGCTCCCTTAATGGTTACCCTTCTGGGAACTGCCGCAGCCGTATTGATGCCGGATGCCGCCTCATGGCTGACCAACTCCGGCGCCCATGGATTTTCAGAAATCCTTTATGCATTTTCGTCTATGGGCAACAACAACGGAAGCGCGTTTGCCGGATTTAATGCAAACACGGTGTTTACAAATGTGGTCGGCGGCATCATCATGCTTTTGGCACGCTTCATTCCTATGGCTGCGGCCATCTTCCTTGCCGGAAATATGGCGAAGAAGAAGGCGGTTGCAGTCAGTGAAGGAACCTTATCAACAACAAATACCATGTTTGTGGGACTGCTGATCGGCGTTATTTTGATTGTCGGCGCATTGAGCTTTTTACCAGCGCTGGCTCTCGGACCCATTGCCGATTACTTCACAATGCGATAGAACGGGGGGACTAACATGGAAAAGAAAAGTATCAATAAAAATATTTTAGGCGATTCGCTCAGGCAATCTTTCGCCAAGCTTGCCCCCGGTATTCAAGTAAAAAATCCGGTTATGCTGGTCGTATATATTGGCGCAATTTTAACCACGGCGTTATACATTTTGTCCTTCGTTGGAATTAAGGATGAAAACAGCGGATACATTCTGGCGATTGCGCTGATTTTATGGTTCACGGTATTGTTTGCAAATTTTGCAGAAGCGATTGCGGAAGGACGCGGGCGCGCTCAGGCGGATACTTTACGCAAAGCGCGTAAAGACGTAAAAGCCAAAAAGCTAATATCTAAAAGCAATGTGGAGGATTATACAGAAGTGCTTTCTGCCCAGCTTAAAAAGGGTGATATTGTCATCGTCCGGGCAGGTGAGCAGATCCCCATGGATGGGGAAGTCATCGACGGAGCTGCCTCTGTCGATGAGAGCGCGATTACCGGTGAATCCGCGCCGGTAATCCGTGAATCCGGCGGCGACCGCAGCGCGGTCACGGGCGGTACCACACTGGTATCCGACTGGCTTGTCATTGAGGTGACAGCGGAAGCTGGCGAAAGCTTTTTGGATAAGATGATTTCCATGGTGGAAGGTGCATCCAGAAAAAAGACACCCAACGAAATTGCACTGCAGATTTTGCTGGTGACGCTCACGATTATCTTTTTAATCGTCACAGCAACACTGCTCCCCTTTTCAAGCTTTGCCAGCAGTCAGGCTGGGGCCGGGGCGGCGATATCTATCACAAACGTCATTGCTCTGCTGGTGTGCTTGGCTCCCACCACAATCGGTGCACTCCTATCCTCCATTGGTATCGCTGGTATGAGCCGTCTCAACCAAGCAAATGTACTTGCTATGAGCGGTCGTGCGATTGAAGCTGCCGGAGATGTAGATGTGCTGCTGCTGGACAAAACGGGTACTATCACTCTTGGAAATCGTCAGGCAAGTGAGTTTCTTCCGGTAAACGGCGTACAGGAGCAGGATTTGGCGGATGCCGCACAGCTCTCCTCTCTGGCAGATGAAACTGCCGAGGGCCGGAGCATCGTTGTTCTGGCAAAAGAAAAGTTCGGTATTCGAGGCCGGGAGCTTTCCAAGATGAATGCCAGCTTTATAGAATTTACGGCAAAAACTCGAATGAGCGGTGTGGATTATCAGGGCATTCAGATTCGTAAGGGTGCCGCCGAAGCGGTAAAGGCTTTTGTACAGAACAATGGTGGAGAGTACCCCGAAGAATGCGAGCAGATTGTAAGACGCGTTGCCGGAGCGGGCGGTACACCGCTGGTAGTTGCAAAAAATAATCAGGTGATGGGTGTTGTGTATTTAAAGGATATTGTCAAGAACGGCGTGAAGGAGCGGTTTGAAGACCTGCGGAAAATGGGTATCAAAACCATCATGATTACGGGCGACAATCCCATGACTGCCGCGGCAATCGCCGCAGAGGCTGGTGTAGACGATTTCCTCGCGGAAGCTACGCCGGAAGCAAAGCTGGACTTGATACGCGACTACCAAACCAAAGGGCATTTAGTGGCAATGACGGGCGATGGCACAAATGATGCACCAGCGCTGGCACAGGCGGATGTTGCCGTGGCAATGAACACCGGTACGCAGGCGGCTAAGGAAGCTGGAAACATGGTTGATCTGGATTCCAGCCCCACCAAGCTCATTGACATTGTGCGCATCGGCAAACAGCTTCTAATGACTCGTGGAGCGCTGACAACCTTTAGCGTGGCAAATGATGTAGCCAAGTATTTTGCGATTATCCCGGTGTTGTTTTTTGGCATCTACCCGCAGCTGACAGCCTTAAATTTTATGGGACTTACCAGCTCCACGACGGCAATTCTATCCGCCATTATCTACAACGCGCTGATTATCATCGCATTAATCCCACTGGCACTCAAGGGTGTAAAATACCGTGAGCTGCCCGCCGGTAAGCTGCTCGGGCAGAATATGCTGATTTACGGCTTGGGTGGCATTGCAGCGCCTTTTATTGCAATCAAAGGAATTGATATGCTGCTTACAGCCTGCGGCATTATGTGAGGAGGATTAAAATGACGAAATCAATAAAAATACTACGTCCGGCAATTATGTGCTTCCTCGTGATGACCGTAATATGCGGGGTTATTTATACGGCGGCTGTTACGGGAATCGCACAGCTTATATTCCCAGGCCAGGCAAATGGAAGCATCATCACCATTACGCTCAAGGATGGCACACAGAAGAACTATGGTTCCGCGCTGATTGCACAGGAGTTTACAAGCACCGAATACATGATTGGAAGGCCGATGGGTACAACAAATCTCTCCCCGGTTAGTGAGGAGCAAAAGGCACTTGTACAGGAGCGTACGGACTGGTTGCATGCCCTTGACCCGGATAACACAGCAGACATACCAATGGTTTTGGTAACCGCCTCCGGCAGCGGCGTGGACCCGAATATCACGCCGGAAGCGGCGGAATATCAGGTTGCCCGTCTTGCAAGGGAACGCGGCATCAGTGAGGACGATGTCCGGGCGATTATCAGTAAATATACTACCGGCCGTTTTCTCGGGATATTCGGTGAGCCTGCTGTAAATGTTCTGGAGGTTAACTTGGCGCTGGATGGTTTGCTGTAAGCCGTAAAGTGGTAAACAGCTGCGAAGGTCATGCATTTCTGCATGACCTTCCAGTTCGTTGAACTGTTCCGCCATTGCTATGAAAAAATTTAGCGAGAGGAAAAAATAATGCAGATACCAGAAAGAGATCAGCAGGAGAATCCGGAAATGAATCATACAAGCATTCAAAATGCTTTGGAAAGAAATATTATTTTTTTGATCACAGTCAAGTCGTCCGTCGCCTATATAAATAGTCGAAGTACGCTTCGTCAGGCGCTGGAAAGTATGCGGTATCATGTCTATACTGCATTACCCGTGGTAGCAGATGACGGTACATACATCGGAACCGTGAGCGAAGGTGATTTCCTGTGGCACATGCTGGAAGAGAAAAAGAACACTATGCGGGAGCAGGAGAATTACCTTGTCTCGGATATTATCCGTCCCGGCTGGAATCCTGCGGTCAGAATAAGCACCACCTTAGAGGAACTGCTCCTGCGGGTGATGAATCAGAACTTTGTTCCCGTTGTGGATGACCGGGATAAATTTGTTGGAATCATTACAAGAAAGTCTGTAATCAGTTATTATCATGAGCTTTTAGAGAAAGAAACCACTTCGGTTACGGAGGCTTCAAAGATTACATAGTTTCCTGCGAAACCAGTCCATATTATAATCAGTATTGATCGGTTCGAAGGGCAATAGGATCTGAATTTATGTATAAATAGTCAATTGTGATCGGAATAACTTGCTATAAAAGTTAGTAGTGGTATGATTGTTAAATATAGAGGAGGTGAGCTGAAATGAATGAATTGGATGGACGTCCCGACCCTAATGCGCTTCTGGCAGACATACAAACACAGCAGGATAATCATTCGGGAAAATTAAAGATTTTTTTCGGATATGCGGCCGGTGTAGGCAAAACCTATGCCATGCTCGACGATGCACAGGAGCAGTACCGCATGGGAAAAGACGTGCTGGTCGGTTACGTTGAGCCGCATACCCGTCCGGAAACGCTGCAGCTTTTACAAGGGTTGCCTTCCCTTGCGCCCAAGTCTGTATTTTACCGTAATATAGAGCTTAAGGAATTTGACTTGGATACAGCGTTAAACCGAAAACCCAAACTGATCTTGGTGGATGAGCTTGCACACACCAATGCGGAGGGCGTCCGAAACCGGAAGCGTTTTCAGGATATTGAGGAGCTTTTAAACGCAGGAATTGATGTTTACACGACTGTAAATGTCCAACATATTGAGAGCCTCAACGATGTGATTGAGGGCATAACCGGTGTTCGCGTAAAAGAAACCGTACCCGACTATATCTTCGATAGAGCCGAAAAAATCAAACTGATCGATATTGAGCCGGATGAACTGCTCAGGCGCTTCGAAGATGGGAAGATTTATAAACCGGAGCGGGCGCAGACGGCCATGAATCATTTTTTTACACGGGAGAATTTAAAGCTCCTGCGTGAAATTGCCATGCGCAAGGCTGCGGATAGAATTAGCAATGAAAACCAAAATGAGCGCCGTACGACTGAAAAAATGGCGAATACCAAAATGCTGGTTTGTATTGGTCCTTCCCCATCCTCTGCCAAATGTATAAGGTGGACGGCTCGGGCCGCAGAAGCCTTTCATGCACAATGGATAGCGCTTTATGTGGAAAGCACTGACAGCAATCATTTAACTTCCCAGCAGCAGAAAATACTCCGTGAAAATATGGATCTGGCGGAGAAGCTTGGAGCAGAAATTGTTTCGCTCACAGGCCATGAAATTGCGGTATCCGTATCAGAATATGCGAAATTATCCGGCATCACAAACATTGTGGTAGGCAAAAGCCGTAATAAGAAAACACTTAAAAACCTGTTCGATATGGACTTTGAAGACAAACTGATTTCTCTTTTACCAAACATAGAAGTCCATATCATTCCCGGTGCCACCGCTCGCCGAGATTATAAAAAACCGCGCAAGACAATTTGGAAAGGCAAGGTGGAATTCTCATGGATTGACTTCGCGAAAACAGCGGCGTTACTAGTGGCGGCCACACTGGTATCCCTTGGGCTGCGGATGGTGGGAATCGGTGATCAGAATATTATAATGACCTATATTCTTTCTGTGCTTGTCATATCAAGGATTACAAAAGGACATGTTTTTGGAATTATCGCTTCAATCGCAAGTGTGCTGAGCTTTAATTTCTTTTTTACCGAGCCGCTATACACGTTCAATGCGATTCAAGCGGGCTATCCCATTACTTTCCTTATTATGTTGCTGGTGGCCTTGATCACAAGCACACTTACAGTAAGGATTAAGACACAGGCCAAGCTGGCTGTTCAGAGAGAGCACCGCACAGAGGTTCTTTATGAGATCAACAAAAAGCTTCTGGTTACCCGAGGGCTTGAAAATATTATCTCGCTGACCAATGCGTATATTGTGAATTTGTTTGAGCGTTCCGTTGTATTTTTCCCATCCGACCCTGAAACTGGTACCGATGGCAGTGTCATGCAGGCCGATGGGGATACGGATGAAGCAGTTCTTAATTCCAAGGACGAAAAGGCAGTCGCACATTGGGTATTTGTAAATCAAAAGCGTGCGGGAGCGGGAACGGATACCTTAATGGGAGCAGCCGGTTTTTATATGCCGGTTATATCGCAAGGCAAGGTGCTGGCTGTTTTAGGTATTTCCTGTATAAAAGGGTCTTTAGGCCATAATACCCGTCAATTTTTGCGTATGATTGCATCCCAGGTGGCTATGGCGCTAGAGCGGCAGCATTTGTCTGATGAACAGCGCAGTATCGTTGTAGATGCAGAAAAGGAAAAAATGAGAAGCAATTTACTGCGGGCTATTGCTCATGATTTGCGCACGCCACTGTCCGGGATTCTTGGAGCCAGCTCTGCAATACATGAAAATTCAAAAACATTGGATGAGAGTACCCGCAACAAGCTGAATGCAGATATTCAGGAGGAAGCTCAGTGGCTGATACGGATGGTAGAAAACCTGCTGTCAGTAACGCGTATTAACGAGGGAGAATCCAAGGTTAACAAGAACCCTGAGGCGGCTGAGGAGGTTGTGGCGGAGGCCGTAAGCCGAATCCGAAAAAGATTTCCATACCACAAGGTTGAGGTTTCTGTGCCCGATGAGCTGTTAGAAGTGCCCATGGACGGTACCTTGATTGCACAGGTGCTTATTAACCTTCTGGAAAATGCGGTGAAGCATTCTGCCGATACCTCGCCCGTTGAGATTATATTAAAAAAGGGCGAAAATGCAGCGATATTTGAGGTGATTGATCATGGGAAGGGAATCGCAGACGAGGATTTCCCCTATCTTTTTACCAGCTATGTTCCCAATGGAACGAAAAGCTCGGATTCTTCCCGAGGGATGGGCATCGGGCTGTCTATCTGCATGACAATTATCAAAGCGCATAACGGAACAATGGAAGCCGCTAATCGCAAAGAAGGTGGTGCGGTATTTAAATTCACACTGCCATTGGAAGGAAGTGAGTGACTATGTTAAAACCAACAATTCTCGTCATTGAGGATGAGGAAGCAATATGCAACTTTATAACAGCAATCCTGAATTCAAACGGATATCAGGTCATCAAGACCGGTGCAGGAAAAGAAGGACTTTCTATGGCAGCATCCTATTCGCCGGATGTCATTTTGCTGGATCTTGGCTTGCCGGATATTGATGGAGTGGAGATACTGAAAAGTATCCGCGAATGGTCGAAGATACCGGTCGTTGTGGTGTCAGCCCGCGGACACGAACGAGAAAAGGTTGAAGCACTTGATTTAGGAGCAGACGATTATATAGTAAAGCCCTTCGGCACCTCGGAACTTCTGGCAAGAATTCGCACGGCACTGCGGCATAGTCCCCAAAGCATGGGCGCTCAGGCACTGGGCGAAGAGAAAACGACCATTGGAGATCTCCAGTTAGATTATGAAAAGCGTTCGGTTTTTCTCGCTGGAAAGGCGATCCATCTGACCCCTGTTGAGTACAAAATTTTGGCGCTTCTGTCAAAAAACGCGGGGAAAGTTCTGACTCATGATTATATCATGAAGGAAATATGGGGCCTGTACGCTGGAGATAGCCATACACTCCGCGTCAACATGGCAAATATCCGCAGAAAGATCGAGGAAAATCCTGGTGCGCCTAAATATATTTTAACGGAAATGGGCGTAGGATACCGAATGGTTGAGGAGCTGTGATAAGGAGGGATGGATTTGAACAGGCGAGACAAAGCAAGAATGGTAGTACAGCCACTGCTCGTGGTTGGTCTGCTTTCCATTTCCTCAGGAATCGGATATGCGTTCCATTTCAGCGAATTCCCTGAGACGAATATCGTAATCACATACCTTTTGGCGGTACACATGATTGCATGGCTGACGGAAGGCTTTCTATGGGGGCTTCTCTCCTCGGTGATTGCAACCTTCCTATTTAATTTTTTCTTTACCGAGCCGTACCTGACCTTCTCCGTCAACGACCCGAGTTACATCATAACCTTTTTCATTATGACGGTTGTAGCGCTTATCACAAGCACAATTGCTTCTCACGCCCAAAAAAGCGCACTGGATGCCAGACAAAAGGAAACGGAGACCAAGGCGGTATATAATCTGACAAACCATCTGACCGATGCAAGCAATATCAATGACATCGTTGGCTTTACGGTAGGTGAAATCAGCACATGTTTTGGGTGCCGGGCAGCCTGTCTTTGCTTTGATGAAAACGGAAATTCTGAAAGGTTTTTTATACAGCAGCAAACAGAAAGCCGGCAGGTACGCCGAGAAATTGAAAATCCGGAGGAAATTAAGCGCCGGATGGAGCAATTAAAAACAGGCTATGAAATTGGTTCAGAGTTTTATGACTGGCCGATTTACGGATATGAAAAAATGCTTGGCATGATACGAATTCCTATTAAAACAGCGCAGACAATGAGCGCAGCACAGACACGTCTGCTGCGGTCCATGATTGAAAGCGTCGCTTTGGCAATGGACAGATTGCGGGCATCAGAGCTGCATAACCGTTCGCGTGAAGAAACCGTTCAGGAGAGGTATCGTGCAAATTTGCTGCGGGCTATCTCACACGATCTAAGAACGCCACTGTCGGGGATTATGGGTACTTCTGAGATGATTATGGATATGTCCACTCAGACTGATCCCCGTTATGATTTAGCGTCTGCCATTCATAAGGATGCCGACTGGCTGCATTCCCTTGTGGAAAATATTCTGAGCCTTACGAGATTACAGGAAGGCAAGCTGATCCTCAATAAACAGCCGGAGGCTGTCGAAGAGGTATTGGCCGGTGCCATTGAACGCATTTCCAAGCAATGGCCTGAATATGAAATTGATGTCAGCATGCCGGACGAGCTTCTGATGATACCAATGGATGCGAAGCTGATACGTCAGGTTTTAATTAATTTACTGGACAATGCGATTAAGCATACACTTCCGGACGGTGATATTCATATTTCGGTGGAGAAGGATGAAAATTCGCATTTCGCTGTTTTTAAGATTACTGACAGCGGGAGCGGTATCTCTCAAGAGGATTTGCCGCATTTATTTCAAATGTTTTATACCTCCCGCACACAGATTGCTGATGCGAAGCATGGAATCGGCCTTGGACTGACTATCTGCGATGCAATTATCAAAGCGCACGGAGGAACCATTGAAGCTAAAAACCGAAACGATAGAACAGGAGCGGAATTTACATTTACGCTTCCCATGGAGGTGCAAATGTATGAACAGTTATCATAAAAACATTCTGGTGGTCGAAGATGATCCTCAAATTAGAAATTTTATCTGCTATTCGTTAAAACAGGCAGAGTTTCGATATATTACGGCGCATACAGCACAGGATGCATTGAGCCATCTAATATCGGAGCAAATCGACATCATGCTTTTGGATCTTGGATTGCCTGATTTTGATGGCATGGATGTAATTAAGAAGGTCCGGGAGTGGTCTGACCTGCCGATTATTGTGGTTTCTGCCAGAGATCAGGATAGTGAAAAGGCGGCGGCTCTTGATTTAGGGGCAGACGATTACCTCACCAAGCCGTTTTCTGCGACAGAGCTGATGGCACGTATTCGTGTAGCTGTGCGTCACTTGCATATGCATGGGAAAGAAAACCAGCAGGGTGCACTTACTGTTGGCGGATTGACAATAGAAATGGATAAGCATCTTGTTTATCTGCATAATAAGGAACTTCACGTCACACCGATGGAGTACAGCCTGTTAAGTTTATTGTTTAAGAATATTGGTAAGGTTCTGACGACCAGTGCGATATTAAAAGAAATATGGGGTGTCGGCTATGGAAATGACACACAGGCTTTACGTGCATTAATGGCCGGGCTCCGGCGTAAAATTGAGAAGAATCCGGCAAAGCCTCGTTATATCATTACTGAAATTGGGGTTGGCTATCGGCTTGTGGATGAATAAATAATGATTTAATTAAATTGGATATAAGACCGATGTATAAAAAAGGAAACCGTTTTGAAAATTCAAAGCGGTTTCCTTTTTTATACATTTTTATTCTCACAGCATTCTCACAGTCAAAGTGCAAAGCTCACACCGTGGTCACAGACTAAGCGTTAAAATTGTAGATGCAAGGAAATCAGAAGTAATTACAAAGGAGGCTCTGAATTATGAAAAAGATAACAGCCTTTGCAAGCTACAAAATGCATGTAGCTGCAAAAATAGAAAATTATATGAGGCATCATCCTTTTTTGGCCTTTAATTTTATGTTCATAGGAGTTCCTATTTTTATTTTACTGATGGTCCTTGCTGCTGTGTATTTAATTGCATTGCCCTTAGGACTTTTAATGGGTTGGTTTTAAGAAAACGGAAAGGAGACTTTACTTATGAAAATGCAAGATAGGATGGAAAGCAAAAACGAATTGACTGCGCTTTGCAATACAGTACGGACGTTAGTAGGCGAAAGAGCTTATCAAAAATGCGAACCGCTGATTTTTGAAGCAATGAAAAAATATCCGCATGCACCGGAACCGCATAACCTGATTGGACTGCTGCTGGAGATGCAAGGTGATCACTTGACTGCCATGAAGCATTTTCGTGCGGCATGGGCACTTGACCCTACCTATGTTCCCGCGAGTCATAACTTAGACCACTTCGGGACTTTTTTCTCCAGAGGGACTTGGGCTATTGATGAATCTGATTGTCCGCCTGAGACGAAGAAGGATAACTTTAAATTAGTTTATGACAAAAATGGTATTGGCCATGTTGTGAGGAGGGAACAGGAATGAAACTGTTTGGGAGAAAAGAAAAAGCAGATTATATCGTAATCATTGGCTGTGGGCGGCTGGGCGGTAGCCTGGCAAATGCCTTATCTGATGAAGGGCAGGATGTCTTAATTATAGACAATAATAAGGAATCCTTTCGTAAACTGTCGTCGTCCTATGGGGGTCTCACTCTCATAGGAGATGCTTCAGACATCGATGTTTTGCGTGAGGCACAAGTAGAAAAGGCGACCGCCGTGGTTGTTGTAACCAATAATGACAATTCCAATATCATGATTTCTCAGATGGCTAAGGAAATCTTTAAAAAGGAACTTGTAATAGCCCGGCTGTATGACCCTGAGAGGGATTATGTATATCGCGAATTTGGTATTGATACGATATCCCCTGCTATTTTATCGTCAAACGCAATACGTGGGTTGCTGAACAGTCATGAAAAGGAGGCGGCAGTATGAAAAACAAAGCTTTAATTATTGGAGGTTTTCATAAAGCACGTTCCCTTGCTGCTTCACTGATAAAAAAAGATTATCGTGTAACGGTAATTAACAGTGATTATCAAAGCTGTCTCATTTTGGCTGAGACAGAGGCTCTATCAGTGATTCATGGTGACGGAACAAAACCCTTTGTTTTGGAGGATGCAAATGCTCAGGACATGGATATTGCCATTGCACTTACACAAAGGGATGACGATAATCTGGTTATCTGTGAGTTGTGTAAAAAGAAGTATAACATTAAAAAAACGGTTGCGCTTGTTAATGATCCAAAGAAAACAGACTTTTTCTATCAGATGGGCATTGATTCCGTGGTGTGTGCGGTAAATGCTATTACCAATATTATTGAGCAGCAAGCTTTTTTAGATGGAATCGCGTCCCTTATTCCAATTGGTGAAGGGCGCATCAGCATTGCTGAGGTTCCTATTCCCGGAACAGCTCCGGTGGTGGGTAAAAAAATATGGGAGATTGATCTGCCCAAGGAGGTTATTATTGGGTGCATTCTTCGTGGTGAGGGCAGCATGATTCCCCGTGGAGACACTCGAATACTTGCTGGAGATATGCTGGTTCTCATTTCGTCGGACAAGCAGGAATTGACTGCGATTAAAGAGCTGACAGGACGGGGAGGGTTATGAAGGTATATATGTCCAGATGTGGCACCTGCGGAAAGCTTATGCTGCTGATTGGAATTCTAATGGCGGTTCCTCTTGCAGTATTACCCTTTTATCCGCAGGAAAGCAATTATACATTTGCATTTTTAGTTCCATCCATGGTATCCGTTATTCTGGGTTTGTTGAGTGGATTACTGCCTAAAAAAGATAAGGATTGTCAGCAATGGAACCATGCATTACAAAACAGCAGCTTAACCGTGCTATTTGCATGGCTTTATGGATTTGTCACTGGCGCACTGCCATTTGTTTTATCAAAGCAGCTGACCTTTGTTCAGGCACTGTTTGAGGCGGTGAGCGGATGGACCACCACCGGACTTTCTGTAATGGATGTAACAAAGACACCTCAAATCTTTTTGTTTCACCGAGCGTTTATGCAATTTTGCGGTGGGCTGGGTTTTGTTATGGTTATGATCATTTTTATTCGGGAAAAGCAGTCTATGAATCTATTTAGTGCAGAAGGACATCCGGACAAGCTCATGCCGAATCTGACAAAAACAGCACAAACAATCGCAGGGATGTACCTTGCTTTTCTTGGCATAGGAACATTTGCTTATCGCCTTGCTGGAATGAACCTGTTTGACGGAATGGTTCATGCAATGTGCGCATTGTCAACAGGTGGATTCTCAACCAAGCTAAACAGCATAGGAGAATATAACAGCTTTTCTATAGAACTGATTACCATCGTATTAATGCTAATTGGCACTACAAACTTTGCAGTTCTGCAGCTCTTGACAAAAGGAAAACTGCGGCGGGCTTTTCGGGTGAGCGAAGTAAAATTCATGCTTTTATTATTAGCAATCTTTATTCCTGTAACTGCATTTTCCTTATCCCACTCCTTAAACATAAGTATTGGAGAGGGTATTCGCCGTGCCGCCTTTGATGTAACCTCCGCACTTTCCACCACTGGATTCTCTACAATGTCATACACTGTATGGCCGCCTTTTGCCATTGGAATATTAACTTTGCTGATGCTGGTCGGCGGCGGAATCGGATCAACTGCTGGTGGAATCAAGCTCACGCGCGTATACCTGATGATACGTACAACCTATATCAATGTATGTAAAAGATTATTTCCTGCGCGGAAAATAACCGTATCCTATTATAACAAGGCGCAAGGGAAAAGCCTAATAGACAGCACACTGATAGCAGATACGACCGGCTTTATTTCCTGCTATCTAAGCATATTTATTGCTGGGTCGCTGTTGTTAACCTTAACGGCAAACTGTTCTCTTACTGAGGCGATGTTTGAGTTTGCTTCCGCGCTTGGAACAGTGGGCTTGTCAATTGGGATAACGGGTCCATCCACCAACACAGCAACTTTGGTGATTGAAATGCTGGGAATGATTTTTGGAAGATTGGAGATTTTTATCATCTTTATAGGAATATATTCCGGTACAGCAGCAACCCGGAAGTATTTACAGAAAAAGATTTCTGCCATTAACATTCCATGAAAGACCAAATAAAATTATAATGCCAAGGGCAAACCCGGTGAAAACCGGGGGCGCAAAGCTACAGGGTCTAAGGCGTTCTCGAACGTTATGATAGCCTGGCTGCCAAAAACCGCGCAGGGCGTGCCCTCTTCAACAGAGGGCACGCCCTTGCTCTCTTATACGGCTTTTGACGGATCATTTGGATATCGGGATACCGGCTTTCACCTGCCACGGAAGAAAGAGGTATTTCTATGAGTAATAACCGTTACCCTCCCGCATGGAGGTGTAGATAAAGATGGCGCTGTCCGTCTATACCTTTCTCTACATACACAATTTCATAGATACACTCTAAAAAAGTCAGTATTTTGCCAAGGGCAAAGTGCTGACTTTTTCTTTTCGACAAGAAACCGTTCACAACGACAGAGATTTACAGAGTTTTACAATCTGCTTTTATATAAGGAAGCTGTTGTTCCTCGCTGCCGCTCCCCTCCGCTTCTGACATTTTGACTCACCATCAAAATTTCAAAAAACGGAGGACAAGCCATATGGCAGAGAAAAAAGAATACCGAATCAAGGTGCAGGGTCAGCTTGTGCCGGTCAGCGAAGAAGTCTATGTTACCTATCACCGCATGAAGCGCCGTGAAATCTATCTGGAGGAAAGGGATACGGCAAACGGCGTCTTTTATTACAGTGCCATGGATACGGCGGAAACTACAGGCGAGGATGGGATTCCGGACCTTGTCTCTCCCCGTGTGGAGGATGTGGTCATGGACAAGCTCATAACGGAAAAGCTCCACAGGTGCCTCAACCAGCTTACCAGTGCGGAGCAGGAACTCATTTTTACACTGTTTTTTCAGAACAAAAGTGAGCACCAAATGGCAGTAGAAACCGGAATCCCTCGCATGACAATCCATAACAGGAAGAAGCGGATACTGGCCCGTCTGAAAAAACTTATGGAAAATTAAAAATAATTTGGTCCAACCCCCTCACGAAATCGGCTTAGTAGTGAGGGGGTTTTTCTATTCACCCTCACTGCTCTTTGAAAATTTCATATCCGACGACCTGAATACGTTAGCTGACGGACCCCAAAAGGGAAAGCGACCCCGGAGGATGCGCCAAGACCACCTGTAGGCAGGCAGTAAGAAAACGAAAGCACTTATTTTCTGTTCGTTTGTTTCTTTCTGCTCCTATCAAAGACGGCCAAATAAGGTGCAAAGCGGTACCCATTCATCCGAAAAGCAGGCTGTGGCAGCCTGTTTTGCAATGACCCCGTCAGCCTATATTGATACTTCTGTCCAGTCACAGCCCCCACAAGACCTGGGGACCACGCAATGAGGGCAGCCAGCGGAGATCCCGGTGGAGGTGAGATTCCTATGATGCGGTGAAGCCAGCCGCAGTTCAGGCCGTCGCCTTTTGGGCTCTTATAAACCAGAGCTCTGTGTGCTTGGGGAATAGTGTTGAATTAAGCACAGTTATTACAAAAAAAAGACTTAATGTCAGAAGCGATGGGGATCGCCCTGTCTGCGGATGCTCTCACAGCAAAGCAGATCATACAGGGCGGTCCCTATATTTGTGCCATTAAGAATACCGGCATAGGAAAAGAGGTGTGTATTTGAAACAGTTCCAAAAGGTCATTTTACGAGGCGACATCTACTACGCAGATTTAAATCCAACGGTCGGCTCGGAACAAGGCGGTGTGCGGCCTGTGGTCATTCTGCAAAATAACGTCGGAAACCGCTACAGTCCCACCGTGATTGCTGCCGCCATTACAGCGGAGCCAAAAAAGCCGCTCCCCACCCATGCGGCCATCGCCGGAATAAGCGGATTGTACAGAGAGTCCTTTGTGCTTCTGGAGCAGATACGCACCATCGACCGCAGCAGGCTTCGGGAATATGTCGGCAGGCTGGGTACGCAGGAAATGAAAAAAATTGATGAGGCACTGGCAATCAGCATCGGGCTTGCTCCGGTGCCTATTTTATCAGGGAGGGAAACACCATGACAAACGCACAGGTATCCGATAATCTAATGTACGCTGCCGCCTTGCAGCAGCTCACATGGCTTGCGGCCGCCAAGAGCATGACGGATCAGGAAATTGAAAGGATTAAAAAAGACTTGGAACGCAGGCTGCGACCCACCATCATCGCACTATGCTGAGTCGCGGAATTGTTTTCTGAATATTATCAACTATTCAGTAGCTATATGCCGGGAGGTGTGGTAGTGTATGTCGTTGAAAGGAGGGAAAAAAGATGTATCAATCCAATTCAACATCGGCGGAAGCGCCTAAAATCACATTGATACAGGCGAGAAAGCCGGAAATTGCAAAGCTCCGTGTGGCGGCATATGCCCGTGTGAGCAGCGACTCGGAGGATCAACAGAACTCTTACATCGCACAGGTGGATTATTACACCCGGCATATCGCCGCACAGGAGAGCTGGGAGCTGGCGGACATTTATGCCGACGAGGGCATCTCCGGCCTTGTAGCAAGCAAGCGGGATGAATTCAACCGCATGATACAGGACTGCAGGGATGGAAAGATCGACCGCGTCCTCGTCAAATCCATATCCCGTTTCGCAAGAAATACCAAGGAATACATCCAGTATGTGCGGGAGCTTTTACGGCTGGGCATCTCCATTCACTTTGAAAAGGAGAACATCGACACCGGCAAAATGACGTCGGAGCAGATTGCCACCATCTACGGCGCTTTTTCACAGATGGAGTCACAGAACCACTCAAACAATATGCAGATCAGCGTCCGCATCCGTATGGAAAAGGGCGATTACCTCTCGCCGTCCGAGCCTTACGGCTACAGGTTGGAGGGGCGCACCCTAATGATTATTCCTGAACAAGCCGAGGTGGTGCGCCGCATTTATGCCGCTTATCTCAGCGGTCAGGGAAAGGATGACATCGCAGACGAGCTGAACAAAGCAGGCATCCCCCGCACCAAGGGGCGAACCGTCTGGCACCCAAGTACAGTGGCATACATTCTCACCAACATCGCTTACACCGGAGATATGATCTGGCAAAAGAGCTTTGCCACCAACGAAATCCCGTTCCGGCAGGTGCGCAACAAGGGCGAGAAGCCAAAATACTTTGTAGAGAACTGCCATGAGGCGATTATTTCCAAGGAGGACTTTCAACGGGTGCAGGCACTGATGGAAAGCCGACGGAATCAGGGCAACAGACCGGCTTCCTTCGCACTGCTGGCAAAAAAAATCCGCTGTGAAGGTTGCGGAACCCTGTTCCGCAGAAAAATCGTCAACGAAAAGGTCTACTGGACTTGCCGGAGGCATGACCGTGATAAAAACCTTTGTCCCACCTCACAGATACCGGAGGAACAGATTGTCACGGCAATCCTCCATATGTACCACAAGCTGAAACGGCATCGTACACAAATCCTGTCCCCGGTCTTAACCCAGCTGACCGAGCTTCGGGAAAAGGAGCTTCGCTCCAACCGCAGAATCAATGATATTGACAAAGAAATCGCCCAGCTCACCGAGCAGAATCTCGTTCTTGTTCGACTCAAGTCGAAGGGATACGTAGATTCTGCTCTTTATTTATCCCAAACCGGCGAAATTGACTTCAAACTTCGGGAGCTGCGCCGTCAACGCCGCCGCATCATGGAGGCCAACGGCGAGGACAGTCAGATCAAAGCGACCGAAGCCATGCTGGATTATCTGGAGGACAGCCCCGACTATCTGGAAGAACTCACGGAGGAAGTATTTGAGATGCTGGTGGAGAACATCACCATCGCCTCGGAAACAGCGATGAGCATCAGCCTCCACAACGGTCTGATGCTGAAAGAAACCATGGAAAGGTCGGTGCGGTAATATGGCATGGCAGAGAAAAATCCCCTTCGGGTACACCATGAAAAAGGGAAAGATACAATGCAGCCCCACAGAATCGGCGGCGGTCAAAGAGATTTTCAGGCTTTATGCGGACGGCATGGCCTACAGCAAAATTGCCGCTGAAATGATGCGCCGGGGGCTTCGTTACCACAGCCACACGACTGAATGGAACAAGCACATGGTTAAGCGCATCCTTGAAAACGAACGCTATCTTGGGGAAAAGGAATATCCCCCCATCCTTGAGCTGGAAGCCTTTCTGCGTGCCCAGCTTGTCAGGGGAGAAAAGAATACCTTTACCCCCTGCCTGGACTACATCGGACCCATCCGTGAAAAAGCGGTCTGCGGCGTGTGCGGCGGCAGGATGCTCCGCGATACCAGAGCTGGGGGAAAGCCCCGCTGGTACTGCGAAAAGGATGACTGTACCAACCGCCGTTACATAGAGGACGAGGACATCCGCACAGCCCTATCCGAAAGGCTGGATGTGCTGACGCAGACCCCCAATCTCTTAGAGTGGTTTCTGCCGCAGAATACAGAGGAGCCGACGCTGGAGGCAGTACGCATCCAGAACGAGGTCATCCGGGAGCTGAACAAAGCGGAGCCGGAACCGGAGTACACCAAAATGCTGATACTGGCCTGTGCCGCCGAGCAATACAGCGGACTGCCTGATTCTATGCCTTATTATCAGATGCAGAGACTGAAGGAGAAAATCCTCACACAATCTATCAATGCGGAACTTCTCAAAGAGCTTTTTACAACCGCAGTGCAGGAAATCCAATTTACCGCCCACGGCGGTCTCCGCTTGCGGCTCATCAACGGAAAAACCCTTGAAGCAGATGGAAAGGAGGAAGCAAAGTGCCCGAAAGCGCAGTGAGAAAAGTCACGGTGATTCCCGCCGATCCCAAACACAACCAAAAGGATATCCGCAAACAGCGCCTGCGGGTAGCGCCCTACTGCCGCGTTTCCACCAGCTCCGAGGAACAGCTCGACAGCTATCAGGCGCAGATTGAATATTACACCGAAAAAATCACCGCCCAGCAGGAGTGGACCATGGTGGATATGTTCGCGGACGAGGGCAAAACCGCAACCTCCACGAAAAAACGCAAGGATTTCCTGCGGATGATTAAAGCCTGCGAAAAGGGCAAGGTGGATCTGATTATCACTAAATCGGTGTCCCGGTTTTGCCGGAATACACTGGACGGCTTGGATTATGTCCGCAGGCTCAAGCGAATGGGCGTGGGTGTTTTCTTCGAGAAAGAAAATGTCAACACCCTCTATATGGACAACGAGATGATCCTCACCTTTATGATGAGCCAGGCACAGGCCGAGAGCGAGTCCATGAGCGGCAACATCCGCTGGGGACACCGCAAAAATTTCAAGGACGGCAAGGTTTACTTTCACTATGCCGGATTTTTAGGCTATCGCAGGGGCGAGAACGATCTGCCTGAAATCGACCCGGAGGAAGCGGAAATCGTCCGCAGGATTTATTCACGGTATCTGATTGGGCACAGCGTAGCCAAAATCATCGCAGACCTTGAGGCGGACGGCATCAAAACGGCGCGGGGGCATAAAAAGTGGAATGACGGTGTGATACGGGGGATGCTTCGAAACGAAAAATATATGGGGGACGCGCTGCTCCAGAAAACCTACATCGCAGACCTTTTTACCCGCCAGACTAAGAAGAACACCGGTGAGCTTCCCCAATATTACGTGGAGAACAGCCATCCCGCCATCATCGACCGGCTGACCTTTCAGCGGGTGCAGGAGGAAATGGCACGGCGCTCCAGCCTGAAAAAAGTCAGTACAGCCGCCAAGACCGAGCTTGCCAAATACAGCGGCAAATATGTGCTGACCGAGCTGTTATCCTGCGGGAACTGCGGCAGCCCTTACCGCAGGGTGACATGGACCAGACCGGAGGGTAAAAAAATTGTCTGGCGGTGCATCAGCCGTCTGGAGAATGGTAAGAAGTTCTGCAAGGATGCCCCCACGCTGGAGGAAAGCCGGATTCACACTGCGGTGGTCAGTGCCATGAACGAAATGTTTAGCCAAAAGAGCTTGAAAGCGATTCTACAGGACAGCATCCGAACTGCCCTTTTGCCGGAAAACGGCGAAACCAGCCTCGCAACCATCGACAGCAGGCTGTCCCAACTGCGGGAACAGCAGTACAGGCTTCTCCAGCTTGCTGCCGCCGTGGGAGCGGATTCCACCCAATACGACGAGGAACTAAAAAAGGTCAGCATGGAATTCTCCGCACTGGTGGCCAAACGGAGTGAGCTGGAGAAAAACCGGCAGGATACCGAACAGGCGGATGAACGGGCGGAGCAGCTGGCCGCCCAGCTGGAAGCGGTGGACACCGGCATCACCACATTCGATGAGGTCACGGTGCGGCAGCTGATCAGTGCCATCACGGTACTCAGCGAAGAAAAACTGCTCATCCGTTTCAAGGACGGAACGGAGATTGAGCAGATCATATAAGGACAACGGCAATCAGGTGCGGGAAAATATCCTGCACCTGATTTTCTATATCCCATAAGTAGCTGAACACAAATTCAAAGCATATCAGGAGGAATGAAAATGTTTTTCGATTACCAAAAAGCACAGCGGATGAAGGAGCGGTATCCCAGCGGAACCCGTATCCGCCTCGACAGTATGGACGATCCCTACGCCCCCATTGCGCCGGGTACGGAAGGGACGGTAAATTTCGTGGATGACATCGGCACGCTTCACTGCACCTTTGACAATGGGCGCACCCTCGGTGTCGTTCCCGGCGAGGACGGCTTCTCGGTGCTTTCACGTCCGGCACCGTCTGAGCCGGAGGAAAGTCCTACTCAGCAGTTCGGCATGAAAATGGAATGAAGGGAGGCCATACCGTGAAACGGATTACGACAGATGAGCTTCGCGCCATGACAGACCGTGAGGGATTGATTCTTCAAGGCTGCGGCGGGGAGCTATCAGAATGGGTAAACGGCATCAACGAGCTGCTGACACAGGAAGGTATCCTGCAAAACGGCGATACCTTCAAGGAGGTTTTCGCTTTTGAGCATGACGGCTGCACCAATCTGCTGTTTTTCATGGAAAATGTGGATTTGCATATGGGAAAGCTCGCCATATGGCGTTTGCAGTCACACAGTGCCTTCGGCGGCACTTGGCTGAGTGATTATCTTCCCAACCGGCTGGGCGTTCATATGGATGAAGCAACTGCACAACAGGACGGCGGCCTTGAAATGAAACAAAGCTACTAACAATTCCAAGCATTTCACCGGTGGAGCTTGCTCTGCCGGGTACATAAAAAAACAGGCTCCCACGGAGCCGGAAAGGAGAAGTCTATGAAAGCATTGAAAAAGAACAGTGCCCTGTATCTGGAACAGATTGCCTCTGCGGTAGCTGAATGCTATGAAAAAGACGAGAAGCCCTGCAATCGGGCACTGCTGGAGCTTTATACACGGATCGGTCAATGTATCTGCCGTCAGGGAGAAAAAGCATTTATCCCACATTTGGCTGAAATGCTCGCTGACCGATTTCCATCGCTGAAAGGCTTCTCTCTTCGCAATCTCCGCAGGATGCGTGATTTTTACCGCACTTATGAAAACAACCTGGTTCTTATGGAAAGGGCACAGTCCCTTGGCTGGACACAGAACGCCGTGATACTGGAATGCTGTGAAACCGATGAGCAGCGTTCGTTTTATATTGGCCTTGCCGTGGAACGGAACCCTTCCAAGCTGGCGCTCATGAAAGCCATTCAGGAGGATGCCCTTGCTGAAGCTATGCATACAGAAAATTGCGCCACGAATATGGAACCCAGCTTTGCCCCTGTAAGCGATAGCTGTCCCGATGAAGCAGTAGACACCACTGCAATCGCTGAAACGGCGTGTGGGGCGTTTGTGACAGCGTGTGAGCCTCCCCGCCAAGGGGATGCTCTGCACCGAAACAATGATAGCGGCTATAGCAAAATCCTCGCAATGATTCCGAACGGCAGAAGAATAAAAAATATGCGAAAACATTCTTTTTTATGCTGGCAGGATTATCCGTTTCCGAAACGTCCTGTTTCATCAAAAACATTGGCGCAGAAACAAATCATCTATTTAAAGCCACCGCCCGGCACAGTTCAGCAGAACAAGTTCCCGCCGTCTTTCAGCAGAAAGCAGAGCAGGAATTATCAATGGCAAGTACACCGACCGAAAACAGTCGCATGAATGTCTGAACACAACAGTGAAAAGCCTGAGGGCTTATGGTATCATAAAATTGATCATTGCCTGCGGAGAATCCGATTTATTTTGAGGATTTGGCGCTCTCTTTGGAGAAAGATAAGAAATCTTTTTTCCATGGTGTCCACATATGAAAGTCAGACACTGCAAATGATTGCAGTGTTTTTGTTTCTGCTCTGAGACTTGGTGACAATAGGATGAAAAGAAAGAAGCCGGAGAGAGTCCTCCGGCTAATTCGTCAACATAAGATCTAAACTGCGTCTATCGTTGACTGATGCTAATACCAACCGTACGGATATGGAGCATAATACGAGGATGGGTAGTAGCGAGGTCTTGTAAACGTAGCGCCTAATCCAAAACCCAGTACAAAGGGGAGAAATCCAAAGCCAAACATCAACTCAGCTCCTTCCACAACCAGCTCCGTCAACACCACCATCGAATGCCATTTGCATTCTCTCCTTTAGTAAGAGATAATTCATATTATGCACAGATTGGAGCGCATGGAACAATATGGCAAATGGCTGTTCAGACTGATAAACACAAATTGTGTTAGGGAAAGGTATAATCTAAGGAGAATTTCCTGACTATAATATGATTATAAAACCAGATAGATTTTGTATCTATTCGGAATGCACAAGATAGGTGGGATTCCTATGGAATGGAGAAAAGACTCTCTTCGAGCACCGTGGATGCATTTTAAAAGATTAGCGGCGATATGCATTGGAGCTTTCATTGTAGCTGCCAGCATTAATTCCATGATTTTGCCCAACAAAATAGCCGATGGTGGAGTTACAGGGATTGCGATTATTATTCATTACTTAAGCAATCTATCCGTTAGCAAAATCGTTATCATTTTAAACATTCCTCTATTTATCGTGGGTTGGAAAATGGTAGGGCGAGTGTTTCTGATCTATAGTATGATCGGAGTGGGAGTATTTTCTCTCGCTTTAGATTTAACGAAAGTAATACCTAATCCGACAAGTGATCCTTTACTCGCCTGTATTTTTGCCGGTGTCGTGAGCGGTATTGGGATGGGAATTATTTTTCGTAGTCGTGGCTCTTTGGGTGGAACTGATATTCTCGCTGTGTTCTTTAGCCGCACCACATCCTTTAGTGTGGGGCAGGTTCTGATGGTCATCGATGCTTTGATTTTTGTCGCCGCTGCAATTTTTCTAGGACCAGAAAGAGCTATGTACGCGATGATTTACATGTTTATTGCGACGAAGGTCATAGACATGGTTCAGGAGGGTATAAATCCCTCTAAGAGTGTCCTAGTTGTCACTCAGGACCCTCAGGGAGTTGCCAATGACATAATGGAAAAATTGGATCGAGGAGTCACGCTTTTTCAAGCAAAGGGTGCCTATTCTAATGAGGACAAAGAAGTAGTCTATTGTGTCATCAATCGGACGGAAATGTCACAGATAAAAGAGATTATTCGCAATCGGGACGCTAAGGCCTTCCTGTCTATTTCCGATGTACCTGAAGTGGTTGGGGAGGGATTCTCTGCTTGGAAAGGGCACTGATACTACCTAAAGAATAGAGTGTGAGTAAATGTCAAGGAAAAAGAGATCCTCAAGAGGGTATAAAAAAAGAATGCGCATCCTGAAAATCCTCATAGGCGGGATCCTCATCTTCGGCATTCTCTTTTTAAGTAGTCCCTATTTAAAACATGTCATGGCCTTTCGAGGGGCTATCGATCGTTATGATTTTATGGCTCTTTCTCAGGAGCTCACTTGGATGGAGGATAAGGCCGACTGGCTTAAAAAGGTTCCGGCAATTCGTGAGGGTGAGCTGTGGCTGAAACTCAATCAAGGAAATCATGAAGATTTAGAAGCGGATTTGCTGCAATATGATGATGACACCCAACGCTTCTGGCTTTTTCAGCTTTATTGCCTCCAAGGAAAGCTAGGCGAGGCAGAATCGATGATCCATACATTTAAGTCACTACCTCTACAAAGACTTGCTGAGGGCTTATTGTGGTATGAAGAAGAGTCATACGAGGAGGCTGAAAAGGTTCTGCTCACGATTAACGATACAGACCTTAATCGTGAGGAGCAGGTATTAAAAAACATTGCCCTAACGAGAAGCCTTATGGCCTCAGGTGATCTAGAACGAGCTCAAAAATCCTGGCAAAGCGCTTCCGAGATCTCATCTGCACACCCACAGGTTTTGGCAACTGAATATGACTTAGCCCTGAACTTAGGGCAATGGGATAGAGCCAAAGAGCTGAGTCGTCAACTTGTAGGGACGGATAATATTTCTTATACTCAGCAACTATTAGTGAAAAAGGCGATTTTGTCCCTAGTTATCGGTGAACGCGAGAGCTATGAAGACACCCTTAAGGAAATTGAGAAGCTGGAGGATGGCGAAGCCTGTCTTCAATATTTAGCCGGAATTGAAGAATATGAACAGGGTGATTTTGTAAAGGCTGCTGAGCATCTTCAAGGAGCATTGGATAGAGGTTTACCACAGTTTGTAGTGAAAGATGCCACTATTGCTTTACAACAGGCCGGTGAGCGCATAGCTGCTGAGAAAGCCTTGTCTAAAGTTATTGGAAATTAAGGGGTAACCGCCGGTTTTTCTAACGGAGGTAAATTGCTTTCAGGCGGCCAAGTTTTTGTAGCACTTTTAAGTAGTTGGCCCACGGGGACGAGTTGATAATTTTTTGCCTGCAAGCGATCGATGACCACTGGAAGTGCTTTGATGGTGTCCGGCGCTGAATCTGAGGCGTGAAAGAGAATAATATCTCCAGGACCAGCACCATGCCCTTTAGGAAGTCCGTTGAGAACGTTATTTATTACCGCTTCTGGTCCGGGTCTTTTCCAGTCTAGGGAGTCCACACTCCATTGAATGACCTGGTACCCAAGCTTGGCTGAAACGCTAATCAGCTTATTATCATAAGCCCCATTCGGTGGTCTTAATAAGGCAATCTTTTGACCGGTGAGCTCTTCCAGAACAGCATGAGCACCGGTTATTTCTCGTTCGATTTCACTGGGACCCAAGGTGTTTAAATCCACATGACGATTACCATGAGAAGCTATTTCATGACCATCGGCTACCATGCGTTTGACTAAATCTTCATGCTTTGAAGCCCAAGGGCTGGATAAGAAAAAGGTCGCTTTAACACCCTTTTCCTTTAAAATATTGAGGATAGGTTCAGCAGTATTTTCACCCCAACTGATATCGAAGGTGAGTCCGACTTCGTTGGTGGTGACCACAGCCGAGTAAATAGGTTTTAGCTTGCTAGAGAAGACTGAGATGACATTTTCACGATAGGCGAGCACTACGAATAAGAGAATGGCCCACAGCATGGCGTTTCGCCAAGATGGCCGTTTGAATACAATAAATCGCATGATATTCCCCCCCCTCTCCAAAGGATATTCATGAAGAAGGCTGAACATGAGGGGAGAGTTGTACCAAAACCAAAAAAAAACACCCCTCAAGGGTGCTTATCTATTGATGTTTAGCGACTAAAACGTGAACCTAAAATAAATC
Source organism: Desulfitobacterium sp. THU1 (assembly GCF_038181555.1). Lineage (NCBI taxonomy): Bacteria > Bacillati > Bacillota > Clostridia > Eubacteriales > Desulfitobacteriaceae > Desulfitobacterium > Desulfitobacterium sp. THU1. Next base: position 79,185 of record NZ_JBBWUA010000008.1, on the reverse strand, counting down.
TCAGAAGGTCATAACCGAATAATAATTTGAGAAAAAAATGGAGCACGAGAATACTAGTGACAAAGTAAACTGCAATACGAATGACCACGAAAGCAATGGAGAAGAACCAGGCAAAAACTTGACTAAGTATAATAGCTGAAAAATAAAGTGCGATAATCAAGAGGATAATCTTTAACACAATGATCCAGTTAGAATACGGAGCTGGACGATATGCGTTCATAATAGCACCTCCTACAGCAACAGATTAACATATTTCGACTTAACTGTCTAGATTGCATATAAATTCGTCTATAGGCTTGTTTTCGCGCCAAAAAGCCCTTCCGTGCATAAGATAAAAATGATACGGAGGGGATGCTAATGAAAGATCAGAGTTTGGATATTTGGCGAACCCTGATGGAAAAAGGTACTACCCATTTAGCACAAGCAGATTATATGCAAGCAGAGAATTACTTTAGGCGGGCTACACGAATCGCGATCCAATTAGATGTACCGTTAGTTAAAGCATTTTCTCTGAGATTAATGGCTACGGTTCAAGTTAAGCAAGGTAAAATCGAAGCAGCAGAAAGAGGATTTCGGGAAGCCTTGCAAATTTGTGAAGAGGTATCAAACTATAAAGGCATGTCTGAAGCATTCGCTGGTTTAGCAAGTATTGCTGTAGAAAAAAACAATATGGAAAGCGCTGTTTTTTGGTTTAACCGTGCGATCGAGATCTACCCAAACGAATCTCCTCCTCTACGTTTAGCGATGCTATACAGTGATCTAGGTCAAGTATATTCAACACAAGAACGATGGTCGGATGCCCAAGTAAGCTATAAAAATTCGTTAGATCTATGTCATCGGTACAATTACCCGAAGGGTGAAGGGGAATTAAGTGTACTAATCGGTGAAACCTGTTACCGTCAGGGTAATAAGAAAGAGGCCATTGACCATATTCGTCACTCCTGTAAGGTTTTTGCTGGACTTGGGATAGAGATATCGTTAGCCAATGCCCTGCTCTATTACGCTTTTATGAAGTTTGAGCAGCAAAGTTTAGCAGATGCCCTCCTTGCTATGCAAAGAGCCTTAATATTACAGATGAGGAATCAGCTTGGGAGCGATGCCAGCGAATCAGCGTACTTTATAGCAAAAATACTTCAAGGTCTAGAGTATCTCGACGAAGCTCAGTATTACATAGAGCTGTCGATACAATACTGCACAGATCTGGAAAATAGTTTAGCGATTCGCTTGCAGAGCTTAGGTAAATTGATGGTTAATAAAGAAGAATATGGTCAGGCCAAGCGCTATTTTTTAGAGGCATCAACAATCTTTGAACAGCTGGGAGACGATCTTCGCCTCGGTGAGTGCTATGAATATCTGGCATTTCTATTAGATGCCATGGGCGAAGAGGAAGAAGGGGAATTCTACGAAAAAGAAGCAAAGCGCATGATCGCAGGTTATCACGCTCATTCCTTGAGTGCCGTGCAACGCTTAGCTGAATATTATGAGGGCAGGCGTCAATATTTGGATGCTCTTCAATGCTTTTGGCAATCCATAGAGATAGCCCATGACATAGGCTATGAGACTATTGATCTGGAACGGGCTGTGCAAAGAGTCTCCCGGAAGATTCGTCATAAGAAATAGTTAAATTTTCGAGGATCACTAGGAAAGTTTCCAGATTTCGGTTAAACTATGGGTAAAGGTAAGAGTAGGGTTGGTGAGGGATATTGTTAGAAAAGATGATCTGCTGTTTTTAGAATGCTTAGAGGATCTTCATCTAGTGATTGAACAGTCTCTTAAAAAGGTTAATAAGGTGCGCTCTGTTCATGTCACCCATTTTGAAGAATGGGCAGAAGAAATCAGAAACCATCGGCGAATTTTCGAAGAGATTTCTTTACCTGCTCGCTTGATTATTGAACATTTGATGCATTGCCGTCATAAAGCGGGACAAGTAGCACTTGAGACGGGTCAGATGAGCTTGTCTTTCACCAGCATTGGCCATATAAAGGTCGAACCTTTTGGTATCATCAGGCTAAAATGTGGTGAACTAGAGACGGCATGGCGGGATAGTAGCTATACTTATTATTTTTATCCGGATAAAGTAGAGCTACGAGCTGTTGATGAAATGTCAGCCATTAAAATGCTCTTTACTTATCCCTTTACCCAGCAGATTGTCGAGAAGTTTCCGGAGCTCATTCAATGCCCTAATGTGGCCTATATCCACCCTCAGCTAGAACAATGGACAAAGCAGGTGTAAGCATATTATGAAAAGACTAGAACAAGGTTTGATACAAATTTACACAGGAAATAGTAAGGGTAAAACAACTGCAGCCTTTGGTTTAACTTTAAGAGCAGTCGGTCATGGTTTTTCTGTATATATTATTCAGTTTATGAAAGGTTGCCAAGACTACGGGGAGTTGCAGGGATTGAAGCGCTTGGAACCGGAATGCCAGATCGAACAGTTTGGTTTGCCGGGCTGGGTTTTAAAAGGACAGGCTACTGAAGCAGATTGTCAGGAGGCTCGCAAAGGGCTCGAGCGTGCTCGCCAGATAATTGCATCAGGGGAGTGGGATATTGTTATACTCGACGAAATTATCAACGCAATCTGGTTTGAATTGCTTCCTGAGGAGATGGTCTTGGCGTTGTTGGAGATGAAACCCGGGCATGTGGAAGTTATTATGACAGGACGCAATGCTTCAGCTCAATTAATCGAGAAGGCCCATCTGGTTACCGAAATGGTTTCACTCAAGCATCCTTATGAATTGGGTATTCAAGCTCGTAAGGGTATTGAATATTGATATCTTTGTATTAACCTAGGAAAGGGTTCTGTCCATAAGGACAGAGCCTTTTTAATACCAAATATTTTGGAATATAATTACGATTACCAAATATTGAAAAATAATCTATTATTCTATAATTTTCAAAATTTTATTAAATTTGCACTAGATTTCAGAAAAGTGTTGTGGTAGAATAAGAGCAAGATAGTACTTTCACAAGGACGGAGGTGTAGTCACATGTATGTCGCACAGTATGAGAATACGAAGCACGGGATCCCATTTAGCTTAAAGAAGTTTAAACGGGGAGATCGAGTGATTACCTATAATTCAATAATGGGAACTGTGGTGCGGTTAGAGAAAGATGAATATGGTGAATATTTTATTGTCCAATTAGATACTTTATCCGGGGAGTATGCCTATGAATCTCGGGATTTAACAAAGTTGCAATAGTTAGTTTATACCTTTCCCATCAATAAGAAACGCTTGTAAGCTTAAGCTTGCAAGCGTTTTTTGCATTGGAGCTATTTTGACAGGACGATGTATTCCTGAACGGAAAGAAAAATGTAACTTCTCTTCTATTTGGATGAGGCATATATTAAAAATAAGCCTGAAAGGTGTACTTGTTCAGCGAAAGGGAGGGCGACCATGGAAGTAATACAATGGCTGAGAAATTTTAGGGATAAAGAAGATAGCTTAGTTTGGAATGGGAACTTTAGCGAGTACCTGCAAATGGTAGTAGTGAATCCTAATTTAGCGATGCATGCCCATGCTAGAATCTATGAGATGATACACAAAGCAGGCATTAAAGAGGTAAACAATCATAAAAGTTTTGAGTTTTTTAATAAAGAACTTTTTGGCATGGAAAAGACCTTAGAACGCTTGGTAGAGGAGTATTTTCATTCAGCGGCTAAACGTATGGATGTAAGAAAGAGAATTCTTCTGCTGATGGGCCCGGTGAGCGGAGGGAAGTCGACCATCGTCACCATGTTGAAAAAAGGCTTAGAAGAGTATACCCGAACTGAAGAGGGCGCTGTATACGCTATTGATGGCTGCCCTATGCATGAGGATCCCCTACACCTGCTTCCCCATGTTTTGCGTGAAGAATTTGAACAGAAATACGGCATACGTATTGAAGGGAATCTTTGTCCTGTCTGTCGACTGAGGGTAGAAGAGGAGTTTCATGGTTATGTAGAAAATGTTCCTGTGAAACGAATTATCTTTTCTGAAGAACAACGGGTAGGCATCGGTACCTTTACCCCTTCTGATCCGAAGTCTCAAGATATTGCAGATTTGACAGGAAGCATCGACTTCTCAACCATCACGGAATATGGTTCAGAGTCAGATCCTCGTGCTTACCGCTTTGATGGCGAATTAAATAAAGCCAATCGCGGTCTGATGGAATTTCAAGAGATGCTTAAATCAGACGAGAAGTTTCTCTGGAACCTATTGAGTCTCTCGCAAGAAGGAAACTTCAAAGCGGGACGGTTTGCTTTGATTTCGGCCGACGAGCTGATTATTGCTCACACTAACGAAAACGAATATAAATCCTTTGTGGCTAATAAAAAGAATGAAGCCCTCCAATCTCGTATTATTGTCATACCGGTACCGTATAATTTGAAGGTCAGCTCCGAAATCAAGATCTATGAGAAATTAATCCAGCAAAGCGATCTTGAGGGAGTCCATTTGGCACCCCATAGCCTCTGGACGGCTTCGGTCTTTAGTATCATCTCTCGGATGAAGCCCTCCAAGAAACAGGGTATGGACCTGGTTAAGAAAATGCGCCTTTATGATGGGGAAGATGTGGAAGGATTTAATCAAAAAGATATTAAGGACATCATAACGGAAGGGGAAGAGCAAGGGGAAGGTATGAGTGGCGTCGATCCTCGCTATGTCATCAATCGCATCTCAACAGCCCTTATTAGAGATCAGAAGTCTTGCATTAATGCCTTGGACATTCTGAGGGCTCTTAAGGATGGTTTATCACAACATACCTCGATTACGAAGGAAGAAAGAGAGAATCTCGTCAACCTAATTTCTTTAGCTCGTAAGGAATATGATGAAGTAGCCAAGAAGGAAGTACAAAAGGCTTTTGTATACGCTTATGAAGAATCCGCTAAGTCCTTGCTTAACAACTACTTAGACAATGTAGAGGCCTATTGCAACTCGACGAAACTCTATGATTCTATAACCGGGGAAGAGCTTGAACCCGATGAGCAGCTGATGCGCAGTATTGAAGAGCAGATTGGGGTATCGGAAAATGCTAAAAAAGCTTTTCGGGAAGAGATTCTCATACGTATCTCAATTTATGCTCGCAAAAGCAAAAGCTTTCAATATACTTCACATGAAAGACTAAAAGAGGCTATCGAAAAAAAGCTGTTTGCCGACCTCAAGGATGTAATCAAGGTCACCACCTCGGTAAGTCATCCGGATCAAGAACAATTGCGCCGTATCAATGAAGTTACAGACCGTCTCATCCAGCTTCATGGTTATTGTCCTGTCTGCGCCAACGAGATTGTAAAATATGTCGGTTCCCTTCTTAATCGTTAAGGGAGTGAGTACCATGAGTGACGATATTATTGTCAGTCGCGAGGACTGGAGCCTCCATCGCAAAGGATATCTGGACCAAAGTCGGCACAGGGAGAAGGTACAAGAGGTCATCAAAAAGCAGCTGGGTGATTTAATTGTCGATGAAGGTATCATCATCAGTGATGGTAAAAAAACCATCAAAATCCCCATGCGGTCCTTGGAAGAGTTCCGCTTTCGGTATGACTACAATAAAAGGAATCACACCGGACAAGGAACCAAAAAAATGAAGAATGGAGATATTCTCGCTCGAGAAAATGTGCGTAAGCATGGAGCCGGTAATAATTCAGGAGCTGGGGATGAGCCCGGGGTAGATATTTACGAGGCTGAAGTCACCTATGAGGATTTAGCTGCCATCCTTTTTGAGGAATTGCAGCTACCTAATTTAGATGATAAAAAACGACCCTTGATTGCCCATGATAAGCCGGAATTTAGGGATATCCGCAAAAAGGGTCTGATGGCTAACATCGATAAGAAACGGACTTTAATCGAAAGTATTAAGAGGCAAGCTTTAACTGGTAAAAGTCAGAGTCTCCGCATTACTCCCGAGGATCTGCGTTTTAAAACATGGGAGACTCATCCCAATTATGAAACCAATGCGGTAATCATTGCTATGATGGATACCTCTGGGTCTATGGGACAATTTGAAAAGTACATTTCGCGAACCTTCTTTTTCTGGATGGTGCGTTTTTTAAGAGAAAAATATGAAAATGTCGAGATGCGCTTTTTAGCCCATCATACGGAAGCCAAAGAAGTGACGGAAGAAGAGTTCTTCACCCGAGGAGAGAGCGGGGGTACCCGCTGCTCCTCTGTTTATCAGCTAGCCCTTGAACTGATTCAGCGGGAATACCCGGCCGCTCATTATAATATTTATCCGGTTCATTTTACCGATGGGGATAATATTGGTTCAGATAACACTCGGGCCATGAATCTTATGCAAAAATTAGTGGAAGTTAGTCAAGTGGTAGGTTACGGCGAAATTCTTAGAACCCATTATTCCAGCACCCTGATGTCGACCCTGAGGCGTATTGACGATCCTAAGCTCCGCTTGGTGACCATTCGGGATCGCAATGAGGTTTATGAAGCCTTGAAAACAGTATTTTCCTAAGTGGGGGAATGCATCCTGCTGGGTGAAACGATGAAATAAGGTGAGGAGGGGTGTCCGTGGATTATGAAGTTACTGAACTTAGCTATCATGCCAAGGAGATTGTTCAGGTAGCTAAGGGATTGGGTCTGGACTTTTATCCGGTGCATTTTGAAGTCTGTCCGCCGGAAGCCCTCTACTCTTTTGGGGCCTACGGGATGCCGGTGCGCTTTACTCATTGGAGTTTTGGAAAGGCTTTCTATCGCATGAAAATGCAGTATGATTTGAACCTCACCCGCATCTATGAGCTTGTGATCAATTCCAACCCAGCATACGCCTTCCTTTTGGAAGGCAATCGGCTAATCCAAAACAAACTCGTGATTGGTCATGTTTACGCCCACGTAGATTTTTTTAAAAATAACCGCTATTTTCAAAGGACCCCACAGGATATGGTGGTGCGCATGGAAGCTCATGCCCGTAGGATACGGGAGTATGAATTAGAATATGGCCGGGAGACGGTAGAAAAAATGCTGGATGCAGTTTTGGCCATTCAAGAGCATGTGGACTTTCGGGCTCATCTGGGGAAGAAGAAAGAAGATAATGCTTCCTCGGGCAAGAACATTGGCAACGGAAAGAAAAAACACATCCCTTCCTCGGAATATGCCGATCTTTGGGATGATGAGCCGGATCAGGAAAATGAGGAGAAGGTTGCTGAGGAAGATTTATTGCTGTACCTTATCACTTATTCCCCCACCTTAAAGGATTGGCAACGCGACATTATCAGCATGATTCGTGAAGAATCCCTCTACTTTTATCCGCAAATCGAAACAAAAATAATCAATGAGGGTTGGGCTACCTTCTGGCATTCTAGGATTATGCGGGAACTGAATTTAACAGATGCTGAGTCTATGGATTTTGCGATTATGCATAGTCAAGTGGTGCAGCCTTCCGGTCTTCAGTTAAATCCCTACTACCTAGGGGTGAAAATATGGGAAGACTTAGCAAAACGGTTTGATTCAGAAACCTTATTTGAAATACGCGAGATGGAGAATGATGTATCGTTCATTCGCAATTATCTCAACCAGGAATTAGTTCATGATCTAAATCTCTTTAATTATCGTAAAGTAGGAGCCCACTGGCAGGTCATGGATACAGCTTGGGAAAAGGTGCGCGATAATTTAGTTAGGCAGTTGGTGAATGGAGGCCATCCCAGAATTCTCGTCCGGGATGGGGATTATGAAGGCAAGGGAGGGTTATATCTTTATCACGTTCATGAAGGAATGGATTTGGATGTCGTTTATCTTGAGAAGACCCTGTTGCTCTTGGAAAGTTTGTGGGGGAAGGGGGCGTATCTGGAAACTATAGTGGATGGGAAACAAGTACTGTTTGAGTGTTCCAACCAAGGGATTTCACGTAAGAATATAACCCTATATAATTAACAGCCTAGGATAGGAGGTAAGCAGATGCTCGAAGGACTGCTCATTCAATTAGGGGAATTCGTGGTTCAGCTCATCTCAAGCTTAGGCTATTTTGGGGTGTTTTTAGCTATGGCAATTGAAAGTGCCTGTATTCCTTTGCCTAGTGAGATTATCCTCCCTTTTACCGGCTACATGGTGTATCTTGGGCATTTCGACTTTTGGACAGCTACTCTGGCAGCGACCTTGGGGAATCTATTTGGGGGTGTAGCGGCTTATTACATAGGAGTACGAGGAGGTAGGCCATTTATCCAGCGTTATGGTCATTACTTCTTTATTAAGGAAAAAGAACTCAGGTGGACTGAGCGCTTGTTTAACAAGCATGGAGAGGTTACAGTATTAGTGGGGCGTATGTTGCCCATTATTCGCACCTTTATATCTCTTCCTGCCGGCATCGCCAAAATGAATCCGGTCAAAATGGCTGTTTATACGGTGTTAGGATCACTGCCTTGGTGTATGTTTTTAATTATTGTGGGAGAAAAGCTCGGCGCCAATTGGAATTCCTTAAAACCTTTATTCCACCGCATGGATTTACTCATTGGCATACTGATTTTGATCGGTATCAGCTATTGGTTTTTAAAACAACGCAAACAAAAACGGTAGCGTACCTTGTAGCGTACCCTATTGAGAAACTATTACATAGCAAAAGAGAGGTAAAGCTGATGTCAATGCTTTACCTCTCAAATTGTTTTTACTAACACGCAAGCCTTACTGTTCACGGCAAAGAGGGCAAACCCCAAAAAAGCGTAGCCAATGCTCCTCGATTTGATAGCCACTGTCCCGTTCCAGCTTGTCTGCAATATGGGAAATGGGGCATTCTCCCAGCAATTCTTCCGTATGACCGCATTGCGAGCAAATCAATTGGTGGGAATGATGGTGATGTGAATGCTCGTTGTCCAGGCGATATTTCTCACCACCCACCCCGAACTCCTCGGACTTCAAGAGACCGAGACTTTTTAGCAAGTCTAATACACGATAGATGGAAGCAACACCGATACGGGTGTTTTCCTGTTCAAGTAAATGATGAATATCGTAAGCGCCTAAGAATTCTGAATGGTTTGCCAAAATTCCAATCACTTTTTTACGAGCGGTGGTCAATCGATATCCTCTTTCTTGAATGAGTTGGATGATATCATCAGGTTTCACGAAGGTCATCCTTTCTCAGATAGTTTTACCCGACCTAGGCTGCGACGTAGGCCGACGCGTTTGGTCGAAAAAAGTAAGCTTATCAAAAAAATCAGCGCAGCTGTCAGGGCGATACTAGCGCCTGAAGCAATGTTCAAATAATAAGATAGATAAAGTCCGACGATGGCACTCAATAGGCCAAAGATAATTGCTAGAAGGACGAGTTTTTTCAGAGAATGTGTCCATTGAAAAGCAGAGGCTGCCGGGATGGTCAAGAGTGCTGTCACGAGAATAATTCCCACAGTTTGGGAGGCCACCACTACGGTTACGGCAATCATAGCCAGCATAGCGTAATGAAGACGAGCACGCGGTAAGCCAGTTACCTCAGCCATTTCTGGGTCGAATGCATAATAGACAAATTCTTTATAGAAAAGGGTCAGAATCAAGAGAATCAAGAAAGTTGAACTGACGATAATCAATAGATCAAAAGAACCTATTGATAGGACAGAGCCGAAGAGGTAACCGGTTAAGTTAGTGGAATAGAACTTTAGGGAGCTAATTAACGCCACCCCTAAGGCCATAGAGGTCGAGAAAAGGATCCCGATCGCCGTATCCAAGCTGACCTTAGTTTTTTCATGGAGCACCCCGATAAACAGAGCAAGGCCAATGGTATAAATGTTCCCGGCGATGTACAGATTCCAGTCCAGAAGATAACCGATCGCTAAGCCTGCCAAAGATCCATGAGCTAAACCTTCGCCAATAAAGGCCAGACGTCTTAATATAACAAAGGTTCCCACCACAGCAGTGAGAATTGCAATAGCAATGGTTCCGATTAATGCCTGCTGCATGAAGGGATATTGTAAAGGATCAGTTAATAGATGCATTGCGAATGATCCCTCCTAGTTGGCTTCCCATGAAGGTACGCTCTAAAATATCGGGAATGAGGACTTCCTCGGGTGCACCAAATGCGATGACGGTTTGGTTTAGACACAAAATTAAATCAAAATGATGATATTCCAAAGCGGCTAAATCATGGGTCGTGGTAAGGATGGTAATTCCTTCGCCATGTAAATCTTCTATAAGACGATATATACTTTCCTGCGAAGGGATATCTAACCCAGTAGCGGGTTCGTCTAAAAGCAAGAGCTGCGATTCGGTGGCAAGGGCTCGGGCAATCAAAACCCTTTGCTGCTGGCCTCCAGAAAGATGGCCGATGGGACGATTCCTTAGCTGGAGCATATTGACCTTTTGCAAAGCCTGCTCAACAAGGTGATGATCCTCTGCTCGGGGACGTTTCAGCCATCCTAAACGCCCGGTTCTGCCGAGCATAACGACTTCATAAACAGAAATGGGGAAATCCTTATCCATGGTTTTAAGCTGGGGGACATAACCCAACTGCATTTTGCGACGCCACGCTTGAGTTGGAGGCTGACCAAACACCTTAACTGTTCCTCGAGAGGGAGAGTTCAAACCGACGATGCTTTTGATAAGAGTTGATTTGCCGGAGCCGTTGGGTCCGATAATGCCTATGCATGAGCCGCTGGGAATTTTAAGATTAATATCCCATAGAATGTCTCGTTGGGGCAGGGTAAAATAAAACGAATCAAATTCAACGGCCAGGGGTAGTTGAGAATTGTGGAGATGCATTCGAAAACCTTCTTCCATCAGCGGAGTTATGAGCTTTTTGCCTGATTTATTATTTTAGTGCGGAGACAAAAGCATTGGTATTATGCTTCATAATGCCTATATAGCTATCGGTATCCGGACTAACGCCGAGGGTGTCAGGGTACAAATCGTCTACGACCTTAATCCCTGTATCCTGAGCAAGTTGAAGAATGAGCTTGTTATTAAAACCAACCTCCCCAAAGATAGCTTTGACATCATGGTCCTCTATCAGTTGAAAGAGTTGGGCGTATTCCTGAGGGAGAGGTTCAGATTCTTCACCGGAAACCACTGTACGAAGGACAGTGAGACCATAACGTTCTGTATAATAGCTCCAAGCATTATGGTAGACGATAATTTGGCGATGATTTTCAGGAATGGTCTGGATTTGCTCTTGTATCCATTGATCCAAGGATTCCAGCTCCAGAAGATAGTTTTGGGCATTAGTGGCGAAGACCTCTTGATCTTGAGGGTAGGTCTCGATCAAGACGTCACGGATTTTTTCCACATAATGTTGAGCGTTTGTTACATCCAGCCATAAATGAGGGTTACCCTGGGAGTGATCATGACCATCCCCTTCAGTGTGGGTCCCTTCCTCTTTATGAGCATCATACTCCTCCACCCCTAAGATGGGGAGTCCCTCAGATAAGACCACGGTCCGGATGCCGGGGTTTTGGGAATTACTAATGAGGTCTTCCAGATAGTATTCTTGGCCGACACCGTTAGCAAAAAAGAGCTTAGCTGTTGCCACCTGCCGAACTGCATCAGCCTTTGGCTCATAGGTGTGGGGGTCACTGCCCGTTGGTACCAAGCTGACGACTTGAATTCGATCACCGCCCACTTCCTTAATCAGGTCGGCAAGGGGTGAGATGCTGGTGATAACCACATTTTGTTTGAGATTGCTGACGGGCTTCTCTGCTGAACAACCACCTATAAAAATAGCTAGAGATACTGCTAGGATAATCATGAACCATTTCGAATTATTGCTAGATGATGGCATAGTGCCTCCTTATTGATATAGTATTTCAATAAGCAAGTGTAGTATAGAAAGAACAAAATGTCAAATTTTTAAGTTCAATTTACTTATTAACGTGGTAAACGAGCTGAAAAATGGTTATAATCAGGGAGAGAATTCAATTTTAGGAGGATATACTGTGAGCGAACAAGAATTAAATGGCAAGAAGCCTGTCGTAACGATTGAAATGGAAAATGGAAACCAAATAAAGGTTGAGCTTTATCCTGAGATAGCTCCCGAGACAGTGAAAAATTTTGTTTCCTTAGTTGAAAAAGGTTTTTATGACGGGATTATTTTCCATCGGGTGATTCCCGGCTTTATGATTCAGGGTGGAGATCCTCAAGGAACCGGTATGGGTGGCTGCGGCTATAGCATAAAAGGTGAATTTACTGCTAATGGCTTCCAAAATGACCTGAAGCATGATCGTGGCGTTATTTCCATGGCACGTACGGCAAACCCCAACTCAGCAGGATCTCAATTCTTCCTTATGCATGCTAATTCACCACACTTGGATGGTCAGTATGCTTCCTTTGGTAAGGTTATTGAAGGGATCGAAGAAGTAGATCGCATTGCCAATGAAGAACGCGATTATCGTGATAAACCCATCGAAGATCAGCGGATGAAAAAGGTTACAGTAGATTTTCTATAAGACTATAAGAATACATAGCTTTTAAAGACTATAAATAAAAATCATTCGCTTGTAACATAAGGCAGTGAACATAGGAAAGAGAGGGAATGTCCCTCTTTTTCCTCTTTTGAGAATTTAAACTTAGGAGATATGGCTAAGTATAAATTATTGAAAGAATAGATCATCGTCAGAGATGAACATGGGAAGAGAAGATCATGGTAAGAATTGAGAAAGGAAGGGGAGAGATATGATTTGGCTTTCGTCAGACTTTAATCGTATGGCCGAAAATGTTCTGAATGAATACTCTCCTGCTCGAGCTTCTTTCTCAACGTTAATTTACGGTCCTGCAGGGGTAGGGAAATCTGAACTTCTCCTCCAGTGTTTTAAACGACTAAAGAATCAGCACTCTATTCTCTATCTTGATGCCCAAGATTTTATCAAGAGTTATGCTTTTTCAGCTCAGGAAGGAACCCTAGCTCAATTTCGTCACAGAGTCCGCACCCCGGCTGTGTTGATTATTGATCATCTTGAATTGCTAAAAGGTAAGGCTCACAGTATCGAAGAATTCTTTCATACTTACGAAGCTCTGTTTCAAGGTGATCGCAAAATGATTTGTGGATTTCAAGGAGAACCATCTCAATTAGATATTCTCGGGCATAAACTTGCCTCACGTTTACGAGGGGGATTAGCTGTTCCGATTGGGCAGCCGAACCGGGAAGACATTTTAAACTATCTGCAGAGGCTTGCACACGCTAAGTATTTAATCTTAGAAGAACAAGTGTTAGAGACCCTAGCGAAGGAAATATACAGTTTTTCAGAAGCCCAAAACCTTTTAAAAGGCTTTATTGAATACGCTAATAGAATGGAAGGGGCTCTGGACAAGGAAGCCTTAACAGCCTATTTAATCTATCTAAGAAATAGGGATAGTCATCGTCCCACCCCGCACAATATCATTCGCCATGCTGCAAATATAACGGGTACGAATCTTGACGATATATATGGAACTTCGAGAGTTTCTCAAGTGCGAGAGGCACGGGCGCTAGCAATCTACGGAATGCGGAGCCTCTGTCAGCTTTCATATCCCGAGATAGGGTTATTACTGAACAAAGCTCATAGTAGTGTTATGAAATCCTATCAACAGGTTCAGGACCTTAATAAGAAAAATCCCGAAATATGTGCAAAGACTAAAATGTTCTTAGAGTATTTTGAAGCTCGTGACGACGTGAATTTTAGGAATGGGGTATGATGCGTGACAAATAGGATTAAAAAAGTTGCCGTTCTCACCAGTGGTGGAGATGCACCGGGGATGAATGCAGCCATCCGAGCTGTAGTGCGCAAGGGGATATATCATGGACTTGAAGTTCTTGGGGTAAAAAAGGGTTACGAAGGACTTATCCATGGTGAATTCATCGATATGAATTTGGGGGCTGTAGCAGATATTATTCATCGCGGGGGAACAATGCTTATGACGGCCCGTTCTCCAGAGATGATGACTCCAGAAGGGCAAAAAAATGCGGCAGAGCAATTGCGTTATCGTGATATTGATGCCTTAATCATTATTGGCGGAGATGGTTCTTTTCGTGGGGCACAAACTCTTTCGGCCCAAGGAATACCGATTGTAGGTATACCAGGCACGATTGATAACGATATTGCAGGAACGGATTTGACCATTGGCTTTGATACCGCCGTAAATAATGTGGTGCAGGCCGTAAGTAAAATTCGCGATACAGCAACTTCTCATGATCGCACCTTCCTGGTCGAGGTCATGGGGCGGGATTGTGGGAATATTGCGCTCCAGTCGGGGGTAGCTTGTGGCGCAGAAACTATCATCGTACCCGAGATCAAGCCGGATCTGGATGATATTATGGCTAAGTTAGCACGAGGTCATCAGCGAGGGAAGAATCACAGTATTATTATTGTCGCAGAGGGTGCAGCTAGTGCTTTGCATCTAGGGGAAGAACTTCGCCAACGTACTGGATTTGAGACCCGAGTCACGATTTTAGGGCATATACAACGGGGAGGAAGTCCCAGTGCCCTGGATATTGTCTTAGCTTCCCAGATGGGTGGCAAGGCGGTAGAAATCCTCTGTGCCGGCGAGACGGATCGTATGACAGCCTATGTGAATCAAGAAATCGTTTCTTTGCCCCTAGAAGTTGCTTATGGAGAGCGGAGACCACTGAATAAAGCTCTCTATGATCTAGCCAATCAGTTAGCAATTTAAGAAGTCATAACTCAAAGACAAGAAAAGAAAAAACGAAGATAGAGGAAATTAAGCACATTAGGTAGAATTCTTGCATTTGAGGTGATCAGTGTGGAACAAGTATTTGCTTTAGATATTGGCACACGCTTGGTAATGGGGCTTATTATGGAAAAGACTACGGAGGGCTATCGAATCATCGCGCGGGCTCAAACAGAGCATCGCCAGCGGTCGATGTATGACGGCCAGATACACGATGTTGAAGCAGTCGCAGAAGCTGTGCGATGGGTGAAAGAGGAGCTAGAGGCACAGATTAAGAGGAAGCTATGCTATGTATCTGTTGCTGCGGCTGGGCGAGCGCTTAAAACCGTTGTGGCTACTGCGCAAAAATCGCATCTTGTTCCTATTATATGGGAAAGAGAGGATGTTTTTGCTCTCGAAATGGAAGCAGTAGAACATGCCCTGCGTGAGCTACAGCCTGAAGACGGCACCTCGTACCATTGTGTTGGATATAGTACAATTGAAGCTTTTTTGGAAGGGCAAAGCCTAGCCAAGCTGATCGGACAAAGAGGAAAAGAGGTCCAGGTTAAGGTGATTGCCTCATTTTTACCTCGTACGGTAATCGATGGCTTAACAGGAGTAATTACCAGAGCTGGCTTAGAGATGAGGGACTTAACCTTAGAGCCCATTGCGGCCGGAAGAGCAGCCATTCCACCGGATATGAGACGAATGAATCTTGCCTTAGTTGATGTGGGAGCGGGTACTTCTGATATTGCCTTGACCCAAAATGGATCGTTTTTTGCCTATGGGATGGTGCCCATGGCAGGGGACGCAATCACGGAAAGGATTTGCCAGCATTATCTGGTGGATTTTAAAACCGGAGAAACAATCAAGCGTAGCTTGAATTCAAACGCTCAAGTTACCTTTACAGATTTTCTTGGGGCGGAAATAACGATAGATCAAGAAGAAGTTATCGAAGTAATTCGCCCAGTTGTTTTCGAGTTAGCTCAAAAGATAGCTGGGGAATTACTTCGCCTCAATCAAAGGAATCCCCATGCGATTATTCTCGTCGGTGGGGGAAGCTTAACACCTCATCTGACGGAAATTCTTTGTGAACTTCTCGAAATGCCGAGAAATAGAGTGGGTATCCAAATCCGTGAAAGAATTCAGGGGGTCTCGGGTGACGAAACACTCAAGGGACCGGACGCCATAACCCCCATCGGGATTGGCATATCTACCTTAGAAGGTGAAGGGTTACAATACTTTTCGGTACACGTCAATGACATCCCCGTCCAAGTCTTTGAATTGCAATTAGCGACAGTTTCAGATGCGCTGCTGGCGGCGGGAATAGCACCAAGACTGCTTGTGGGTCGACCAGGCTCGGCTTTAACCTTTGAATTTAACGGGGAGATGAAGATCCTCAAGGGTGAATTCGGAAAACCAGCACAATTTATTCTCAATGGTCAAGAGGTAAAATTGGACCAAGAACTCAAGCAGGGCGATACCATTGAATTCAAACCCGCAGTCGATGGGAAAGATGCACAAATAACCTTTGCCGAATTGATTCCCAGCGTACTAGCAAAGAAGATCAAGGTTAATGACCAACCACTGCTTTTCTCTCCGCAAATCTATTGTAATGGTCATCTGGTAGAAGATCATATGAACGTTATCGATGGCGCCAAGATAGAGGTAGCGAGTAATCGAACAATAAAGGATTTGTTGCGTTTTCTTCAGGAAAAGAATTATCAACGGACGGAGATACGTTATAAAATTGACGGTGAGGAACATACCATTCCCGAAACAAGAGAAATTTTTGTCAACCGACAAAAAGCAACCCTCGAGCGGGTTATTCAGTCCGGTGATGAGGTAATCATCCGAGTGAAAGAGCTTACGATTAAGGATTTACAATTAAATCCGCGACCTATGGTGTTTTGTGTCAATGGTGAAGAGGTTCTTTTTCCTCCCCAAATCCGCCGTGTGCTCTCCCGTGGCAAAATTCTCACCGGGCAGGATAAAGTGGAAGATGGAATGGAACTGATCGTTGAGGGTTATGAAACCAGGCCAATACTTTCAGATTTGCTTCCTCATATTAAGATACCTCAGGGGATGCCTGCCAATGCCAGGTTATCCTTGAAGAAAAATGGTCAAGAAGCAGAGTTCACAACCCCTCTCATTCCGGGAGACCGCATAGAGATCCAATGGGAAAAGATCTTCCCTCACAATAAGCAGTAAGCAAAAATAAAAAAACCCCATCTGTTGCTTGATGGGGAAGGGGCTATTGCCCGGGTGGAAAAGGGTTGAGGAGTGTTTGGATTTAGTATAGACTAATCGAAATATTCTGTCAGCAAAGATTCCCTCAATGGTATATAATGATAGGTGAATGGTTGAATTTGCACTCTTGACATTCTGCTGTCAGGCTCTAAAATAATAATGGAGGTGTCATAATTATGTTATTTCAATGGATAATGGGTATTGTTGCTCTTGGTGCTCTTATTGTATTATTAGCTTCGGACAGATGGACCAGTAAATCTAAGCATTCTAGTTACTATGATCAAGCGAAAAAACCATCGGGCAAAGAAGCACGTTTTGCCGATCTTCCGGACACATCAACAAATGATAAATTTTACTCAAAGTTAAATGCTCGATAAGAAATAAAAGAAGCCTGCACGGCTTCTTTTTATTTACCTAACTTTATATTACCTAATCTTTTATTTACTAACAACTATCGCTATTATAACTGTTGTTATTTTGCAGTTGTTATCTATGAGGGACTGTTTTTTTTAGTTCTCCGGGAATTAGTTCATAATGACAGAAGGCAGATTCTTCTACTGAGAGCACATATTGAACCTCTTCTAGGATCTTGTTTTGCTTTTCCCGTGGACTCAGACTTTGAATATTGAAGGCAGCTAAATGCTCAATTACTTCTTGAGCAATTCTAAATTGATGTATTTCTTGAGTTCCCGTGAAGTGAAATTGGTAAAGGTGCTGTTGGGTCTCTTCGATCATCAGGGCACGACGGCCAAGGGTGGCTTTGTTTAAGATCTGCATGGCATCAACTGCGCAGGATTGAGTATAGGCTTTGACTAATACTTCTGAATCTGGAGTGGGCCGAATGCCCATCTCCCGTTGAGCTAGTTGGGCAACCCGATAACCTAGGGCAATACCTGGGCAGGTGTGACCATGAAAGTCTATGACAAGCTCCCAAGGAGTTTTTTCAACGCACATAAAAAACCCTCCCAAATAGATTCTTTACTACTATTTTAACTCTTTTGGGAGAGATTAGAAAGCAATTATCTTTATTATTTAATTTCAAGATTCAATCTCCCGCGGAATCTGGGGAATTAGCTTTGTGTCATCTACGGATGATGACCCCGATGATTCCACCAATCCCACCTGTGGCTAAGCAGATGATAGTTTTTTCACCTAACTCTAACCAGGAAAGGGTATCCGGACTCAAAATTGTGAACAAGATGATTAACAAAATAATAAAGGCAATGCCAATTCCGATTCCGTAATAAAGGCCTTTCGTACCGGCACGATAGGCAGTGAGCGCTGCAGCAAGGAAAACACTGACCCCAACGATAATGTTATAAGCCAAAGAGGACTCACGCAGGGGTGTGAAGGTTAATAAGAGGCCAAGAATTAAGGAAAGGAGCAGAGCAATACCAGACGCGATTAATATTCCTTTAAGGATGAGATTAAATTTAAAGGATTTGGGCATAGGTCATACCTCCTTTGACTAATAGAATCTATGCGTGTGCATGGTGGAGTATGCTTCAAAAGGGTTAAGTTTAAAGAAATTGGATTTTTCTAAAATTTAGGTTTATAATGAGTTAAGATATTACCGGATCATCCGGCAGGGGAGATGGTTTCTTGGCCTTAAGAGATAAGACGAATCAGCGATTTAAGGAATTTTTTGAGAAACAGTCGAAAAGAAATGAAGGAAAAGAATTTGAAATTGCCTTTTCCGAAATTCAAAGAGCGACAGGAGCAGCCAGTAGCACGATGAAACGTGCCCTTGAGGCATTATCAGCTGAGGGTTGGCTAGAAATCAATCCTGGTCGCAATTCGCGTTATGGAATTTTCAAATTGATGCAATCGGATGCAAAATCTGAGGACATTTCTACCCCAATCTCTCAACTTTCTTCAGCACCTGATTACGAATCTGCTCCAGAGCCCGCTCCTGCACAAGAACCAGATTTTCCTACAACTTCAACTATGGATTCCGACGAAGGTGAATTTAAAGAAAAGATTTATGAGTTAGAACATCTTATGGATGGGCTACGTCGGAGAATAAGAACTCAAGAAATGACCATCGCTCTTCTGCAGGATCGCCTGGCTGAGATTGAAGACAAGCTTTATCGAAGATGATTTTCCAGCTCTTTCATGGTGTATTTTATAGCATAAGTGTTATAATAAAAATGTATCCTGCGTTGTTCGTAGAATATCTTGGTTTTGATCCTATTTATGACACGGGAGCTGTCGTGATGGATCCTGTACGTCAGGCCCCACTTCGTGGGGAAGGTGGAAAGATTTATCCGGGTACCCACCTGCGAGAGCAGGGTCAGAAACCTAGAGTTTTACGGCAAGGCGGGGATGGTAGGGATTTTCCCTACCATTGTTTTTTATTTTAGATTTTTTGCTTATTGCTTAAATTAAAAAATTCTTTAGGGGGATGTATGACTAAAATTATTTTTACTCGTCATGGTGAGACCCTCTGGAATATCGAAGGCCGCGTTCAAGGTGCACTGGATTCACCGCTTACTACAAAAGGGATATTACAAGCACGCAGGCTCGGACAGCGTCTGCAAGGGGAAGGAATTACGAGAATCTATTCCAGTGATTTGCCGCGCGCCCAAGCTACGGCTGACGAAATCCGTCAGGAACTGAGTTTACAGGAGGTTTTGCTCCATCCCGGTTTGCGTGAATTGTCCTTCGGAGAATGGGAGGGTAAAAGCTGGTGGGATTTGCGGAAGCTCTATCCGGAATTGTTTGCGATTTGGGATAAAGGGCCTCACCAGATCCAGATTCCTGGCGGGGAAACCATGTGGGAGGTAACCGACAGAGCTTGGCTACTTGTTCAAGAGCTAGCCCGACACCATGCGGGGGAAACACTTTGTATCGTCACTCATGGTATGACTCTGCAGTTGATTGTGAAGAAGGCATTGGGAATTCCGGTAGAACAATGGGAAGATGTCCCTTGGCAACATAATACGGCTGTGAATATTTTTGAGTTCTATGATGATGGTGATATCAAGCCCCTGGTGATAGCTGACCATTCTCATTTAGATGACGAAATAAAATCTACTAGCGGTATCACGACAAAAAGCAAGCCAGAATAGGAGGTCTCCTATCTGGCTTGCTTTTTGGAATACGGGACATTTTAGCCTATTTTTTTGAACCTAGGCTTCTTTAGATGGATTCTGAGCGGGAACGGTAGGGGAGCTGTTTCCCCAATCTTGATCGAATTGAGTGATCAATTCTTGAGTGGCGGTGGGGGAGGGAACAGTAATCGAGAGCTCATGGTTCATAACAAAGGCCTTGTACCCCCATCCAGAGCTACTAAAGATAAAGGTATTACCATCGAATATACCATAATTCAAATCCAAGGAAGGCTGAGCCTGTGAATTGTAATAACGAAGTTGTACTCCTGCGTCTTGGAGTTTTAGCAAGGTTTCAGGATAACTGCTAGGCATGATATTAGAATCGACGATCAATTTCACATCTAGGCCCTTAGCGGCAGCCTCGATGAAGGCATTCACAATCTCGGTATCTGTCGCATGTGAGACAGTGGTCCAGATGGTTTTCTCACTTTTTTGGATATGATCAAGGATCTGAGCTTTGACATTGACATTGGCTGCCACAACAATACTGTCTTCCACTAAAGCAGTCTCTTGGGGAAGGTCGAGGGAGAGGGTCGTAGTAAAAATCCAATCGCGATTAAACACATTAGCTAGCTTCGCAACGGAACGTCCCGTTAAAGAAACAGCAAGATTATGGGTCTTAAAGCCCTCGCTGGTCCAGGGAAATGAATAAACGATAGCTTCCTTTAAGTCCACAATAAGAAACTTGACCTCATTTGTTTGACCTTTACGTGCCGGATAGTACTGTACAGATATGTTCTGGCTTTTGAACTCGTTTAAGGTCGCTTTATTCGGTGTTTCAAATTGGTCGAGCAGAATGCGAACTTCTATGCCGCTGGTGGCTTTTTTGATGATTAATTCCTTGAGAGCTGCATCGGAGAAGATCTTTTGTTCGATATAGATTGACTTTTGGGCAGAATCAATAAGCTCTATGGTTTTGGCACGGGCACTGCTAGCATCAAAATACAAGGCTTCGGCGGCAAGATTGGAGACGGGAGCATCGTTCTCTTTTACAAACAGGTTCTTAATATTTATAGAGCAGCCTGTAAGGAAAAGGCTAAGGATCAGGATGATGGGGAGAAACCGATTCCTCATAACTTTTTCGACTCCTAAATAATTCTAAAGCACTCATCGCAAATTGTATGAATTCTTCTATAACATTATAGCATAAAGAGCCCAGTTGAAAAAATCTGGTTGGCATAGAATTTCTCCTTTTCACATAGACATACTCAAGTATAGAAATGAAAAGGGGCAGGATCTTGATGAGAAAAAATAGACATAGCTTTCTCTTGATACTCATAATCCTGTTTGTATTTTGTTCATTAACCGTCAAGGAGAACATATCACCAGAAGCGGGGCAGGTCGCTTCGATACCAAGTAGAGGGGTAACGGAGTTTTCAGCAGATAAAGCCTATGAACATATCCGTCATTTGACGGAAAATATCGGTCCTCGACCAGCCGGAAGTAAAAATGAGCAGAAGGCTGCCCAATATTTATATTATATTTTGGAGCAACAGGGTTGGAAGGTAAGGGAGCAACCTTTTAGCAAAATTGTGGTTCCTAATAACCCCCTGGTGCCTGAGAATAGAATACAAGTGATCAGTAGCCGCAATATAATTGCCGAACTACCGGGAGAGCAGCCAGAGACCATCCTGCTCGGAGCACATTATGATAGTGCCGATGTATCAGCACCCGGAGCAGTTGATAACGCTTCGGGTGTGGGTGTGTTGTTAGAAATCGCTAGGGTTTTAGGGCAAGAAAAGCACGAGAAGAGTTACCAGATTGTCTTTTTTGGAGCGGAAGAAAGTGGGCTGGTCGGCTCAAGTTATTTTGCTGCTCAGAGTGACATGTCCGCTATCCAATGGATGTTGAATGTGGACATGGTGGGCGCCCCCTTAGAGATAGATATCGCCGGGAAAACCTCCTCTCCTCCAGAATTGGTTCAACAGGTGGTGCGTATTGCTCGTCAAGAACAAATTCCCTTCCATGTAAGCCGAGATTTTGCCGTGATGACCAGAGAAGGATCCCAAGGCGGCAATAGTGATTTTAGTCCTTTTTTAGATCAGAGCATTCCTGCTCTGGGGCTTGGAATCGCCGGACGTGCTCATGGATATTACCATCGCCCCGAGGACCGCATTGAGAAAGTCACCCTCCAGAGCATAGAAACCATGGGGCAATTAATACCCAAGCTTGTCGAACTGGCTTCCGTGACTGGGAGTGGACAAAAGAGCTGGGACGCCTATTATCTACCCTTTCAATTGGGCTCTTATCTATTCATTATCCCGACCCTAGGGTTAAGATTTCTTTTCGTCATGGGCATTTTCTTTACTATTTACACGATTGTGCAGAGCTTGAGAACACAAGATCCACTGTATAGTGGGGATTTTAAAGGATATACGGTTATGGGGATAGGAATTCCCCTAGCTGCAGTGTTCGTTAGCTTTATAAGTGGAATAGGGGAGTGGCTTTGGCAGCTCGCAAAAGGAAGAGTGTTTGTTTGGCAAGCTTATCCTGAAGCGTTTCTAGCTCTTAGAATTATTTTGCTTGTGTGTACGATGGTTATCGCTTTCAGGATTCTGAGAAGATTACCTAGACCAAAGGAGGGAAGGCTTTATTGGTTAGTGGGAACGGTGATGCTCCTGCTTCTGACGATTGTGCTAGGGCTTTACCGGATAGATTTGGCGTTTCCTTTCCTCTTTTGGCTCATCTGTTTTAACCTATTTCGATATTTTCCCAGCATGATTTGGGTGCTGATCGGCCCCTATTTTATTTACAAAATTCATTGGGAATTACTAAATTCTCAGCAATGGTCCAGTTTTTATGAAACCCTCCATGTCTATCCCCTCGTCTTTATTTTACTTTATGGAATGCTCTTTATACCTGTCCTATTAGGGGGACTGTATGTCATTGAGCAAGGTAAAAGACCTTGGGCAAAGATTCTTCAGAAACTATGGCTTCCGGCCCTTATAGGTGGGGTTAGCATTATCCTCGGATCCGGTTTAATCCCAAGCTATAGCAAAGCCCATCCCCAGCCAGTTAGGGTTCAAACGATCTGGAGCGATGGGGAGGCTGTGAAGTTGGGAATCTCCGGTAGTGATACCCTGCCCCCTAGTTTAATAAAGGGGCTAGATGCAAAAGGATTGAGACTGGGAATAGACCGTAGAACTCTTGAATTACCCATACCCACAGAAACAGCTCCTTTGCAAGCGAGGGTCTCCGTTACGGATACGGGTGAACGTATTTTGAACTTCAAGATGTCTATGAAATATAGTCGTGAACCCTATAGCGTGAAAATAAAGTTAGAAAGTCAAAAGCCCTTCGCTATCCTCGAGATGGATGATTTTGTACCTGTGTCAAAGCTCCCTCGTAAAATTTCTCTGGAGGGCAAGGAGTATAAAGGGACCTATTCCTTGATCTTAGAACGAACACCACCTCATTTAGGAGCCCTGCAATGGAAGATAAGCGCCCCAGGAATTGTTCACTGTAAGGTGGAGATCCTCTTGGCTGACCCATCTCCTCGCTATGTCCTCGAGGTTCCTCAGGTCTCACCGAATTATGAAGAAGTTTATCTTGATATTTTTGAATTTTAGTTATTAATTTCATCGGCATAGATTGGTCAAAGTTATGGAAGAATAATGGTGAGGAGGTTGATGTGATGTATAAAAAAATTGCAGTCGAAGATGGCCTCACCAATGTATTGCAGGAATTACATACGGCCGGATTCCACACCATGCCCTTAGAGGATGATGTATTAAGAAATGTGAGTGCTATTGTGGTCAAAGGGGATGGGACAGATATTTTGGCTGACGAAGCAAAATTTCGGGTGCCGGTGATTCATGCGGCAGGACGAAGTGCCGAAGAAATCGTGGAAATTTTAAGAGACCGTTTATCCTAATCAAGTAAAATTTACTTTGAGGAAAGCAGAAAAGCTTTCCTTTCTTTAATTTTCGCGTTATATTTTAAAGAGTATACTGAGGGATAGAAAGGGCGGACGCTCCATTGACAGATATAAAGGTTTTTTTAGTAGCCAATCGACGTAAAAGGTTGGAACAAGGTCATCCTTGGATATATAAAAGCGAGATTCAAAGGATCGAAGGGGAGGCAAGCGATGAAGAGGATCTCGTGCAAGTCTATAATCATGCAGGCTTTTTTCTCGCCCAAGGGCTTTATAACGCCGACTCACAAATCACAGTCCGGATAGTTTCTTATCATCAGGATGAGGTGATCGATCAAGCATGGTTTCTCCAGCGGGTTAAGCAAGCCTGGTCAAGACGACAAAAGCTCTTACCCGAAGCCAGCTCCTGCCGAGTCATCCATAGTGAGGCGGATTTTCTGCCGGGAGTGATCGTGGATAAGTATGAAGATATCCTGGTCGTGCAAATCCTTGCCAAAGGGATGGACAAAAGAAGAGAGTGGCTGTATTCTGCCCTAAGACAAGTATTTACCCCGCGCGGTATCTATGAGCGTAGCGATGTATCTGTACGCGAATTAGAAGGGCTCGAGCAAAGAGCGGGCTTCATTGGCGAAGCCTTCGACACTCAAATCACGGTAGTGGAAAACTCCCTAAAAATTACGGTAGATGTAGCTGAAGGTCAAAAAACCGGATATTTTTTTGATCAAAGGGAGAATCGTGCCTCTCTTAAACCATTGATGAAGGGCTGGGGGTTGCAACACGGAATAACACTTAGAGATGGTACCCCCTTTGATCAGCGAGGGAAAGAAGTTAAGAACCCATTCTGGGATGGAGCAGAGGTTTTGGATTGTTTTTCCCATACCGGTTCCTTCATGCTTCACGCTTGCCTATTTGGGGCTAAAAAAGTAACCAGTGTGGATATCTCGGCAAAAGCCATTGAAATGGCCAGACACAATGCTTTGCAAAATGGCTTTTTACATCGCACGGATTTTGTCACAGCAAATGTGTTTGACTATTTACGAGAACAAGTTAAGGAGGGAAATTCCTGGGATGTGGTCATCTTGGATCCTCCTGCCTTTACCAAGAACCGCAAGGCCTTAGCAGGTGCTCTCCGCGGTTATAAAGAAATCAATTTGCAAGGCTTAAAGCTTGTTCGCCCCGGTGGAATTCTAATTACTGCATCTTGCTCCCACCATCTTAGTATGGATAAGTTCTTAGAGATGGTACAAAGTGCGGCTGTAGATGCCAAAAAGGTCTTACGTCTCATTGAAGTTCGTCGTGCCGGGGTGGATCATCCGGTGCTCTTAGGGAGTCCTGAAACAGATTATCTGAAGTTTGCTGCTTTCGAAGTTTTTGACCGTGGTTAAATTAGAGATGATGGGGGAGACGCCGGTGATTAATCTAGAAGAACGCAAAGATGAGTATCAGAAAATATGTAATCTTTTACGTCATCATTCCTATAAATTAACCCCGCAAAGACAAACCATTTTGAAGGCCTTTTTAGAACATGAGGATCAACATCTGAGTGCAGAGGATACCTACATGATGGTTAAAAATAACTATCCTGATATAGGACTGGCCACAGTCTATCGGACTTTAGATCTTCTTGCGGAGCTTGGAATTCTCCAGAAGAACGATTTTGGTGATGGTCGTAGTCGTTATGAATTTAACCGACAAGATGAGCATCACCACCACCATTTAATTTGTGTGCGATGCGGTGAGGTATCTGAGTTCGATGAGGATTTACTGGAATCCTTAGAAGCTGAAATCGAGAAACGCAATGGTTACCATGTCATTGACCATGACCTTAAATTCTATGGTTATTGCGATAAATGCAAGAGTGCGTTAGAATAACGCGCTTTTTGCTTTATCTTCACGATTCATAAGGCTAATAGCTAAGATTGCGTGGTATTCTCTGTATTCAAGGCATGATTTGACGGATGGTTTAGGGAATTTAAAGAAGGAAAATAATTCCAGTCGCTCGAAATATACTCAAAACGAGGTAAAGGAGCGACGCCTTATGTTTCCTCTGGCTACGGAGAAAAAACCGCTAAGAGAGTATTCTTGGCTTAACCGACTGAAGCATTCCCCTTGGCTATTTAGCGGTAACGACAGTAAATCCTTAGAACATTGTTTAGTGCTGTTGCAGCAAGATGCGGAGAAGCCCCAATTTGAGGTGGTTAAGCATGTTATTGACCTGCAAGCCTTTCAAGAAGCTCGGGATTATTTAGAACGAATCTGGGGTAGGTATGACCGCCATGAGGGGGAAATTCAATACTTAATGGCTCGCTGTTATATGGGTCAGGGCTTGATCCAAGAAGCCTTAGTATGCTTGAATAAAGCCTTAGCTGCGGCACCTGAGCGTTCAGAATGCCTCGAGTTACAAGCGGATTGTCTACTGGAAAAGGAGGATTGGCAGGGAGCTGTTGATGCTCTGAGCAAGGCAATTCGTGCTAATCCGAAGAAGGCTGAAACTATTTACCGTCTGGGAACAATTTATTCCTTGCATGGTGAAATTTACGAAGCTTTATGCTGCTTCCAAGGTTGTTGCGAACTGAAGCCCCATAACTCTCTGTATTGGGAAATGAAAGGCGAAGCTCATCTGCAATTAGAGCAGATGTCCCAAGCTATTCACAGTTTTGAAAAAGCTCTTCGCTACGATTATTATCCGGATCTCAAAGCGCGTTTAGCCTATTGCTATATCCAAATTAATGAACATAAAAAGGGAATTCGCTTATATCGTCAGGTTTTAAAACATGATCCAGCTCATTATGATTCTTTATGTAATCTTGCGGCTGTTTATCAAAACCTAGGTCAATCAATTGAAGCCCTAAAACTACAAGAACGTGCTCAAAGCTTATGTCAGAAGGATCCCGTTTTACTCAATAATATGGCGTATACCCTTGTTCAGCTGGGAAGAACCAGAAAAGCTACGGAATATTATCAAGAAGCACTTCACTTAGCCCAAGCCAATCCGGTAATTTTATATAACCTAGCTGTCTGTTATGCCCAGAAAGGGAATTGGGAGAGCGGGATTGAAATTCTCTATCGTTTACTGAAAATCAACCCAGAGCATTCGGAAGGATGGGCGTTGCTCGGTAACATCTATGATCACCTTTTTGATTATGAAGCAGCCGTCGATTGCTATAACAAATCCTTAAAACTAGCATAGGTTATAAGAAGGCTTTCAGCCTTTTTTCTTTTTTTGTCAGATTTCTAGTTGCCTTTTTTTATAGATTTGTTATGATTTGCTAAGAGAATGAATAACAGTCTGCTATAATATAAGGCAAATATCTCGCCCTTGGAGAGATAATTCCGATATAAATCCCTACGGGAGGAGTATGGAGATTTGAGTATTGATTTAGAAAAGATTGAACAAGCGGTGACAATGATCCTAGATGCAATAGGCGAAGATCCCCAAAGGGAAGGATTATTAGACACGCCCAAACGAGTTGCCCGAATGTATCAAGAGGTTTTTGCAGGGATTCATGAGGACCCTAGCATGCATTTAAAGGTACAGTTCTCCGAGGATCATGAAGAAATGATCATTGTGAAGGATATTCCGGTTTATTCTATGTGCGAACATCATCTTGTTCCCTTCTATGGCAAAGCCCATGTGGCCTACATACCACGCAAAGGAAAGATTACAGGCTTGTCGAAAATTGCCAGGGTTGTTGAAGGGTATGCCAAACGACCACAGCTACAAGAACGCTTAACTGGACAGGTTGCGGACTCAGTCATGAGTATGCTGAATGCCAGAGGAGTGCTTGTTGTCATTGAGGCCGAGCATATGTGTATGACCATGCGCGGAGTTAAAAAGCCGGGTTCTCGAACCTTGACCTCTGCAGTACGGGGGATTTTTAAAACCAATGAAGTGACTCGTGCGGAAGGGTTTGCGCTCATAAAGCAATAACGCCAAAGCTTCCCAGATGTTTCTGGCAACTAAAAAGGCCTAAGGCTAAAGGATGAGAATTATGGATAGAAAATCGGGAAAAATAGAGCTCATAGGAACCCAGAAGCTAAAAATAAATTCAGAACTCTACAAAGTCGTAGATTTTCTGAACAAAAATCTTAAAGAGCACCATTTAATGTTTGGCCTAAGTAAGAAAGAAGATACTATGACTATTTCGGTATACGAAGTCGAGTAGTTTGGAGTGTACAATGCATATTTTATTAACGAATGATGACGGCTATTTTGCCCAAGGGCTTCAAACCTTATATTCAGTCCTCGCCAAGGAAGGCTATCAATTGTCGATCGTAGCCCCTGATAGTCAACGATCGGCTACAGGGCATTCGATTACCTTATTTGAACCACTATTTATCACTAAACACCCTCTTGAACATGGAACTGGCTATGCTGTCAGTGGCAAGCCTGCAGACTGTGTAAAATTGGCCATCCAAGGGGATATTATTCCGCGACCGGATTTGGTGATTTCAGGGATTAATAATGGCCCGAACTTAGGTACTGATGTCTTTTATTCCGGGACAGTTTCCGCAGCCATGGAAGGTGTGCTGCTGGGCATACCCGCTATAGCTGTTTCTTTAGCTGCCTTTTCTGCTTCAGATTATGAACCGGCAGCTCATTTTGTGGCAAAAATCCTGCAAGAACCAAAATTATTCCGCTCAGGCTTGTTAAACGTTAATATTCCACCCATGTCCGAAAACGAGTGGAAAGGGGTTCGCATCACTAAGCTTGGTAAAGCTGTCTATGAAAATGTCTTTGAACATCGCAAAGCCCCCTATGGCAAGGAGTATTATTGGCAGGCAGGTACTGTATCACCGGAGATGGATCAAGAAACAGACCTCTATGCAATCCAAGCAGGCTATATTTCATTAACCCCAATGCATAGTGATTTAACCGATTATGAGAAGCTTAATCAAATACGTGAGGGCTTTGCTACATTGAACTTCACAAATACATAGGAGTACAGACTTTCTGTACTCCTATGTTTGATTATCACTGGGCTAACCCACTCTAAGTCTCCTTATAGGCTGCGATGATAGAGAGCGGTTAAGTCCAGTATGGACTCGACAAACGTTCAGAGTGCCCCTCCGAACGAAGTCTTGTTCAAAGATTACCGTTTTTAAGACTCTCTTCGGCTCGGCGAATCATGGCTTTGACCATGCTCCCACCGATTCTACCTCCTACATGACCGCATTCTCGAGAAGTCATGTTGGCCCAACCTTGTGATTGGATTTTATCAGTCAGACCTAATTCGGAAGCAACCTCCATTTTGAACTCGTCCAAAACAGATTTGGGCAATATGCCAGCGGAGCGGTTACTGCGATTCATAGATATCCATCTCCTTTCATCTGTTTAATCGAGACAATTCTATCTTTTACAAAGATGAAAGGAAATATAGTAAAGAAATTCTGGAGAATTTAAGCTTAATTGTTAAGGGAGGAAGCTGAGTTGATTATTGGAACCTTTTTGTTTTATTTTTTCTTGTTCCTTTTTGTTTTTTCCTCCCCGGAAAAGCTCAAGAATAGAGATAAAAGGTGGACTAAGATTTTAGTTTTACCCGCTTTTTTTGCCTTATTGCTAAGTGTGCTCACGGTAATTAAGGTATTCTTCATATACAAAATATTATTGGTGATTGTTGTGGGGATAACGATGCTCCTTACCTATTGGCAATACGGAAAAGAAATCAAGCAGTGGCTTGCGAAATAATCTTTTAGGCAATTGCCAACTTTAGCGAGGAAGAAATTTGCCTAACCAAGGGATTCTGCGCAAATCGTCACGATTGATCCCGCCGTTTAGAAATATGATGACGAAGTAGACTCCTGCGCCCAGAATGATTTCCGGAAAAAAGGCTAAAGGATGGAAAGCAAAGAAGGGATGGACTAACCGGAAGGTTAACATCATACCGATTCCCCCAATGAGGGGTTGCAGAAGAAATTCCCTTAGGTTCACAGGCATCCCCGTATAACGAACAATAGCTGCTAGGTTTAAGGATGACGATATAAAATAACCGCAGACATAAGCGAGGGCGGTTCCTTTAAGTCCCCAGAGAGGAGAGGCTGTTAAGGTAAAGAGGATGGGAATACGAATGCCGGCGGCAATGATGGAGTTAAGCACCGGGAGCTGTACCTTGCCTAATCCTTGAAGAATTCCGGTGGATGTTTGTTGAAGATAGGAAAATATCCCCCCTAGGGCCAGCAGGCGTAGAACGTTGCTGGTGTTTTTGCTTTTAAAGAAGGCACTGAAGGGGTCGGCAAAGAAGAACAGGATAATCAGGCTGGGTACCCCAATGAAAATAGTCATCCGAATGGCTTGGGCACTGCGGAGCTTGACGATTTGCATTTGTTTTCTGGCCGCTGCTTCCGAGATGGCAGGGACGAGGGAGGTAGCCAAGGCAAAGGTGAATACGCTGGGGAAATTGAGTAGGGTAAAGGCTGCTCCGCCAAGTTGACCGAACAGAGTTGTCGCTTCACGGGCAGTATATCCGGCTACTTGCAAGCGTTGAGGTATCAGCATAGCGTCTAGGGACGATAAGCCTGTGGAAAAGAGTCTTCCGATGGTTACCGGATAAGCTAAGTGAAAAAGCTCTCTCATGGTTTGCAGTGCATGCTCCGCTTCATTAACCTGAGATGGCTTTTTTCTTTTTTGGAGCATATATTGAAGAATTATGACGCAGAGGCCAACGATTTCGCCCGCTAACATGCCTAAAGCTAAACCCGCGGCTGCCCATTCTATACCGCGCGGTAAGAGAGTATAGGCAGTCATAAATCCAACGGATACGCGTACTAGCTGCTCGCAGATTTGGCTGATTGCAGTGGGAAGCATGTTTTGCATCCCTTGAAAATAGCCTCGAAAAGCAGAGGAAATAGAGACCACGAAGATTGCCGGAGTGCAAATGAGGAAAAGTCTGAGCACACGTGGATCGGGAAATAAACGCTCTGCCAGATAAGGAGAAACTAAGAAGAGAAGAAGCGAAATTACGGCACCTGAACCGGTTAAGAAAACAAGAGCTGTACGAAAAATACTTTGAGCACGTACTGTATTATTCAGGGACATAGCTTCGGAGATCATTTTAGAAACTGCTAAGGGTATACCTGCCGTAGTAAAGACAAGAGCTAGCATGTACATGGGAAAAACCATATTAAATAAGCCAAAAGCCTCCCCACCGATGTGGGTCATAATTAGGTATTGATAGATAAATCCTAAGACACGGTTTAAGAAATTTGCGGTCAATAGAATGACAGCACCATAAACAAATGTTCGTTTCGTCATCCATCCCCCAACTCCCCAAGTCCCACATATCCAGAATAACTCTATGCTTGAGAAAGGAAAGTAATGACAATTTAATTAAAGATTGTCTGAAAGGATAAGCTAGGAGTTAAAAAGTTCATTGATTTTTATGGAGAATGGGTAATAAGAAAGGATTTTTATCATTAGTGGAGAATAACTCTACAGTTGCAAATTTGCTCAAACTTTCTAACTAATTCGAATAAGATTAAATATTAATGGGCACTCTACCTTCCATAAAGGGAGGGGTTACCTGTGTGGAGCTTGATCAAGAATGCAAACATCTTTGCACCGGAACCACTTGAGACACATGATCTCCTTGTGGTGGGAAACCAGATTGCAGCCATAGGTAACGATTTATCTCTTCCTTCTTACATTAATGGTCAGGTCTATGATCTGAAAGGGAACTACCTTGTGCCGGGTTTTATTGATGCTCATGTCCATATTTGTGGTGGTGGTGGAGAAGCCGGCCCCAGCTCGCGAACTCCGGAGGTCCAACTCTCACAGCTAACCCAAGCGGGGATCACCACTGTAGTAGGTTGCTTAGGGACGGATTCTCTATCCCGTTCCATGGAAGGACTTTTAGTAAAAGCCAATGCCCTTGAAGAAGAAGGATTAACGTGCTATGTCTATAGCGGAGGATATCAAGCCGATCGTATGGTTTTTGATAATCTCCGTAAGGACCTAGTCTTAATCGATAAAGTTATTGGGGCGGGTGAGATTGCTATCTCTGATCACCGCTCAGCCCAACCCCAGATCTCCGAGCTGGAACGCCTTGCGGCAGGAGCTCGCGTAGGAGGGATGCTAGGACACAAAGCGGGAATTGTTCATATCCATTTAGGTGAAGGGAAAAGAGGCTTATCCCCGATTTGGAGGATTGTGGAAGACACTGAAATCCCGATTACCCAATTTATGCCGACACATATCAATCGAAAGGAAAAACTCTTAAAGGAAGGTGTAGAGTTTCTAAAAGCGGGTGGCACAATTGATCTAACAGCAGGTTGCGACGATTTTGAACCCCATTTACATGTTCCCTTCGTTTTAAATACCCTCTATGAGCAAGGACTATTAAATGACCGAGTCACCGTTACTTCCGATGGCAATGGTAGCTTACCTCAATACAATGAGGCTGGTGCCCTAGTCGGCATGGGAATCGGTTCGGTTCATGTCCTTTGGCGCGATGTTCGAGAGGCCATAAATGAGTATAAAATACCCCTAGAAATTGTTTTGCCGACGATTACCAGTAACCCTGCCCGTATTCTGAAATTAAAAGGCAAAGGTATGATTCGGCAAGGCTATGACGGAGATTTAGTCGCTTTGACTGATGATCTTAGGATTGATAAGGTCTGGGCTAGGGGCAAAATAATGATTCGTGACCGTACGCCTGTTGTTTTTGGGATGTTTGAGACATCATTGGCGAGTCATCTTCAGACTGTAGAAACTCCACGATTAGTCAAAGGTAGGATCCTTTCTAATACACATTAAGGAGGTTGATTTGTCTTGAAGACCTATGACACTATGAATCTACGCAACATATGCCTAGTAGGGCATGGAGGGGCAGGGAAGACGTCATTGTCGGAGGCTTGTCTCTTTAGCTCAGGCGCTACTACCCGGATGGGGAAAGTGCCTGAAGGTAATACTATGTCAGATTCTTTGCCAGAAGAAATTAAACACAAGGTCTCCATCAGTACGAGTCTTATTCCTGTAGAATGGCAAGGCTTTAAAATTAATATCCTTGATACTCCAGGATATTCCGATTTTTTTGGAGAGGTCAAGTCTGCCCTGAGAGTGGCAGAGAGCGGGGTTGTTGTTCTGTGTGGCGTATCAGGTCTTGAAGTACAAGCTGAGCTTATACTTGACTTGATGGAAGAGCAGAAGTTGCCTCGCGTTATTTTTATTAATAAGTTAGAGCGGGAAAACGCCAGCTTTACTAAAACAATTGATCAATTAAAGGAGTCTTTTCCGAACACGCGATTTGTGCCCATGCATGTTCCCATGGGTCTAGAAAATGAATTTCAAGGAATAGTTGATATCATAGAACAGAAAGCCTACGTCTATGATAATGATGCCAGTGGGAAATATACTTTGAAGGATATCCCATCAGAGTATCTTTCTGAGGTGGAAGAATATCGAGAAATATTGGCAGAAGCCGTGGCTGAAGCTGATGACGATATATTGACCAAATACCTAGACGGTGAAGCACTGAGCAATGAGGATCTTCGCCAGGCCTTAAAAAAGGCCCTCGAACAAAATATAGTAGTACCGGTCCTTGCGGGCTCTGCCCTGAAAAATATGGGCACAGCGAATCTGCTTGATTTCATTGTTCACTATGCACCGGTTCCGCAAGTGCATGAAGAACGCAGCGCTCTTGTCTTTAAAACCTTAGCAGACCCTTATGTTGGCAAAATGAGC
This sequence comes from Desulfitobacterium sp. THU1, assembly GCF_038181555.1. NCBI lineage: Bacteria > Bacillati > Bacillota > Clostridia > Eubacteriales > Desulfitobacteriaceae > Desulfitobacterium > Desulfitobacterium sp. THU1. Next base: position 45,726 of record NZ_JBBWUA010000008.1, on the reverse strand, counting down.
TTCATTCGTGTCTACGGAGGAAAAATCCAAGCAGACAGCATGGTCTATAATACCCTAAAGGAAAAAGAAGAAAAAATCAGTACTCCTTTTATTTTACGAGGTAAAAATCAGGATCCTGTTCAATCCGTACCAGCCGGTGACATAGCCGTCTTAGCTAAGCTTCAAGAGGCAGCAACAGGGGATACCCTTTGCGCCAAAGATAGCCCTGTTGAATTGGAAGGTATCGCTTTTTCGATTCCTCGTTTACCTGTTGCGATTGCACCGAAGAGCAAAGGTGATGAGGATAAATTGGGCAATGCCTTGGTCCGCTTGAGTGAAGAAGACCCTACCATGCGTGTTGAAAAAAATATTGAAACCAAAGAGTTGATTCTTTACGGTATGGGTGAGATGCATGTGGAAATCCTCATGGAAAAGCTCCAACGGAAATTCGGGGTGGGCGTTGAGACGAAGGTTCCTCGTGTTCCTTATCGGGAAACCATCAGGAAAGCCGTAAAAGTGGAAGGAAAGCATAAAAAGCAGAGCGGCGGACATGGACAATATGGGCATGTGTGGCTCAATCTTGAACCTTTAGCAGATGGCGACTTTGTTTTTTCTGAGGAGGTTTTTGGTGGGGCAGTACCTAGACAATACTTTCCGGCTGTCGAGAAGGGAATCCGTGAAGCAATGTCCGAAGGTGTATTGGCTGGATATCCGGTTACAGGCTTTAAGGCGACACTGACTGATGGCTCCTATCATAGTGTAGATTCTTCGGAAATGGCCTTCAAGTTGGCCTCCATCATTGCCTTCCGCAAAGGAGCGGAGATGGCCATCCCTACCTTGTTAGAGCCTATTGCTGAAGTAGAGGTCCGGGTGCCGGAAGCTTATATGGGCGATGTCATTGGTGATATCAATGGCAAAAGAGGCAGAGTTTTAGGAATGGAAGCTGATGGTAAGTTCCAAGTGATTAAAGCCCATGTGCCACAGTCCGAAATGATGCGTTATGCCATCGATCTCAAATCTATGACCCAGGGAAGAGGAAGCTTTGATATTCGCTTCTTAAAATATGATGAGGTGCCTGCCCGCATCAGTGAAGGCATTATCAGCGAATTGAAGGCGGCTCAAGGCAATTAAAGAGATTATCCTTAGAAACAGTCAGGTCTCCCTGGCTGTTTCTTAATTTTATTGGAAAATATATTAATTATTCCTAACTTTAAGAAGGGGATTTGCTTAATGCGTTGAATATTCAAATTATTAGATAAATTATAAATATTATAAGAGGGAAAAGAGTGGGGGGCTCAAATTGAGACGGGTGGAGATGAGAGACAGTCTACGTGTCGAAGAGGAATTACATGTGCTTTATAATTCAATTCAAGAAGCCATCGAGGTAGCTGGGAAAGATGGCACCATAGAATATGTTAATCCTTATTTTAGCCGTTTGACAGGCATATCACCCTTTGAAAGGATTGGCAAGAACATCTTTGAACTCTCGCCAGAGGGTGCCTTAGCAAGAGTGCTGAGAACACATGAGCCAATCTATGCCCATCGTTCGACGATTGAAGAGTGCGCGACTGAAGTGATTGCAAATGCCTATCCTATTATTATCGAGGGAAATATCGAGGCGGGTTTAGTGGTTTTCAAGCCTCTAACTGATGCCTCCAAGCTAAGTGATGAGCTTGAGAACTATAAACAAAGAATCCAAGACCTTTTAACTAGGGTCAATCAAATGGCACCTAGCGCCTATACCTTTGATGATATTCTCGGTAGTCATCCTGATTTTGTGTTTGTACGCAATAAAGCTCGCCGTGCTGCTGAAACCAATACACCCGTTTTGATTAGCGGCGAAAGTGGTTCTGGGAAGGAGCTTTTTGCCCATGCTATCCATAGTGGCAGTTTAAGATGCCACAATCCATTTGTGAAAATTGATTGTGCAGATTTGCCCGAGAGCCTTATTGAAGGTGTACTTCTTGGTTATGAAAAATACCAAGGAAATATAATGGATCAGAAGTTAGGTAAGCTAGAGTGTGCCAGTTGCGGAACTCTTTTTCTCGACGAAATTGGTCTGCTTAATGAACATATGCAAAATAAATTGTTGCATATCCTTCAAGAAAAGAAATACCAACCCCTTGAGGGTACCCGTACCGTTGAGCTCGATGTCCGCATCATCTCAGCGACCAACCGAAACCTAAGACAGATGGTCGACAATGGTCAATTCTCAGAAGATTTATATCACCTCCTTAACGGAGTTGAAATCTTCATCCAGCCCTTAAGAAAGCATAAGGAGGATGCTCTCACTTATGCTCAGAGTATTATCTACAAGGCGAATCGAAAGCTGGGTAAGCATGTCATAGGGATGACAACTCAAGCAGAACAGCTTTTGTTAGATTATCAATGGCCGGGGAATATCCGCGAGTTAAAAAATGTAATAGAAATGGCCATGGATTCTGTAGAAGGAGATATGCTTAATGTTAAGGATTTTGCAAGTCTGATTGAGGTAGTCAATAAGACGGAGGAAATCCACTTCCGTGAGCCCATGGCCCTTGATCAATTAGAGAAAAAAATGATTCGCTTGGCATTAGAACGCTATGGTAATTCCGTTGAAGGGAAAAAACGCGCTGCGGGAGTCTTGAAGATTTCTTTAGCTACTCTTTATAATAAAATAAAAACTTTAGAAGATAATGCTTGAGTTTATGGGTATGCTTTTATGGGAAATTGCTCATCCTATAGAAAAAGGAGGGATTTTCCATGGCGTTTTTCGGCTCTAAGGGTAGAGACCCTAAGAAAAAGGCTGACTCGGCTAAAAAGCAGCATCATCGTGGCGATGCTATCAGAGAAGATATGGAAGGCTTCAAGGATTTGTATTGGCCCTAAGGGGTCTGCTAAGGTTTTATATCTGCTATGACCTATAAAAGCTCTCGCCGGATCGGTGAGAGCTTTTATGTTTATTGGCAAGGATAAATAATGACGCAAATGCTAGGGCACTTTGTTGCATACAAAAAAATCGGTAAAACTACCGACTTAAATTCGACTCGAATATTAAATTTGGAAAATCAAGGCCATAAGAACTGTGGCAGGGGATGCAGGAGTTGAACCCACACTAACGGTTTTGGAGACCGCTGTTCTACCATTAAACTAATCCCCTAAAGGTCAAAACTGAAGACAAATGAAATTATACTTCAAGCCGAGGAAAGTGTCAACTAAAACTAGTAGAAAGTAAATAAAAAACTGATGATGTCTATTGGTTATAAAAAGCAGGATTTTGCTCGACAAAAAAGAAAGACTATCTTTAGTGGTGGAAGTAGTGGAGGTGAACCTTACGCAAATCGATCTGCATATTCATACTATGGAATCCGATGGATCTCTTTTAGTGAAAGATGTCATTCACGAGGCCTTTGAGCGCGGGGTTCGCATTTTAGCTTTGACAGATCACGAAACGACTAATGGAGTCCAAAGTGCCATGGAATTAAGCCGCGAATACAATATAAAAGTCATACCGGGGGTTGAGCTGGTTACAGCATTCAAAGGCCACGAGGTTCATTTGCTAGGTTATTTTAACTCTGAGGTTTTTTTTCATTCTGATCTACAGTCGCGCCTCAAAGAGCTTCGCGACAAACGGACGGCTTTAGCCTATGATATGGTCAAGCGTCTTCAGGGAGATGGATTTACCTTAAAATGGTCAGAAGTAGAAAGGATTGCCAATCCGGAGGGAGCCGTGAGCAAGAGTCATATTATGAGAGCTCTGCATGAGCATGAGCATGGTACAATTCAGTGGCCTAGCATTGCGAAATTATTTCAGCCTTATGGGGTTGCCTATCTACCTTTTTTAGAGCATGCCTTTGAAGATGCGGTTCAATTGATCTATGCCTGTGGTGGCGTACCCGTGCTGGCTCATCCTGGTCTTCTAGAAAACCAGGAGCTAGTGGGGGAGCTATTGTCCTATCGTCCAATAGGGCTTGAGGTATATTATGGCTACTGGGATCAGCGTGAGACCTTAATAAAATACTATGAGAAATTAGCCAAGAGCAAAGCCCTGTTTGCAACGGGGGGAAGCGATTTTCATGGTCTAAACGGCCCGGTGAAAATTGGCGAGGTTGATGTCCCCTTGTCATGTGCTCAGGATCTGGTGAGCTATCTAAAGCTTGACGTCTAAATTACCCTGTTCCTATTTAGAAGTACAGAAGCAAGTATATTTACCTTGGCTTTAGGATAAAAACAACCCGGAAGAGAAAAACTAACCTTAGTTTTGTCGGGTTTACTACAAGCTGGGGGGACAAAGATATGCTAAAAATACGGCCGGAAGAAAAAGTACATGAAGACATTAAAATCCTCATTCAAACTCATTTTGGTGAAACTGGGCAAGGGATCCATATAGAGGTCAAGGGAGATAAGGTTTCCTTATGGGGCACTGTGGATAATCTTGCAGAAAAGGATTTCATCGGTCAAAGGATCCGTCGCATTGATGGAGTGGGTGAAGTCGATAATTCTTTAACAGTAGCTAACGATGGGAAGGTCACGGATAAGGACATAGAGAAACAAATCAGCGAACGCTTTGCTCAATCGAACGATGAAGAGATCATGCATTTGGGATGCCGTGTCAGCAAAGGGATTGTGACCCTCCTCGGACATCTCGAAACACAAAGCAGGGAACGACTAGCTAAACGCATTGCTTCTCAGGTCAGGGGAGTTAAGGAAATTCGCAGTGAAATCGACTTTCTCGAAAATGCTGTGGACGATGCCACCCTTGTCAATCGGGTTGAAGATGCTATGGTTAATTCTCCTTGGGTGAATGCCCAAGAAATCAAAACTGAGGCGCGTAACGGACTAATTACCCTCACGGGCTTAGTAGATTCACAGGAGGAAATGGAGTGGGCAGTAGATACGGCATATCAAGTGCCGGGGGTAAAAGCCGTGGTCAGTGAACTCTTTTCCCGACATCGTTCTCAAGGTGAGGATCTCTATATGACCGAACAGCTCGTGCGTAAATTGGGGCAGCATGGCATGAACTCCCGCAATGTTCGAGCCTTTGTCCAAGATGGTATTGCTTATTTAAGTGGTGAAGTCTACTCAGATGAGGACAGAAGATGGGCGGAATCCATGGGTCAGCACGTGGAAGGGATTAAGAGTATGAACAGCGCCATTAAAGTAGCATCACACTCAAGTAAATGATCTTACTGGGTATTAAGTTAAAATGAAATATAATTGAAGGGTAAGACTCAAATGCTTTGGCTTTGGCCATCGCATTTGAGCTTTTTTATGAGCTCTTATTTTTTCTATGGGAATTATGCCATGATACATATGGAAGAAAAGTAATAAAAAACTATAATTCCTTATAATGACTAATCCATTTATGAATTGATGTGTGATATAATGTTCTCGTTCGTTGCAAATAGCGAACGCAGGCTTTGTGAAATTTTTAGATAATCTTTTATTTATTCTTAAATTATCTGGAGGTGTTGAACATCGACCCTATTACTCATGGCCTAATTGGGGCTGCCATATCAAGTCTTTCCGGGCACCCTATGCAACTTAACGATCCAATTTTTATTGGCTGCACATTGGGAGCGATGATTCCCGATTTGGATATTGTTACACACTTTAAGGGTAGAATAAATTATTTGTTGAAGCACCGGGGAGCGAGTCATTCACTACTTGCTTTAGGGGGGATGGCGCTTGGCCTCGGTAGTCTTGTTCATTTTATTTTCCCAACCAGTCCTTGGCTGACAGTGGTTTTTTGGACCTTATTAGGAACTTTATCACATGGGATTGCTGATTTGCTTAATTCCTATGGCGCGCAATTGCTATGGCCTTTCTACAAGAAGAAGTTTACGGTGAACATGGCGATGGTGACCGATCCTGTCATTTTTGTCTTATTTCTTTCATCCCTAATCTTTTCGCTCGTGCAACCAGAACTGGCATTATTCTCAACCTTAACAGTCTTAACGATTTCTATGGTCTATCTCGTGATTCGGGAAATAGATCGCTTAAATACACGAAAGAGGCTCTCGCAGGCCTTCGGGGTGTGCGGAGAACAAATCAAGGTTCTACCGGCCATGTATCGCCCTTTAAATTGGTCCTTTTTACTCTATGAAGAAGATCGAGTATCCTTTGGTACTATGCAAAAGAAGGAAGGTAGGATTCTCAAAACCTTACCTAAATGGGATGCAGAAGATCCATGGATTAATAACGCTTTAGAGGGTGAGCTGGCAGATATTTTCAATCAGTTCACACCCTATTATCACGTTATTCGCAAAGATATTGGGCAGGAGGCAAAGATCCAGTTCGTGGATCTCCGCTATTGGAATAAAGAAGATTTCCTCTATAAAGGTGAAGTATTGGTTTGTGCCGATGGCAAGATTACGGAAGAGAGATTTTTTTCATTCGGAAACAAAAGTTCTCAGGGAATCGTCTTAGAGTATTAATTTAAAAGCAATGAACACAGGATTTCCGCTTAAGGAATATCCTGTGTTTTCCTATTGATTAGGACTTTCAGGTAATAATATCGGAAAAACAAAAATTTCTTTGACTATATTTTAAACATAAAGGATAATTGAAGGTGGTGGAGGTGGGACCGTGTCAATAAGAAGAAGAAAAAAAACCCTGCCTATCCGGCAAGGGATTGCTATAATATTGGCCTTATTAGGCTTTCTGGCATTGATGGGTGAATTGGGGATCACGGGCGGCAAGGCTTTTTACCAGCTTCTTAAATACCCCTTGGGAGAGAAGGCTTGGCTGGCGCCCTTCGTTTTTTTTATTTTAGCTATGGCAGTCTGGGCATCGACCCTATTCTTGAAAAGACAAGAGTCATCGACGAAACGAATCAAGTCACAACAACGTAACAGGCCCAGTAGAAACTTAAAAGATAAGCACCTTCGGGAAGAGCTCCCTGATGAAACGGATTTTTTTAATCAAGGAGTTGAACTTCCCAAAAGCAAGCTTGTGCCTTTAAAAGGTTTTTCTGAATATTTTTCTTCGGACTTAGAGTTAGAGCCTATGGAGCCCTTAGTTGAGCTTGATTCCTTGGGTAAGGACTTTGATACCTATTTTAAGGAAGGACAGGAGCACTCTTTCCAGACTATTGGTACTCGTTTAGAAACTGTAAAAGGTTTTTCCAAGTATTTTGAAGAAGTGAGTGCTGAAATTGAACAAGAGCTTGAGGATAATCAGCCGATAGATAATGAGCAATCTAAAAAAACAACACTTTTTCCGAGTAAGCGTGAATGGGATAAACCGAGCTTTACGACTTTGGGTTCCGATTATTATCCGGGTCAAGTGGCGCAGCTCAAAAAGAATGACCACCTAGACCGCAAAGACAACATAATTAAAGGAGTTTCCCCTGAAGAGAGGACAGCGTTACTTGGTAAGCCACATCCTAGCTGGATTGAAAACAGCTTTTCAAGGTCAGCCCTAGGGGAAGTGTCGCTTGAGTTGCCTAGAGAGCCAGAAGAAAATACCTATCCCAAGTGTGCAAGGGAAGCTGCATACCTCGATAAGGATGCCCAATCCATAGAAACAATGTCTTTCGACGAGGAAGAGGAAGAAGCAGAACATAAAGATGAGGTAGCCGTAGAAAAAGTAATTGTCATAGAAGAAGTAGAAGCAGAAGAAGTTGAAGTAGAAGCAGTTGAAGTAGAAGCAGAACAGTTTCAGACTAAAGCAAGGGAAGATATTACAAAAAAATTCATGCCTTCAGCCATAAATGTTGGCAATGTCGAAGAACAGAGACCTGTTGAGTCCAAGACTGAAAATATTAAACCAGAACGGTATGCCAAGGCTTGGAAATTACCTTCCTTTGACCTTCTGGATACCCTTCCGCAGGTCACAATTGTTCACGACCAGGATACTCAAAAACACTTAGAACAGGTCCTGGAGAATTTTGGAGTTCATGCTAAAGTCATTCGGGTTGCCAGAGGTCCCGTAATTACCCGTTACGAATTAGCTCCCGCACCTGGTGTGAAAATTAGTCGAATTGTTAATTTAGCTGATGATATTGCTTTAGGTTTGGCTGCACGTGATGTACGGATTGAAGCTCCGATTCCCGGAAAATCAGCCATCGGTATTGAAGTACCCAATAAGCATCCACGATCCGTTCCTTTTCGTGAGGTTCTCGAGACCCCTGAGTTTAAAGAAGGTTCTGCTAAGCTGCGTGTTGCCCTGGGCAAAGATATCGGTAATCAATCCATCGTGGCCAATCTCGCTAAAATGCCTCATCTCCTAGTAGCAGGGGCTACTGGCTCGGGAAAGAGTGTTTGTATTACCGCTATTATTAACTCATTGCTTTTTAATACCTGTCCCGATGAGGTTAAGTTCTTAATGGTTGACCCCAAAATGGTCGAGCTAAGCATTTATAATGGGATACCTCATTTGTTAGCACCTGTGGTCACAGATCCAAAGAAAGCTGCTGCTGCTTTGAAATGGGTAGTTAAAGAGATGGAAACCCGTTATGAGCTTTTTGCTGCTTCCGGGGTACGCGATATTGAACGTTATAATCAGATGAAGGCGCAAGAGCAGAGACAAACAAAAGTTCTAAGTAGCGAAGCTGCACGGATTGTGCCGGCGATGCCTTGGATTGTAGTCATTATCGACGAGTTGGCTGACTTAATGATGGTAGCTGCCGACGATGTAGAAGAATCGATTTGCCGACTGGCCCAAATGGCGCGTGCGGCTGGAATCCACTTGGTTATCGCTACCCAACGCCCCTCAGTGGACGTGATAACTGGAGTAATCAAGGCCAATATTCCCAGTCGGATTTCCTTTGCGGTGAGCTCTCAGATTGACTCCCGAACCATTCTCGACTCCACAGGGGCGGAGAAATTATTAGGGCGCGGGGATATGCTCTATTCACCGCAAGGAATAAATAAGCCGATGCGGGTTCAAGGGTGTATGGTCACTGATGATGAGGTGCAGAGAGTTATTGCTTGCTGGAAGGCTCAAGGGTCACCTGAGTATCTTGATCCAGAAGGATTTATCAACGATTCACCCTCGGTCAAGGGTGAGAGCGCAGGTCCCGATGATGAGCTCTTTATGGAAGCGGGTCATCTCATCATCACAACCGGCATGGCATCTGTTTCTTATCTGCAAAGAAAGCTAAAGCTGGGCTATGCCCGTGCGGCAAGACTCATTGATTTGCTGGAGGATAACGGGGTAGTTGGAGGTTATGAAGGCAGTAAGCCTCGCCAAGTCCTGCTTAACATGGATGAGTTTGAGGAGCGTTTTGGATGACAATAATATCAAGCTTGTGATTTCATAGAAAGAGCGAAGGAAGGTCCTTAGAAAAAAGGATACCTTCCTTTTTGTTTGGGAATAAAGAGGAAAAAGCGGGCAATACTAACCCTAATCCATATTATGATGAGTCTGGAAGGAGTATGAATATGAGCATTCAATTAAAATGTGATGCGGTAAATTGCGTGTATAATCGCAGTCAACTTTGTTCAGCAGAGGAGATTAAAGTTCAAGGAGGGCAAACCACAGGAGGTGATGACACCTTTTGTGGAACCTTTAGTTCAAAGAGTGTGGGTAACTTCGTTTCATCGATGGGGAATATGAATTTTAGCGGGTCTTTAAAACAGATGGTATCCTCAGAACCGGTTATGGACCCCAAGGTTCATTGCAATGCAGTGAACTGTACTTATAATTCTTCGGAAATGTGTCATGCTGACCATGTTGCCATCCGTAATGAAAGTTCTCATTCTGCTGAAGAAACTGTATGCGAAACATTTTATCCGCAGATGAGTTGATCTTCTAGATAAGTCATAGTTTAAGATGCTCGATAAAGAGATCAATATCTGAAAGCTTGCTTCTCCAGCAAGCTTTTTTTGTACTTTCAAAAGTAAAACGACCTTGCATACTTGTGTCATCCTGCGAAGCCGGGTTTCTTTATAGTCATTTATGTATAGTCTTTTGTAGAATAATAGTTGTATAATAATAGTTGTATAATAAGTAAGATAGAGCTGGTAGCTCGTGCCAGAGCTGATGAAGGAGATTGTCCATGAAAGGCTTATTTGTCTTCGTTGCCATATTGGGAGGAATGTTGCTTGGAATTCAGACTCCGATTAACGGTGCGTTAGGAAAGAGGATCGGGGGGATAGAGGGAGCGCTGGTTTCCTTTACGGTGGGGATGATCTGTTTGCTCTTTGCGGTATTCTTCTTCGGCAAAGGCAATCTCAGTCAAGTTGCCCAGGTGCCGAAGCTATGGTTGGTCGGGGGAGCATTAGGTGCTGTTGCTGTGACTTGTTCGATTCTTTCCGTGCAAAGAATTGGGGTGACGAGTGTATTAACGGCAGCTGTTCTTGGTCAAATTATGGTGGGACTTATTATCGATCATTTTGGACTACTCGGGGTAGCGAAGGTACCCGTCAATAGTTTACGTCTACTTGGAGTGGCATTGATGATAGGCGGTCTATTTCTGGTTCTCAGGCCTAACAGCTAGAACTTTTTTGCTTCTTATGGGGGTCCGCGCCATATTTCCTTTCAGGAAACATATACTTAGTGGTATATTCGATTTTTAACCTGTAATAGATTAAGAATGCACTGATGCCAAGGAGGAGTCTGAATTGAAAACTCGAAGCACGACGATTTGGATATCACTCATGAGTCTTGCCCTCCTCTTTAGCCTGCTGTATTTAGGGTATGTCCTTTTCCCTGGGTATATCCGTCCAGAAGCGATTCAGTACTTTGGCTTGGAACAAGTTCAGCAAGGACAAGATTATAGTAAAGGAATAAGAATTTCCTATATACTGAGCTTTATGTTCCAAGCATTGTTTCTTATCTGGTTCCTAGCCTCAGGGCGGGGCGGACGCCTTTCCCAATGGTGTGAAGACAGGTATCAGAGTAATCCTTGGCGCGGTTATCTTGTCTTTTACTTGATAATCTGGGTGATGTTAGCATTAATTCTTTTGCCTTTTATGTTTTTCAGTGGCTTTTACTGGCAGCATCTCTGGGAATTTTCTACTCAAACCTTCGGCTCCTGGTGGGTGGATTATCTAAAACAGTCCATCATCGATATTGTACTCGGCGGGGTGGGTGTCGTCCTCATATTTCTATCTTTTCATATCTGGCCAAGAATCTGGTGGATTATTTGCGGCGTTTTCTTTTCTCTTTGGTTGGTTATACAAAGTATTCTTTGGCCCATCCTAATCGCACCTATGTTTAATCAGTTTCGAACTATTGATGATCCGATAATTACGGGAATGGTTTATGAGCTTGTGGACAAGGCTGATTTAGAAATCAAGGAAATTCTAGTCATGGATGCCAGCCAAAGAACGACAAAAGCCAATGCTTATTTCGCTGGGGTGGGTGGGACCAAGCGAATTGTTCTTTACGATAATCTTCTCAATCAGTATTCCTTGGCTGAAATAAAAGCCGTTATCGCTCATGAAATGGCACACTGGCAACAGGGCCATATTGCCAGGGGACTCACCTTAGGTATCTTGGGAAGCTTTTTGGTGTGGGGCTTAGCATATCTTGTTCTACGTCCGTATATGTCCAACCGGCATATTCCGCCGCTAATTTGGGCTGTTTTGCTCTTATTTATTTTGCTTGCTAACTTTGTCAGTGCCCCATTGCAAAATTCCATATCTCGACAGATGGAAATCGAAGCAGACCAAACGGCAGTCATCTTGACGGGAGATCCCGAGGCGGCTATCCATTTGCAGATGAATCTTGCCTTGAAGAATCGCTCCGATTTATCTCCTCCAAGGTTCGTCGAATGGCTGAGTTTTACCCATCCTTCGGTGCTGACAAGAATAGAAAAAATCCGCGAAGTTACTGAATAATTTTAAGGAGTGGAGATTGCATAATGGATTTTTTGGTAGTGGATTTTGAGTTTTCCGTGCCCCGTAGCTATGGTAAGCCCAGGGCTTGGTTTTCGGAAATTATTGAAGTAGGTGCCATTGTTCTTGATAGTAATGGTAAATTAGGGGATAAGACCTATAGTGCTTTTGTGAAACCGCGATTTTGGCCTCGTTTAGCAGAGGAAAGCTATGGGATTACGGGTATTCGTCAAGAGGATGTGGATCATGGGGTTAGCTTGGAAGAGGCGATTAGCCACCTTCAAGAACTGGCACCCCGTCGTGATACTTATGTAGTTGCTTGGGGGGATGCGGATCGCAAAGTCTTGGGTAATGTGTGTGAAAAATATGGTTTGGCTTATCCGTTCATCTGGGATAACTACATTGATTTAGCGGAACAGTACAAGGATTATCGTTCGCTTGAGCGTTTGTTGTCTTTAAAAAAGGCCATCGAGGAGAATGCTATCGAGCAGATCGGGATTCTCCATTCCGCTTTGGATGATGCTATCAATGCCGCACAGGTCATGGGGAAAATGATGAGTGAGGGCTGGTCAGCCCCAATGAATGAAGAGTACTCAGTCCAAAGTGAGAAAAGAATTGCGGAGATCATTTCCCAGAAAAATATAAATATTGTTTGAAAATGTATGAAGCTAAGGACTTTTTAGCCATCCTAGACCTAACGCTGTGTTTAGGTCTTTTTCCAATAAATTAGTGGGACTGGAGGAAATAGGATGTCTAAAATTATTATCGTCGAGGGAAAAACAGATAAAGAACGTCTCCAGGAGATTTTAGCAGAACCCGTCGAAATACTCTGTAGTCATGGAACCATAAGTTATGAAAAGATTGAAGAATGGGCAACCCAGCTTGAGGAGTCAGAAGTGTATCTTCTGGTGGATGCCGATGACTCGGGAGAAAAGATCCGTAAAAATCTCCAACAAGAGCTGCCGAATATTCGTCATTTATACACTCAACGTATGTATCGTGAAGTTGCCACGACACCTTTAGAAGTGCTTGCTCAGGTATTAGCACATGCTCATTTTGAGGTTAAGGAAATTCATTCAGAAGAAAATATCTAAGGTAGTGACGGTTGCCGAGTGTCAGCCGTCATTCCTTTGTATTGATCATGTATTCTATATACTCGTGTAATTGGGGAGGAACTTTTTGAGTTTGTATCGAATCATAAAGGGATCTTTAGATAGAATAATATACACATTAGGAGATCAGAGCGTTTATTTGTTGAATAATATAGAACATCAGACTAAGGATGTGCCAGAGGGAAAGGAAGAAATCTCATGCATGATATCGCTAGGGAACTCAATGAGCAGATTGAGCAAGAAAATCCTCATGTATACGAGCTCCTCTCAGATTTAGGAAGAAACTTGTATTATCCTAAAGGGATCTTGACTCAGACCGATGAAGCCAAGGAAAAGGCTTATCGCTTTAATGCTACGATCGGAATGGCTACGGAAAAAGGGCAACCTATGTATTTATCGGTTATTCAGGATACCCTATCCGAGTACAACCCTCAAGATATTTATACTTATGCACCGCCTGCCGGAAAACCCAAGCTTAGAGCAATCTGGAGAGAAAAGATCCTTAAAGATAACCCTTCACTGCAGGGGAAAACCTTTACGCTACCGATTGTGACCAATGCCTTAACTCATGGATTAAGCATCGCTGCCGATCTTTTTTTGAATCCTGATGATACTTTAGTTCTTCCCGATAAAATCTGGGGTAACTATACCATGATTTTTGGGACCCGTCGGGATGCCAAAATTAAAAACTTTAGCTTTTTTGCAGAAGACGGAAGGTTCAATGCTCAGAGTATGAAAGAAGCCTTGCTGGCTCAAAAAGAGCAAGGCAAGGCGGTCCTGCTCCTCAATTTCCCGAATAATCCTACCGGTTATACCCCTGTTGAACAAGAAGCCCAAGCCATTATTGATGCCTTGCTGGAAGTCGCTGATCAAGGGATTAACCTGGTGGTAATAGCTGATGATGCCTACTTCGGTCTCTTCTACGAGGATTCTATTAAAGAATCGCTCTTTGGTCGTATTGCTAATATCCATCCCCGCATTTTAGCTGTTAAAGTCGATGGCCCTACCAAGGAAGAGTATGTATGGGGCTTCCGGGTGGGCTTTATCACCTTTGCGGATGCCAGTTCCGTTGTTTGCGAGTGCTTAGAGAATAAGGCAAAAGCCATTATTCGTGGCACTATTTCCAATGCGTCACACCCTGCGCAGACCTTTGTTCTTCATGCTTTGGAGTCTCCCGACTATGAGAAACAAAAACAAGAAAAGTACATGATCATGGAAGGCAGAGCCTTAAAGGTCAAAGAGATATTAAAGAGCGGTCAATATCAAGAGCTTTGGGACTATTATCCCTTTAATTCCGGCTATTTTATGTGCCTCAAGCTTAAAGGAGGGGTAAAGGCAGAGCAATTAAGACTGCATTTACTTCAAGAGTATGGGGTGGGCGTTATTGCCTTGGGTGAATCAGATATTCGTGTCGCTTTTTCCTGCGTAGAAAAAGAAGACCTGGAAGAACTATTTGAGTATATCTATCGAGGTACTAAAGATTTAGAATAAAAGGGAGTAGCAGGTCTTGGACAAAAAACAAAGGGTTTCTGTTCGAAACCTGGTAGAGTTCGTCTTAAGACAGGGTGATTTGCAAACAGGCTTTAGAAGTGCTACGAGGTTAGTCGAAGGGACCCATGCTCATCAGATCCTGCAGAGGCAACGCGGGGAAGATTATCAACCTGAAGTCACTTTACAGACAATTTATCACCAAGGCGAACTCAGCTTAGAAATTCATGGGCGGGCGGATGGAATCTTTCGAAGTGAATCGGGAGTTGTGGTCGAAGAAATTAAATCGACTTCACTGGAGTTAGACTTAATCGACCCATCCTACAGTATTTTGCACTGGGCGCAAGCTCAGTGCTATGCTTATATATTGGCGAGTCATGAAGAATTGGCTCAAATCGAGGTTCAATTAACCTATATCCACCTAGAGACTCACGAAACAAAGGAGTTTAAAAAGCTATTTAGCTATGAGGAATTGGCGAGCTTCTTTACTGATCTGGTAGAACGCTATTGTGCATGGGCAAATCGTCTTTCTGCTTGGGCGCAGCTTCGCAATGAGAGCATAGCCCAGCTGGAATTTCCCTATCCTTCTTATCGTAAGGGTCAAAGAGAGCTCGTCGTTGCTGTCTATAAAACGATTAAAGAAGGAAAAAGGCTGTATGCCCAGGCCCCCACGGGTATTGGCAAAACACTGGGGACGATTTTTCCGGCCTTAAAAACTCTTCTCGAAGGTGAAGAGACACCGATCTTTTATCTGACAGCTAAAACCATCACCCGTACCGTTGCCGAAAGCACTTTATCAATGCTCGAGCACCAAGGCTTGTCTCTCAAGAGACTTACCCTTACGGCCAAGGACAAGATATGCTTTAATCCCGGTTGTGATTGTACTCCGGAAGATTGCAGCTTTGCCAAAGGGTATTATGACCGACTAGGTTCGGGGTTGGCGGATATTTTTCAAGCTAATGTTTGGAACAGAGAGCATATTGAGCTTATTGCTAGGGCTCATGCTATCTGTCCCTTTGAATTCTCCTTGGAGTTATCCAATTGGGCGGATTTCGTCATTTGCGACTATAATTATGTATTTGACCCAAGAGTTTTTCTCAAACGCTTTTTTCTTGAAGGTGGAGCCTACACTTTCTTGATTGATGAAGCTCATAATCTTGTGGATCGAGCGCGGGAGATGTTTTCTGCAGAAATCAATAAGGAAGATTTCTTGCAGGTTAAAAATCTTGTCCAAGAGGAAGAACCGGTTCTCGGAAAACGCCTGCAGACGGTAAATAAGAATCTTCTCAAGCTTAAAAAACAAGGACTTGAGGTAACAGGAGACGCTCCCACCTCCTTGTACTCATCCTTGGAACGAGTTGTCAATGAAGCGGAGAAGATCTTTAAGAAAGAGGAAAACTCCCCCTGGAAAGAGAAATTAACAGAGCTGTATTTTAATATTCAGGCTTTTTTGCGGACAGCAGAAAGCTATGATGAACACTATCTGACGTATTTTCAGAGTACAGAACAAGACTACCGGGTAAAGCTTTTTTGTGTAGATCCTGCAAAGCGGTTAAGTGAGGTCTTAAACAAGGGGCGTGCGGCGATTTTTTTCTCTGCAACCTTAAGCCCCTTAGAGTATTTTATTAAAATTTTAGGGGGAGAAAAAACCTCGTATAAGTTGCAATTAGCTTCTCCATTTCCGCCGCATAATCTCTGTGTCATGCTTCAGAAACACATCTCCACTAAATATAATCAACGTTCGATGTCCTTGGATGCTATCGTAGAAGCTATTGCGAAGCTTGTGTTAAGCAGAAGGGGCAATTACCTAGTCTACTTTCCCTCCTATGAGTATCTTGAGCGTGTTCAGGAACGCTTGAGGATGCTTCACCCAGAGCTCAAGCTCTTACCCCAAACTTACGGGATGACAGAGGAAAATCGTGAGGAATTTCTAGAAGCTTTTCGAGCTGATCCCCAAGAAAGTCTCGTCGGCTTAGCCTTACTGGGGGGAGTATTCGGGGAAGGGATTGATCTCACCGGAAACCGCCTGTCCGGAGCAATCATCGTCAGTGTCGGACTTCCTCAGCTTGGTCTCGAGCGGGATCTCATCCGCAATTACTTTCAAGAATACAATCGCCAGGGTTTTGAATATGCTTATATGTACCCGGGGATGAATAAGGTGCTCCAAGCCTGTGGAAGAGTGATAAGGACGGAACAGGATCGCGGAGTTATTCTCTTAATTGATGAGAGATTTACGCGATTGACCTATAAGCGGCTTTTCCCTAAGGACTGGAAGGATGTCCACTACCTCCAAGATAATAATCAGATCCAGCCCATCCTGGAAGGGTTCTGGAGAGAATAGAGTTATTCCCTTGATGAAGAAAAATGTGGAGCCAAAAGGATAGAGTCTAGAGTATGTAATCTAGATAATGGTGGATAAAAAGAAAAGGAGAGAAGGAAAATCGATAAGTTAAACCACGAGCATAACAAAAGCGATTCTTTACCGCCTTCAGGTCAAGTGAATTGGCTGGGTCAAGGTGATCCTTATCGGCGAGAGGAATTGAATGAAGTTAAGATAGTAGCATCTCCAGAGGGAGAAGATGAGGGATTTCTGGCTGATCAAAGCATGGCTCCCCAGAAAGAACGTAAGAAGGGTTTAATGGCAGTAGCTGCCTTTCTCGTAGCTATTTTGATGAAGGGGAAGTTTCTGATCGTATTTCTTTTATCGAAGCTGAAGTTTCTCTTTGTCTTTCTTAAGCTGAGCAAATTTGCCACAACCGCAGTATCGATGTTCGCTACGGTCTGGATATATGCCGTTTTTTATGGTGCAAAATTTGCGTTAGGATTTGTCGCATTGCTTTTTGTGCATGAAATGGGACATTATCTCACAGCCAAGCGGGTGGGGTTAGCAGTATCAGGCCCCGTCTTTATTCCCTTTGTGGGTGCTCTCATAGGGATGAAGGAGACCCCCAGAGATGCAGTTATGGAAGCTCAGGTTGGCTATGGAGGCCCCCTCTTCGGCAGTCTCGCGGCGGTGCTCTGTTTGTTCTTCTATTGGTTAACAGGGTATGAACTGGCCTTAGTTCTCGCTTATGTCGGGTTTCTTCTCAATATATTTAACCTTCTTCCCGTCCATCCCTTGGATGGAGGCCGAATTGTGGGTGCCGTTTCTCCCTATCTTTGGCTCGTCGGTCTCCCCGTATTAATCTATCTAATGCTTCGGTCCTTTAACCCCATTCTCTTAATCGTTGTATTCTTAGGCTTCTTTCAGGTCTATAATCTCTGGAAGAAGCGCCATGAACTATCGGTCTATTATGAGGTGCCCTTGAAGGAGCGGGTTCAGTTTGCCATTCTCTATTTTGGCTTGGTGGGTTCCCTTGGTATGGGACTAAGCTATACCTTGGAGCTGCTAGCTTAGCTTATGCTGCAACGAGTGAAAACAACTCCCTAAGGATAAACTAAAGCAAATAAGGATAGGGAGGAATCATTGTGGAAGAAAACCAAGTGCGATCGGAAAACCAGCAGAATCAGGATAGCCTGATTATGAGCTTTTACTATGAGCAAGGGGCACCCTCAGGAGTCGGATTTGAAGTCATTGAGCAGTTGTCCAAAAATGAAGATACCCTCTGCTTGGCTATGAACATTGCCACTAAGATAAGCGACAGCTTACCTGAGGAAGCCAAGGAAATCATGCTCAAGGAAGAAGTTCCTTTATACCGAATTTTTACAGACCATGAAGGTTTTTGGGGTGAGTGGTGCGATATGGAGACCTTGGAAGTGGAGCAGGAGATGAATAAACTTCTCGATCAAATAGCTGAGGATCTCAAGGAAGCCGCTAATTAAGATATATTGCGGCGTAGTCCACCCCTGTGTTACCATTGAAGAAAAAGTAAACAGATGAGGAATATTTTTCATGGGGAATCAAAAACAGAAGTTTTACGCCGTCCGTGATGGTCGGGAAAAGGGAGTATTCACCTCTTGGGAAACGTGCAAAAAAGCCATCCATGGCTATTCGGGAGCGGTTTATAAATCCTTTCCCACTCGAGAAGAGGCTCAAGCATGGTATGATGGGGAATCACTGTTCCAGAGTTCCACAGGCAGTGACGAGTTAAAGTCGGAGAGTAAATCTTTTTCGGCGGATTATGAAGTCTATACGGATGGAAGTTTTGTA
This sequence comes from Desulfitobacterium sp. THU1, assembly GCF_038181555.1. Lineage (NCBI taxonomy): Bacteria > Bacillati > Bacillota > Clostridia > Eubacteriales > Desulfitobacteriaceae > Desulfitobacterium > Desulfitobacterium sp. THU1. The sequence goes on along the minus strand of NZ_JBBWUA010000008.1, from coordinate 27,232 downwards.
AATGGCCAGTATGCCTGGGCCTATGCTTTTGTCAAAGAGGGTAAGGTTCATTATGAAGCCAGCGATGTGGGTAAGAATCCTTCGGCAGCAACCATGCGTAACGTGGCGGGCGAGATTGCCGCAGCTCTCTATGCGGTAAAAAAAGCGTCACAGCTTGGCGTTACAATCCGCATTCTTCATGATTACGCTGGGATCGCTCATTGGGCTACGGGAGAATGGCAAGCAAAAAACGAATTTACTCAGGCTTATGCCAAAATGATGAACCAATATCGTGGGATCTATAGCTTTGAAAAAGTAAAAGCCCATAGTGGCAATGAATTCAACGATTATGTTGATCAGTTGGCAAAGAATGCTTTGGGTCTAACAAATTAAGAAAGAAATAGACCTGTTTTAGATGATGCCAGTTAGCTTTAGGTGGGGGTTGAGAGATGAAATTTCAAGATTTTCCTTATGCACGTCCTGATATGGAGAATTACCAAGGAGAATTCCGGAATCTTCTAGAGCAATTTAAAGAAGCGGATCAGTTTCAAGTGCAGGATGACATCCTTGTTAAGCTGAATAGCTTGCGTGGAGAGTTTGACTCCATGATGCAGATTGCTTCGATACGTCAAACGATCGATACAAATGATGCCTATTATGAGCGGGAGCAGGAGTTCTTTGACGAGAATTCACCTCTCTACCAGGGACTGATTTCGGAATTTTATCAGGTTTTGCTGGATTCCCCATTCCGCACGGAATTAGAGAAAAAATGGGGGCAGCAGCTATTTTGCATGGCCGAACTCTCCTTAAAGACCTTTAAACCGGAGATTATCGAGGATTTGCAGATTGAGAATAAATTGTCCACTGAATATACTAAGCTCATTGCCTCGGCTAAGATCATGTTTGAAGGGGAAGAACGCAATCTATCAGGCTTGGGCCCATTTTTGCAATCTACGGACCGGAAGCTTCGTAAAAAAGCTGCTTCAGCAAGATATGCTTTTTTTTCAGAACATGAAGAAACCTTGGATTCTATTTTTGATCAATTAGTTAAGGTCCGGACACGGATTGCCCAGAAGCTGGGCTACCCTAATTATGTGGGGTTGGGTTATGCGCGGATGCTGCGCACCGATTATAATGCGGAAATGGTGGCTAAGTTCCGCAAGCAAGTTCAAGAAGATATTGTTCCTGTAGCAACCCGTTTGCGAGAGCGTCAAAGACTGCGTCTGGGTTTACGGGATTTATATTACTATGATGAAAAGATAAGCTTTAATTCAGGGAATCCGACCCCCCATGGCGAACCGGCTTGGATTATTGAACAGGGCAAGAAGATGTACGAGGAATTATCTCCGGAAACGGAGGAATTCTTTACCTATATGGTCAATCACGAGCTTATGGATCTGGTCACCAAAAAAGGGAAGGCTGGCGGTGGTTATTGTACCTATATCAGCAAACATCAAGCACCCTTTATCTTTTCGAATTTCAATGGAACCTTCGGTGATGTGGATGTCTTGACCCACGAAGCGGGTCATGCCTTTCAAGTGTATTCGAGCCGCCATCATACTCTGCCGGAATACCAATGGCCGACTTACGAATCCTGTGAAATTCATTCCATGAGTATGGAGTTTTTTGCTTGGCCCTGGATGGAGCTATTTTTTGAAGATGAAGCCGCTAAATATCGTTTTAACCATTTAAGTGAGGCGCTACTCTTTATTCCCTATGGAGTAACAGTGGACGAATTTCAACATTTTATCTATGAAAATCCCGAAGCCACCGCGCAACAAAGGAAATCGGCTTGGCGCGCTATAGAAAAGAAATACCTACCCCATCGAGATTATGAAGAAAATGACTATTTGGAGCGCGGAGGGTATTGGCACCAACAGGGACATATCTTCGGTAACCCCTTCTATTACATTGACTACACCCTTGCCCAGATCTGCGCCTTTCAATTTTGGAAGAAATCTAGAGAAGACGGTAAGAGGGCTTGGCAGGATTACTTAGGCTTGTGCAAGGTTGGCGGAAGCCTGTCATTTCTGGATTTGGTGAAGCTAGGTCATTTAATCTCACCCTTCCAAGATGGATGTATTAAATCGGTCATCGGAACTATTGAAGCTTGGCTCAATCAAGTGGACGATACAAAGTTTTAGTCTTGGAGGAAAACATGGCTAGTCTAGAGGTGCTAGGTTCCAGTAAAGTATGGAAGTACCTAGGGATCGACATAATTTCGAATCAGCAAGGTAAACGAGGCGTCAAGGTTACCAATTCAGATAATCTTAAACAAGTTCATGGGAGCCTACATGGTGGGATTATCGCTACAGCCATCGATACTGCCATGGCAGTGGCAGTTAATGAAGCTATCGGACCGACTCAGTATGCGGTAACTGTCGAGCTAAAGGTGAATTATCTTTTACCTGTTGTGGATTCAGACATTTATGCCTTTGCCCATCTCGTTAAAGAAGGTAAACGACTTCTTATAGGGACCATCGATGTTTTCGATGAAAACGACAACCTAGTGGCGATTGGTTCCTCGACTTTTTCGCTTATTACTCGTCGCCAGGATACAGAGTAAAAAGGAGCAGAAATGTTTATTTCCTGCAGTGCAGAAAAAAGGATATTGGCAATACCCAATCAGGGATCGGCGGTAGTGGCTGGATATTGGACACCCGAATTAGGCAGAGTTGATGGACCGATTCGCATGCAATGGGAGCAGGGCAAGGTCAGCTCTCTTGGCCCCCTTATAGCCTCCATGGAGTGCTTAAAGGCTTCTTCTCAAGATCTTCCTTGGCACTCCTATATCCTTATGCCGGGATTTATCGATGCTCATGTTCATTTAGCTTTAGACAGTATCGATTTTTTCCAATGCCTTCGTAACTGGCAGGACCCTGCGCAGATCGAAATGAGTATCCAGGATGCTTTGCGACACTATTTGGAGTTGGGTATCGTTGCCATCCGTGATGGTGGAGATTTGCCAGGCTTTGCTTGGGCAGCCAAACAAAGCCTCGAAAGTCAGGAGTGGATAGGGCCTAAAGTGATCTCGGTACGTGAAGCGGTGAATAGGCAAGGCATGTATGGACGCTTTCTCGGTCGTGGCTTTCAAAATGTACAGGATTGGCAACAGCTTAAAGAGGAGTTCTTCCGTCAGGGTGCAGATCAGCTCAAAGTGGTAGTGACAGGAATTATTTCCTTTAGCGAATATGGACAAGTGGGACCGGTGCAATGGAGCGTCGGGGAGCTCAGGAATTTAGTGAATTCCGCTCATGAAAGAGGAATCTTAGTTATGGCTCATGCCAGCGGGGAAGAGGGAATCTCCAGAGCAATTGCAGCCGGAGTCGATTCCATAGAGCATGGGTATTATATGACTTCCGAACACTTAAACCATCTGAAAGAACGTGAGATGGCTTGGGTACCTACGCTTGCCCCTATCGGTAATCTTTTAAAATATCCCTCAGACAGATATTCCCCACATGAGATGCATACCTTAAATCGAATACTCAATAGCCACCTTAAACGAATTAAAGAAGCCTATGACATGGGTGTACGGTTAGGAATCGGCACGGATGCAGGTGCCTATGCTGTTCACCATGGGGATTCCTTCCTCGATGAAATGAGCTGGATGGGGGATGCTGAAATTCCTAAGAACGCTATCTATTGCTTGGCTACGCAAGAAAATGCTCGAATCTGTAGGCTACCGGAGTATGGCAAACTAGAAGTGGGGACCCCCTTAAGCTGTCTCCAAATGCAAATTCCCAAGCGCTTGGGAATTTGACATCCACCCAAGCTTGGAAATTAATATATACTACGATTGATTATGGCATATGCTACTGTGGGCCTTTGGGACCCGCAGTAGCATATTTTGCCTAAAAGACTTCTCCGCCGCAGGGGCTGTACCACAATATATCTGCAGTAATCTTAAGAACTTCTTAAGATTTATACCCGAAGAATGATAAGAATTAATGGGTATCATTGCTCTAAAGTAATAATGAAGGGCGTGATATAATTTGAACGAAGCTGGTGAGAGGAGTACCCTAAATGAACATTCTCGTATGCGATGATGATAAAGAAATTGTTGAAGCTATAAAAATCTACTTAACCCATGAAGGATATACCATCTATAAAGCCTTCAATGGTCTCGAAGCCCTTAAGGTTATCGAAGCAGAGTCCATCCATCTGGTGATCATGGATATCATGATGCCGCAAATGGATGGGATCAGAGCGACCATGAAAATCAGAGAGGAACTCAATATCCCAGTAATTATGCTTTCCGCTAAGTCCGAAGATACAGATAAAATCATGGGTCTTAATATGGGGGCAGATGATTACATTACCAAACCCTTTAATCCACTGGAATTAATCGCTCGCGTAAAATCACAGCTGCGAAGATATACCACCTTAGGAAGTATGGAGACCCAAACCAATATCTATCAGTCTGGTGGTTTGGTGATCGATGACGAGAGCAAGTGCGTCACAGTGGATGGTGAGGAGGTCAAATTAACTCCCGTTCAGTATAAGATCTTGATGCTGTTGACGTCTAATGCAGGGAGAGTCTTCTCCATTGATCAGATCTACGAAAATGTCTGGAATGAAGCGGCTTTCAGCGCTGAAAATACGGTTGCTGTTCATATTCGTAAGATTCGAGAGAAAATAGAAATCAACCCGAAGGAGCCCAAATATTTAAAGGTGGTGTGGGGAATTGGATATAAAATCGAAAAGCTTTAGCCATTCACCTCTGGCAAAGGTACTGGCTTTTATCCTTGTGGTGTTCTGTTTTACCCAAACAATAACTCAAGTTATGGTCATCATCAATCGCAGTAATTTTGATGTTTCCTTAGAGAAAAGCTATTATCATAGTCAAAGCTTCATCAATGATAGTAGCAGTATTATCAACGATCTAAGACATCTCAGTCAATATAAAAATGAAGAGCATATTCTAGCAGGCGGGGATATCTCAGAAGATGACCTTAAGAATAGATCAGATAATCTATTCTGGGAGTTCCGGGATCGCTCAGAAAAATATAATCCTAACCAGTCGGAGGCGGAAAACTATCGCGTTTTCCAAGAAGTCTATCAGGATGATATCGCCGAACTGAAAGAACGCATGGTTCAAGAAGATCTTTATGAATATCATTCTATTTTGCAACGACTCAACGGTTATGAAGGATTAAAATATTTTGTGAGAGATGGGGATTTTGAATTCTCAAATGATGGTGCATCTGCAAAAAAAGGGTATTCTGCTTATCCTACTTCAATCATTTTTGACGGCTATACCCGGGAGGTCTACCCCCGGGAGATTGAAGCCAATCCTCATTTCTATTGGCTTACTCCCGATTATTACTCCCAAGATTACCCGGATGCGTTGTATGTGGGCTTCACAGAGGATTTTTTAAACCCACGTATCACAGATTGGCAGAATGACAAAGCAGTTGCTAGTCAGGCCTTCAGCCAGATGGCAGTGTATGGCACAGGTCTAATTATTGCCTTTATTTATCTGATTTTTATCTGGGGAAGAAATTCTCGTGATGACCAAGAAGTTCGTTTCTATGCTTTGGAACGAATCTATAACGATATCAATATTTTGATTTGCCTTGGCTTAATTACTTTATGGTTCGCTCTCGGCATCGAGCTGTATCGTGATAGCTTGGGTGCTGAGATATTTTACTTCATAACATTGGCCATCGCGGCCTTAGGACTGTTCTTTGTCTTATCCTTGGTTAAGCACTTGAAGAATAGAACCTTACTCAAGCACGCTTTAACCTATACAGTATTTCATAAGCTATTTTCCGGTCTTAAAGCCATTTATGATAGTGGGAGTCTGGGCGTGAAGATGGCTATTATAACTATTGGTTACCCCGCATGTGTTGCTTTAACTTTCTTTATGTTCCCGATCACCATCGGGGTGGCGGTTTGGCTATCCTATAAAAAGGTCAAGGATTTTAAGGCCATTAAAGAAGGGGTCAAGCGAGTTAAGGAGGGTGATCTTACTGAGAAAATCAATATCACGGGAACAGGAGAGTTTGCTCGACTCGCCGGGGATATCAATTCCATAACTGATGGTCTAAACAAAGCCGTAGAAAATGAGATTAAAAGTGAACGATTGAAGACGGAATTGATTACCAATGTATCCCATGATATTCGAACCCCTTTAACATCTATTATCACCTATGTTGATTTATTAAAGACAGAAGAGGATCCAGAGAAAATCCAAGAATATATTGAAGTCCTCGATCAAAAATCACAGCGACTAAAGGTATTGACCGATGATCTTTTCGAAGCTGCCAAGGCCTCCAGCGGAGATATTCCCGTATCCTTTGAGAGAATTGATATTATTTCATTATTAAAGCAAGGCTTAGGGGAATTGGACGAAAAAATTCAAGAGCGTGAGTTAGATTTTAAATTGAATTACCCCCGAGAAAAGATCTGGGTCAAAGCGGATGGGCGACTCTTGTGGCGTTCCATCGAGAATCTCTTGTCCAATATTTTCAAGTATGCCCAAGAGGGTTCGCGAGTGTATGTGGATCTCGAAGAAGCTGGCCCGGGTGTAAGATTAACGATCAAAAACATTTCTGCCTACGAACTTAATATATCTGCCGCGGAGTTGATGGAACGTTTTAAACGCGGGGATGAATCAAGAACGAGTCAAGGTAGCGGATTGGGGCTCTCCATCGTGCAAAGCTTAATCGAAATCCAAAAAGGAAGCTTTGCTATTGAAGTAGATGGAGATCTCTTCAAAGCGGTAATCTTTTTGTACAAAGATAACTGCAAAGAATCCTCATTATCTTCCGAATAGGTTCAATAATAGACAATATTTACCAAGGAGAATCAGCTTGTCCCAGCGAAATCCTTAATCAGAAAACCTGAAATAGGGGTGATTAAAATGCCTTGTCAAAGCAAAATGCTGAGCCGCGGTGCACAAGCTGACCAACCCTTGGCCTGTCTGAAAAAAATTAAAAATCTGCGTTACCCTGATGAGGCAGTGGAGCTTCTTCAACAGGTCATTGATCAATTAGCTAAAGCAGATAAACACTCCTTACAACAATTGATTTTGGATCTTCGCCAAGCTGCAGATGATATACGGTATAAGCATTATAAAGCCCGTTGTCTGTATACTCTTATTCCCCCTGAAGATGCTTTAGCCTTTTGGATATGCTATGTCTTAGGCAGCCTACCCGAAGATATCCGCTTTGCAAACTTTAGCGGTGAAGTGTTGGAGCTGCTAAAAATTCTATCCCTTGCTGACCGGGGAAGCTACGGGACACGAAAAGCTCCCTGGTCAAAAATTGTTGGGCCTATCCATGAGCTGGACTTAGCTTTAGCACTCATCAAAGAGGAGTATCCGATATTCTTTCATAGCGTCACGGAAGATCCACTACTCGTGCCTTTATTGGACTTTGGGTTAAAAGAAAAAGAAGGAAACCTTATGACGGTCCCTCGGCTTCATTGTCTGGGCATTTTTAAACCTAGTAGGGGCGGAGAGGGTTCCTTGATCCCAATTCTCCATGCTTTGACGCACATTCTCCATCATGCTCTGACAGAGGACCCTCAGGTGATCCCTCCAGGATTTCTGAATATGTATCAAGAAATATTTGATGATTGTCTCAGAAGCTCAGGGGAATGGGAAGAAATTTTTACGGAGATATTTATCGCCTCACTGCTTTATGAAACTGAATACATGTCCTTAGTCGCTTATATGGAGCTTTGTCAAGAGGACCACGTAGTGATCAGAAATTACTTTACTTGGTTGGAAATGATATTCTCATCCAGTCTCCAAGCTAATATGCAGAAGATCATTCACCAAGGGGATGAATTAAGAAGAGCATAGCAAGTCGCAAGGCCTTTCCTCGCCATGGAAACATGTCAGGAAAGGCCTTTTTTTAACCGATAAACTATGATATTTTTAATAAGTACAGCAGAGAAGGATTGTCAAGAATAGTAAGAGCATGTGTAAAGCTCAGATGAAAGAACAATCTCGACTTGAGCAAGGAGGTAGTCCTTTGAATATACAAATCTTTGGTGTTAAAAAGTGCTTTGATACAAAAAAGGCGGAACGCTATTTTAAGGAACGAAACGTTAAGTTTCAGTTCATTGATCTTAATGAGAAAACCTTAAGCAAAGGTGAATTGCAAAGCGTCAAAGCCTCTGTTCCCTTGAATGATCTGATCAATAAGCAGGCGAAAGAATACAAAGCCTTAAACCTTGATCAGATCCGTAGTGCTGAGATTCGCGAAGAGCTACTCTTGGCTCATCCCAGGCTCTATGTTACTCCTATTGTTCGTAATGGGAAGAAAGCTACGGTGGGCTATCAACCCGAGATTTGGAAGGAGTGGGAGTGAGGGGAAAAATATGATGAAGACACTATTGATAGGGGTGGGGACCATAAGTGTTGTACTGGGCGTCATCGGTATATTTTTACCCCTGATTCCCACTACTCCCTTTGTCTTATTAGCGGGCGCCTGCTATTTGAGGAGTTCTGAAAAACATCACCAGAGACTTTTGGCGAATCCATGGCTAGGCCCCTATCTGAAAGATTATTATGAAGATAAAGGTATCCCTTTGCGCGCCAAGATAATTTCCATCGCGCTTCTTTGGTTGTCCTTGTCTGCTTCCATGTTCTTTTTGATTGAGCTTTTCTGGGTGCGTATTCTGCTTAGTGCAATTGGTGTTGGGGTTACGATTTATATACTTAGTCAAAAAACTAAGATACCAGAGAGGCTTGTGAACACCTTTGAAGAAAGTAAGATGCAGGAAGGATCGACAGAAGAATGAGCAGAATTCAGGCTAGGGACTCCTATGAATATCCTTACTCACTAGATATGGTCTATACGATACTTGCAGACATTCCTGGCTATAAAAGCTGGTGGCCCGGAGAATTTCGAGTTCGCATCCTCGAACAAACACAGGACCATCTTCACGCCAAGATTGAGGTGTGGGCTTCAGGGGGATGGTTTCGTTGCGAGACCACATCCTTAACCTCACCTCATCGTATCGACATCCGCTATTACCAAGGCGTGGTTGTGGGAGAGAGTTGGTGGGATCTTGAGGGATTACCCAACGGTTATACTAAGGTTAGCTATTCCATAAATTTAGAGCCTCGGGGGAGAGTCATGGGTTGCGTGGCGAGGATTATTAATATTTCCGCCCTGCACTCCTTTCAGTTCCGGCGGGTGCTAAAACGCTTACATCGCCATCTCGATTCCCTTCAGGCCCAAGAGAGATAAACAAATTTCTCTCTCTGTTCGCCCCATTTCTAATAGCATTCCGGAGTCTTTGGCATAGGATATACGGAAAATCTATGGAAAGGGGTGCAATTATGAATTATGTGGTCAAACCTGGGGAAACTCTTTTTGACATTGCATGCATGTTCAACACCACCGTCGAAGAGCTTCTCATGTTAAATCCGCAAATCAGTGATCCTATGTGTCTTTTCCCAGGTCAAGTTATTTGTGTTCCCACGCAACCTATGCATCCAGGGATGCCGATGCCAACTCCAATGCCGGGTCAAGCTGCACCTTGCCCAACTCTCAGACAAGGCTCTACAGGCCCCTCAGTCGTACATTTACAACACCTTCTTACCTCTCATGGCTTTAGTCCGGGAGCTATTGATGGAATCTTCGGACCGAAGACAGAAGCAGCAGTCATCGCCTTTCAACAAAGCAGGGGTTTATTAGTCGATGGTATCGTCGGTGTTCAGACCTGGACAGCATTAGGAGTTAATTGCATGACACCGCCGCCAACCCAACCTTGTCCTACCCTGCGCCAAGGATCAACGGGACCAGACGTGGTTCGCCTGCAACAACTTCTTACCTCACACGGCTTTAGCCCAGGAGCTATCGACGGGATCTTTGGGCCGAAGACAGAGGCAGCAGTCATTGCTTTTCAAAGAAGCAGAGGGCTATTAGTGGACGGTATTGTCGGTGTCCAGACCTGGTCAGCATTGGGAGTTAATTGCATGACACCGCCGCCACATCCACAGCCTTGTCCTACCCTGCGCCAAGGATCAACGGGACCAGACGTTGTTCGTCTGCAACAACTTCTCACCTCACACGGCTTTAGTCCAGGAGCTATTGACGGGATCTTTGGGCCGAAGACAGAAGCAGCAGTCATTGCTTTCCAAAGAAGCAGAGGGCTATTAGTGGACGGTATTGTCGGTGTTCAGACTTGGACAGCGCTAGGAGTAACCTGTACCACACCGCCACCACCGCCGCCAACCCAACCATGCCCCACCTTACGGATGGGCTCCCGAGGACCAGCTGTTAGAGAGCTTCAGACCCTTTTGACATCTCAGGGCTTTAGCCCAGGACCGATTGACGGAATTTTTGGATCTAAGACGCAAGCGGCAGTGATTGCCTTTCAAAAGAGCAAAGGACTAGTACAGGATGGCATTGTAGGAATTAAGACCTGGACTGCGCTAGGTGTAAAATGCCGATAATGGCTAGGCACTAAAAGGAAACCAGATTGTTGCAGACGATAACTGCGCAATCTGGTTCTTTTTATACTCAAGTGTTTTCCTTAACTTATGGTTTACGAAAGGAAATCTAGCATTTATGTAGAATAATTATAAGAATACACCTTTTTCGAAGATAAGCTCTAAAAGTGTGTCTCGAATCACGATGCACTTCATATATTACTATTATAATATTGTCCAGATGTCCAGAGATTTTATCTGGCAATATTATCTTGTCTTAGCTAATTATTAAAAAAAATCCTAATCTATATACTATAGATATATTCTGACAACTCATTAGTTACCCATTATTATGTTATAGTATATATACAGTATATATAATTATTTTTAATTGATTCGATAGGAGGAGAATGGATGGCCAAGGTGCTCAATGTTGGGCTCGATGTGGGTTCTACGACTGTTAAAATGGTTATTCTCAGTCCTGAACAAGGCATTGTCTATAAACAATATTTGAGGCACTTTTCGAATATCAAAGATACAGTTCTTTCGATGCTAGAAGATGCAAAGTCAATAATAGATGGACAAATCATCACTATGATGATTGCAGGTTCAGGTGGTTTTAATTTAGCAAAAAAGCTCGGCGTTCCCTTTGTTCAGGAGGTTATTGCCGGAACTAGCGCTGTTAAAAAGCTTATTCCTCAGACGGATGTTGCTATCGAACTGGGGGGAGAAGATGCCAAAATCACCTATTTTGGCGAATCAATTGAACAAAGAATGAACGGCACTTGTGCCGGTGGCACGGGGGCCTTTATTGACCAGATGGCAGCACTTTTGCAAGTGGATGCAGAAGGTTTAAATGAGTTGGCTAAAGACTATAAGACCATTTATCCCATTGCCTCTCGATGCGGCGTTTTTGCAAAAACTGATGTTCAGCCTTTATTAAATGAAGGTGCTGCAAAAGAAGACGTAGCCGTTTCGGTTCTTCAAGCTGTAGTCAATCAAACGATCACAGCCCTTGCTCAAGGTCGCCCTATTCGTGGTAGAGTTGCTTTTCTCGGTGGACCTTTATACTTCCTATCCGAGCTGCGCAAACGATTTGTCGAAACCCTAAAGCTAGAAGGGGATTATGCAATTTTCCCCGAAGATGCACAATATTTTGTGGCAATTGGTGCCGCCTTGTCCTCGCAAACTGAGCAGCCATTTTCTGCGCATATCATGTACGATAAAGCACCTTATCTCAACAACATCATTCATGAAGAACAATCTAACGCAGAGCCACTCTTCGTTGATGAGGAAGAATATAAGGCGTTTAAAGAGAGACATGCTCTCCATAAGGTGAACCGGGCTGATCCTAGTCATTATTCAGGCCCTGCTTACCTAGGAATCGATGCGGGGTCGACTACCACTAAGGTCGCTCTGATTGATGAAGAGGGAAGTCTGCTCTATTCCTACTATGGAAGCAACATGGGTAGTCCTTTGGAATCAACTATTGATGCTCTTAAAGACATGTATGCAAAGTTGAACCCGGACATTACGATCCGAAACTCCACTGTAACTGGTTATGGAGAACAGCTGATTAAGACTGCTCTCAAGTTGGATATTGGTGAAATCGAGACTGTAGCCCATGCTAAGGCTGCTGATTTTTTCCTGCCCGGAGTTAATTTTGTCCTCGATATTGGTGGTCAAGATATGAAGAGCTTGGTCATTAAAAATGGTGTGATCGATTCGATCATGCTTAATGAAGCCTGTTCTTCAGGGTGTGGATCCTTTGTCGAGACCTTTGCCAATTCCTTGAATATGGATGTGAAGGAATTTGCTCGTATCGGACTGCAATCCCAGAAGGCCGTAGATCTAGGCACTCGCTGCACCGTATTCATGAATTCAAAGGTGAAGCAAGCCCAAAAAGAAGGGGCAACGGTCAGTGATATCTCTGCCGGTATTTCCATGTCGGTTATTAAAAACGCCTTGTTTAAGGTCATTCGCCTGCGCAATACAGAAGAATTAGGGGACAAAATTGTTGTTCAAGGCGGAACGTTCTATAATGATGCTGTGTTGCGTTCCCTAGAAAAACTCCTCGGTCGTCATGTGGTCCGCCCAGATATTGCTGGGATCATGGGCGCATTTGGGGCAGCCCTTATCGCGAAAGAGCGCTATAATAAGGGGCATGAGACTCAGCTTCTCCAAGCTGATCAACTTCAGACCTTTACCACGGAAACGACAATGAAGCGCTGTGGACTATGCGGAAATAACTGCCAACTCACTCTCAAGCACTTTTCGAATGGCGAGACTTTTATTTCCGGCAACCGTTGTGAACGTGGTGCTGGACATGAAAAGGTTGACAGTGAACTACCCAATCTCTACGAGTATAAGTACAAACGTGTATTTAATTATAAGCCCTTAACTGAGGAAGAAGCTCCACGTGGGGTTATTGGAATTCCCCGTGTCCTCAATATTTATGAGGATTTTCCTTTCTGGTTTACCTTCTTCACGGAATTAGGTTATCGCGTGGTTTTATCCGGTCGGTCCACGAAAAAGCTCTACGAATCAGGAATAGATACCATTCCTTCTGAATCCGAATGCTTCCCGGCCAAGCTCGTCCATGGTCATATTGTCGATTTGGTGAAGAAAGGGGTTAAGAAGATTTTTTATCCCTCTATTCCCTATAATCTTAAAGAAGATACGGACTCCAACAATCATTTTAACTGCCCGATTGTTACTTCTTATCCGGAAACCATTCGAGCAAACATGGATATTCTGGAGACGGAAGACGTTACTTTCTACCAACCTTTCCTACCCATTGACAGTCCTAAGCACATGAGAAAACGCCTTATTGAAGAGCTCGCTAAGAGTGAAGCTTTGACGACACAGGAAATTACTCAAGCCATGGACAAGGCATATGGGGAATTAGAGCATTACAAGAGTGATGTTCGTCAAAAAGGTGAAGAAGCTCTTCGTTATATTGATACCCATGGTATCAAAGGGATTGTTTTAGGGGGTCGTCCTTATCATATTGATCCCGAAATTCACCATGGCATTCCCGAGCTTCTGCAAGGCTTTGGCCTTGCTGTAATCTCCGAAGATGCCATTCGTCATATCACAAATCCGGAACGCCCCATGCGCGTGGTCGACCAATGGATGTACCATACTCGGCTTTATGCTGCTGCTCAATTCGTTGCTGAACAACCTAATCTTGAGTTAATCCAGTTAAACTCCTTTGGCTGTGGCTTGGATGCAGTGACGATTGATCAGGTCAAGGAAATCCTCGAACAGTATGGTAAGATTTATACTGTTTTAAAAATCGATGAAATTACCAATCTGGGAGCAGCAAGAATCCGTATTCGTTCCTTATTAGCCGCTGTCCAGGAGCGAGATAAGCAGAATTTCATCCCGGAAAGGCTTTATGATAATAAAGACCGTGTTATTTTTAGCCAAGAGATGAAGAAAAACTACACCATCATTGCACCTCAGATGGCCCCTCATCAATTCCAATTTTTGAAGACGGGCTTTGAGAAGGCCGGATATAATGTAGAGGTTTTGCCTTCGGTAGACCGAGGCGCCATCGATGAAGGTCTCAAGCATGTTCACAATGATGCCTGTTATCCTACCATTATCGTGGTCGGGCAGCTGATTGAAGCCTTGAAATCCGGAAAATACGATTTGAACCGGACAGCGGTACTCATTTCTCAGACAGGCGGCGGGTGTCGTGCCACCAATTATATTGCTTTCATTCGCAAGGCGTTGAAGGATATAGGTATGGAGCAAGTACCGGTCATCTCTTTGAATGCTTCAGGCCTGGAAGCCAACCCCGGCTTTAAGATCACGGCGAAGATGCTTCCTGATCTTCTTTGGGGAATTGTTTATGGAGACTTACTCATGAATGTTCTCCATCGTGTCCGCCCCTATGAAAAGGTACCCGGTTCCACTAATGCCCTCTATGATTATTGGGTGGAAAAATGCCAAGCAGCCTTAAGGCGGGGGAACACAAAAGAACTCAAAGCGATCATTTATCAGCTGGTCAAAGACTTTGATGATCTGGAAATCCATGAAGGGATGGTTAAGCCCAAAGTGGGGATAGTCGGCGAGATCCTCGTCAAATACCATCCTACTGCGAATAATAACCTCGTGGAGCTCCTTGAGGCTGAGGGGGCTGAAGTGATTCAGCCTGATCTCATGGGATTCTTATTGTACTGCGCCTATTGTTACAAAATTAAATTCGATGTATTATCGGGTAGTTTTAAAGCTATGTTCAATGGCATGTTGACGGTTAAGCTTATGGAATACTACCGCAAGGATGTGCGTAAAGCCCTAGCGGGAAGTAAGCGGTTTACACCTCCCAGCACTATTCAAGAGATTGCTCGCTGCGCTGAAGAGCATATCTCCTTGGCTAATCAGACCGGTGAGGGCTGGTATTTGACCGGAGAAATGGTTGAACTATTGCACACTGGTGTCATGAATATCGCCTGCTTGCAGCCCTTTGGTTGCTTGCCTAATCATATCATTGGCAAGGGCATGATTCGTTCCTTGCGTAAAGCTTATCCTAGTGCTAATATTACGGTGATAGACTATGATCCCGGCGCTAGTGAAGTGAACCAGCTCAATCGGATCAAACTGATGCTCTCGGTGGCCAAGGAGAATATTAAGGCGGCCGTGGTCGCTAAATAGTTGAAGTATAATAGGTTAAAGCAAAGGCTGTTCTTTATTCTTGAAATAATAGAGCAGCCTTTGCTGGCGAGGGGGGGCCTATGGAAAGTAGCTCAAATAATATGGCCAAGGAGGCCTTGTATCAGGAACGGTTGACCCGCTACCTTAAGGCGATGCAGGGCAAGAAACCAGATAAGGTACCCATTCGTTTACAAATGAGTGAATTCATGGCCAAGTATGCAGGCATGGAGCTTCAAGAAATCTACTATGATTTGGATCGAAATATAGCTGCCACAGATAAGATTCTAACGGATTTTGATGTCGATGTAACCATGGGTGGACCAAGCTTATGGTGGGGCGCTTTGCATGATGCTGTCGGTGCGAAATACTTAAAATTTGCCGGCAACCAGCTTTCTGCCAATCAACAGTTTCAATTTGTTGAGCATGAATATATGCTGCCGGAGGATTATGATGCTTTTATTGATAATCCGACGCAATGGATTCTGGAAACCTTACTGCCGCGTATTCATACGGAGTTTTCTGATCCGGGTTCTTTCCGGGCCAATCTAGCGCTCATTAAAGGGTCAGCGGGTATGGTTGTAGCGAACAGCAAAAACCAACAGGCGATAGACCATTGGGCAAAGAATTACGGCATGCCCATGAGTGTTACGGGGATGGTGAAAGCGCCTTTTGACACTTTAGGGGATACCCTTCGTGGACTGCGGGGGATTATGAAGGATTTGCGAAAACGCCCGGAAAAGGTACTCGCCGCTCTAGATATGCTTGTCGCTCATAATATATATTATGGACTGGCAACCTCAGAAGGAGATCGGGTACTTCCGGTTTTTTTACCATTACATCGAGGGAGCTATCCTTTTCTCAACCCCCACGAATGGAATACCTTCTATTGGCCCTCCTTAAAGAAAGTAATCGAGGGCCTTTGGAGCCAAGGGAAACGCACCATGTTTTATGCCGAAGGAAATTGGACCCCCTATCTGGAAAGAATTCTTGAATTGCCCGAGACAAGTATTGTTTTTCATATGGATCAGACAGATCCTCAGCAAACTAAGAAGATACTTGGCTCGAGGTTCTGTATCAGTGGCAACGTACCTAACTCGCTGATGGCCTATGGCTCACCTGAACAGGTCAGAGAATATGTCAAACGACTCTTAGACAATTATGCTGCAGACGGTGGTTTTATCATAGACACAGCCGGTATTATGCAAACGGATGTAAAGGAAGAAAATGTCATGGCCTTGATTGAGGCCACCAGGAAATATGGAGTCTATTGAGCAGGAATCGCCTGGCCAATCAAAAGGAGGGGTTATATGTCAGATGGTATTGATATTCCCAATCCACCCCCAGGTACTTGTCTGCCTTGGGAAGAGATAACCAAGGATTATGGTCCCCCTGTAGGGGATGAAGCTCTCCTTAAGGGCCAGTGGGAGGAGCTCGATGCCTTAGCTTATCTTTATCTCTGGTGGTGGGTTCAGCGCTAATGGAGTCTGATTTATAATCTGAACTGTTAAAAAAGGGATTAAGACCAATTATCCCGAATATTTTTACAATAGACTTTACATAACGAATTAAAGTAAGGTGTTCAATGATGATTGAAGAACAGTCCATAGATAAAAATTCGGTGATTCCCATTTACTATCAGCTGGCCAAGCTCTTGGAGGGTCAAATCCTCAGCGGAGAGCTCAAGCCTGGTGAGGCTTTACCCACAGAGACCGAAATCGCCAGTCTTTTTGAGATTAGCCGCATGACTGTTCGGCGGGCCATCTCAGAACTTATCGCGGCGGGAATGGTCAATTCCCAACAGGGCAAGGGGACCTTTGTTTCTTCACCCAAATTAAACAATGTCGTATTTGAGTTGAATAATTTTAATCAAGAGATCAAGGACTTTGGTTTAAAGCTTAGTACCACGCTGTTAGGTGCTCATATCGTGCGGGCGGATGAGAGGTTATTAAAAATTTTCCAATTAGATGATCCCAACACACGCTTGCTCTATTTCCGCACTGTAGTATCTGCTGAAGATGAGCGTCTCGCTTATGAACGCAAATACATCATCTATACGAAACGAAAACCCATCCTGGAAACGAACCTGAAGGACCCAACACTTTCGGGATTAGTCACCGCCAATAATGATGTATTGCCCGTGAGCACGAAGAAGGTTTTGCAGGTTTCAGTAACGACTAAGGAAGAGGCAGCCATACTTGGCTTAGGGGGCAATGCCCCTGTTTTTGTCGTTGAGGAAACCTTATTTGATCTCGAAAATAAACCTGTCGGTTGGAGTAAATCCATTTATCGTGGTGACCGTTACCAACTAACCGGATATGATGGATGGTTGAGAAAGGATAATCATGGAGGGATGAATCTTGGATGACGAATTGTTAAATGCGCTGGCCGATCTGGATGAAGAAAAAACCATCGCTTTAGTTCATCAACACCTAGGCGAAGGGGACTCCCCCTTAAAAGTTGTTGAGATATGTCAACTGGGAGTCGAAATCGTCGGTCAACGTTATTGTAACGGGGAGTATTATTTGTCCGATCTCATCATGTCTGAAGAAATACTGCGAGAGGTTATGGTCATCTTAGAGCCACTGATTACCTCGGAAATTCCGGCTAACGGGATGACGATCATTCTGGGAACCATCGAGGGTGACATTCATGATTTGGGTAAGAATATTATCCATTATATGTTGAAATCCTCCGGATTCCGAGTCATCGACTTAGGGGTAGATGTATCCCCTGAGGCTTTTGTTCGCGCAGTTAATGAAACCAAGGCGCCAATCTTAGGAATTAGTGTCTTGTTATCCTTCTGTATAAGTGCCGTAAAAAGGGTCGTAGACCTACTTGCGGAAGCTGGGTTACGCGATCAGGTTAAAATTATTGCCGGAGGATATCCAGTTAACGAAATAGTTAAGGACTACACAGGGGTAGACTATTACACCAATGATATTACTAATCTTTTTGATATCTGTCAGAAGATTAAAGCCGAAACATCATTTTCAGATGGGAACTCGTAAAAATGATGGACCAAGCATTAACAGAATTAAAACGATATTTTGGTTATGCGGAATTCCGACCGGGTCAGCAAAAGGTTATTAAAAGCTTGCTGGAAGCTAGGGATACGGTTGCTATTATGCCTACCGGTGCCGGTAAATCCTTAGCCTATCAAATCCCTGCGCTGCTTTTCCCAGGGGTAACACTGGTAATTTCTCCGCTCATCTCCTTGATGAAGGATCAAGTGGATGCTCTTCATGATGCTGGGGCTCCGGCTACCTTTATCAATAGCTCTCTATCCATCAATGAAGCGAGGAAGAGGATTAACAAGGCTCGTAGTGGAGAATATAAGCTACTTTATGTTGCGCCAGAAAGATTAGAAACCGAGAGCTTTCTGACCTTGCTCGAATCCTTGAGCATTTCCTTTGTCGCCGTGGATGAAGCACATTGCGTCTCCCAGTGGGGACATGATTTCCGGCCCAGTTATCGAGGGATCGGTGCTTTTGTGGACTCACTACCCGAGAGACCACTCATGGGTGCTTTTACGGCAACGGCTACTCAAGAAGTTAAAGAAGATATTGTTCGTTTATTAAGGTTGAGAAAGCCAAATGTATTTGTGACTGGTTTTGATCGCCCTAATTTAAGCTTTACCACTCTTCGTGGGGAAAACAAAAAGATTTTCCTCGCTAATTATTGTCTCGAACATCATCGTGAGTCGGGGATTATTTATGCTGCTACTCGTAAAGAGGTAGATCAGTTACAGACATATTTAAAGGGAAAGGGACTCCCTGTAGGTAAGTATCATGCCGGGATGAATGATCAAGATCGTCAGAAATCACAGGAATCATTTCTTTATGATAAAACTCCCCTCATGGTGGCTACCAACGCCTTTGGTATGGGGATAGATAAATCCAACGTGCGTTTTGTTATTCATTACAACATGCCCAAGAATATGGAGGCTTACTATCAGGAAGCGGGTAGGGCGGGTCGAGATGGTGAACCTGCTGCGTGTATTTTATTGTTTTCCCCCCAAGATGTCGTATTGCAACGCTATATGATCGACAACTCGACCTTTAACCCTGAACGAAAAGCCAATGAACACAAGAAGCTTCAAGAGATGTCTGCTTATTGTCATACCACTCGTTGTCTGCGCAAAGAAATCCTCGAATACTTTGGGGAGATGAATGCCCCTGAGGAATGTGGGAATTGCGGTAATTGCACAGACGATCGGGAGCTTGTCGATATTACAGTCGACACCCAGAAAATCCTCTCCTGTATTGCTCGCATGCGTGAACGCTTTGGGATTAATCTGGTTGCCGATGTTCTTAAAGGCTCCAGCAATAAGAAAGTTCTTGAATTACGCTTTGATCAATTAAGCACCTACGGATTGATGAGAGAGCGCAAGGTTCAAGAGATTCGAGACCAGATTAACTATCTGATCTCGGAAGATTATTTGCGACTTTCTACGGGAGATTATCCGGTTGTGAAACTGGGCAAAAATGCCGTACCTGTCCTCAAAGGGGATGAACAGGTCTGGCAAAAGGTGTCCCGCAAAGCGAAGGTGCAAGAAGAAGAACGGCCCACCTTGTTTGAACATTTACGTCTATTGCGCAAGGAAGTGGCGGCCAAGGAGGGTCTGCCACCTTATATGATTTTTGCAGATAGCACCTTAAGAGAGATGGCCAATACTTGTCCTCAGAGTCGCTCAGCCTTTCTACGCCTTGGAGGGGTAGGGGAGCGCAAGCTGGAAAAGTACGGAGATATCTTTCTGATCGGTATTCAGGATTATTTGGTAAGGAATCTCGGTGAGTCTACTCAGAAGAATCCCAGTGAATCATCTCAGAAGAACCCCAGTGAGGTTACTCTGATCAAGCAACCGGTGGAAAGCTGTTCGGATCATCTGCCTCGGGAACCACTGCCCTGGGAATTGACTACAAGCCAGTCTAAGGCTGACAGCGTCAAGGCAGAAAAAGAAAATAAAGTCCCCAGCCATTTGGTTACCTACCAACTATACCAAGAGGGAAAAAACCTTGAAGAAATATGCAAAGTGCGTAATTATAAGTTGGTAACTATTCAAGAACACATAGTTCGTGCTTTCAAAGAAGGTCAACCGATTCACTGGAGTGATTTCGTTCCGGTCGGGCAGGAAGAGCTGATTCTAAAAGCCATCGCCCAAGTGGGGGCCGAAAAATTGCGCCCCATTAAAGATTCCTTGCCTGAGGAAGTCGATTGGATGGCCATAAAGATGGTCATTGCCAAGAGTGAGCTTTGAGTTGTGATGAATGAAAGATTCGAAAATGTCCACCGGACACTTTTTTGGGGCATAAACGAATAACGCACAAAGAGAAGAGGACAAAGATGCAGAAGCGGGATTTTACACTATTTTTGCTAATCAGTGCACTTTTGGGTATCACCCAAAGCATCGACACTTCGTTTTTTAACAATTTCTTGAATGATAGCTTTCACCTGACAGTTTCCCAAAGGACTTTGCTGGAAATACCTCGTGAGTTTCCCGGATTTGCGGTTGTTTTCGTTTCAACACTTTTGCTTTTTCTGGGTGACATCCGCATTGCTGTTGTAGCAAACGCTCTCGCTGCCTTTGGAATGTTTGGGATGGGCTTTATAGCCGGCGATTTTAATACCATGGTGGTATGGCTTTTGATTTACAGTATGGGACAGCATCTCTATATGCCCATTTCCAATAGTATTGTCATGAGTCTTTCTGATGAAGCCAATATGGGTAAAAAGCTTGGTCAGATCAACGGGGCAAATACCTTGATTTTTCTTGTTGCTAACTTGAGTTTCGCCTTAATCTTCAAGAAAGTTCAAGTGAACTATCAACTGATTTTTCTGATCGGTGCGATCACTTTCATCTTAGCGGGAATTCTGTTAATGCGGATGAATCCTCATAAGCCAACGAAAACAAAAGGCTATAAGCTGATTTTCAGGAGGGAGTATTCCCTTTTTTATGTCTTGAACGTTTTATATGGAGCCCGCAAACAGATCTTTCTCACCTTTGCACCTTGGGTGCTCATCAAGATCTTTAATCAAGGGGTAAGTACGTTTGCTATGTTAGGCTTTATCATCGCCGGTCTGAGCATTTTCTTTAAACCTTTTGTCGGCTATTTAATCGATAAGTTTGGGGAAAGATTTGTCTTAGCCAGCGAGGCCATAATCCTGATTTTTGTTTGTATCGGTTATGGAGTTTCTAAAGCTTTCTTCGAAGGAATCGGCAAAGGAGAGCTGGCCATCATTTTCATCTTTGCCTGTTATGTTGTGGATCAAATGTTGATGGCCTCTACGATGGCCAGAGCAACCTACCTGCGTAGAATTGCGGTAGAGCCTAGTGATGTTTCTCCATCCTTAGCTATGGGTACTACATTAGATCACGCACTCGCTATGTTCATACCTTGGATTGGTGGTATGATCTGGAATCTATGGGGCTATGAGTTTGTTTTTTTCGCAGGAGCCTTCATCGCCGTTCTCAACTTAATTGTCGCCAGCCGCATTAGGATAGCAAAGCCCACGGTACCATCAGGGGAGACGGTTTGACACTTAAAAAGGGTAGACGCGGGACAGATAATCTGTCCCGTATCTTAATTTGGCAGATAGCTGAAAACAGGCTATAATGAGTCAAACATCTTAGCCAACATCAGGATGCATATTATTAAAGAAGAGGGTGTAACAACTATGGAAACAACTCAGTCCTTTGCCCAATTAGGTGTCCATTCACTGCTTGTTGATGCCCTTCAAAAAGAAAAGATTATTGAACCCACCAAAATACAGCAAGAAGCAATTCCGCTCATCCTCAACAACCAGGACGTCGTAGGCCAATCTGAAACAGGGTCAGGTAAGACACTAGCGTATCTCCTGCCGATCATCCAGAAAATCGATCTGCTTAAAAAAGAAAATCAAGCCCTGATTCTTACCCCTACCCACGAGCTTGCCTTACAGGTTCAACGCCAAATCCAAAGTTTAGCAGAACATTTAGGTGGAACGGTCACCTCGGCAGCTGTGATTGGTAACGTCAATATCACCCGACAAATCGAAAAGCTCAAAGAGAAGCCACACATTATCGTCGGTTCAGCAGGACGTATGTTGGAACTGATCCAGAAAAAAAAGATATCCTCCCAGACCCTTAAAACGATTGTGCTTGATGAAGCAGATCGTTTACTGGATGAGAAGAACCTTCCAGCGGTAAAATCTGTACTTAAAACCACCCTCAAAGATCGTCAGGTGCTATTGTTTTCTGCGACTATAACCCCAGAAACCGTAAAACAGTCAGCCGACTTTCTTAAGGAACCGGCAATCCTTCGTGTCAAGGAGAAAGCAACAGTGACACCAACGATTGCTCACCAGTATTTTCTCTGTGAGCAACGGGACAAACTTGAGCTGTTGCGAAAATTGATTCGACATCTTGAACCGACACGAGCCTTAATTTTTATTAATAAGAGTGAAGAAATCGAGAAAACCGCGGAAAGACTAAAGTATCATGGGCTAGAGGCGGAAGCGATCTCAGGATCTGCTGATAAGGCTAAACGGCGACAGGCCATGGAGAACTTTCGAAACGGTAAGACAAACCTGCTTGTGGCCTCCGATTTGGCGGCAAGAGGACTAGATATTAAGAACATCACCCATATTTTTAATCTTGATTTACCTGAAGATCCCCATCTTTATCTACATCGGGTGGGAAGAACCGGTCGTGCAGGGCAAAGTGGGATCGCGATCTCACTGGCAACGGATCATGAAAAACCTTTAATAACTAAGATTGAAAACACACTGAAAATATCCATTCCCCTACATAATCTGTCCCATGGAAAAGTGTTTCCTTCGCAGCAAAAGGAACATGATAAGCACAACGTACCTAAAGGACATAATGAGCATCACGGACATAAAGAGGATAGAGAGTATAAAGAACCAAGACACGCTAAGAAATCGAAAGCATGAAAGTAAAGAAGGGTGCCCAATTTGTTCTGGGCTCGCCCTTCTTTCTTCTATCAGTACTCTTTGTGTTACTTACTAAGTTTTGCGGATCAAGCTTTTTCTCTAAATATCTATTCTTATGTCAAAATTCTTTGGATAAGCTAAATCAATCTTTAGCTCCCGCATATAGTTTCCATCCTCACGATGTTCCATAACATTCGAGGAAATCCCGAATTCTAGATCCAGATCCTTGAGGTGCTTGATTTGGCTTATATGGAACTCGAGGAAATTATAATCCCGATTGATTTGATAGTCTGCTACTTTCTTCTTTTTAAAAACCTTCAGGACTTTTTCGATATCCTCACCAAAGACTTTAGCTGATTTAAAGAAATAATCCCTTTGGGAGAAGAGCATGAGGGGAGAGACCTTTTGTCCATAATTTTGCTGATAGATTTGACCTGTCTGTTTGTTTTCTAAGGAACAGTAATGGACGCCGATGCTTAGCTGTTGCTCCAGCGCAAACTCCATCAATTCTAGGCATTCCAGTTCACTGCGGGAGATGGGGAGACCACCTGCATACCAATAGTCATAGAGGACCTTAAAGGGAGGATTCTTAATTTTGAAGCCACGCTTCCGAAAATCTTCCGCATTATGAAAGGGAAAGCAAAGCTCAAGTAAGTTGATACCAGCTATGCCGATGCGCTCCAATTCCAAAAGTACATCTCTCATTTCCTTTAGACTCCCTGGTAAGACAGGCATTTCGACCATGACAGCGGGAATGAATTCCTTGCTTAAGGCAATACGATCGTAGACTTCTTTCTTAAAGGGTTCGGGATCTTCCATTTTGATACTGAAACGAATTTCTTTCAGACCAGCCTCTTTGAGGTCTTGAAGGATTTCTCGGTCTAGAAAGTCGCCGGATGTATAAAGACGGGTATGGGTCTTAGGGGTCTTTTCTTGAACTGTTCGAAAAAAATCCAACATCTCTTGCTTATGCAGGAGGGGCTCCCCACCGGTTAAGGCGATGTGCGAGAACTTTTGACCCTGCTTGAGCAGTTGCGAGAGTTCTTCAACTACGTTTCTTTTGTGATGGGTATAATGCTCGTAATCCTCCTGATTGGGGTTAAAGCAAAAATAGCAATTACGGTGGCACCTGAGAGAAATGTAGAAGGTAACTGTTCCCATGCCCTTCTGGCAAATTTCACAGGCTGAAGAGATCCAATGGTTGACGATGCTTTTATCACAATTTCTAAACTTTGCTTGCTTTTCTCTTAAATGTTCCAACTTATGGTGTGTTTCTTCGGTCAGATTCTCGTCTAAATCCAGGCCGGTTTGCTTAATTTGATCGATAAAGTGATCATAGACTCGGGCATAGATTTGTGCATATTGAGAGAACTCAGGATTTTTTATTTGGGTAATCGTGCGGTTATCTATCTCTATAATCATATATTGCTCCTTTTAATCGTGATCGTAAGTTTTACGTCCATCTTACTAGATTCGACATAAAATGTGGCTTACCTTCAATTCAATAACAAGGCATGACAATCCAACCTGCGCTAAGAAGTTACCTTCGGGTTTCTTTTATTGCAAAAGGAAAAGATATGCCATAAAATGAGTAATAACCAAATAATTCGCGGATCGGAGAGAGTATCCCTTCATGAAAGAATATGCTAAAAAAGTCGCGGTAACGCTTCTAATCATCATCGCCTTTATTTTGGTGCCATTGCTGATCTATTACCTCTTGCCTTATTTTGCTCCATTTATCCTAGCGTTACTAACGGCCTTGCTTTTAGAACCTTTTAATCTTAAGCTCATGAAATACTTGAAGATTAATCGCCCCCTTGCTGCAAACGTATCATACTTTGTGTTCTTAGGAGGCGCCTTATTTCTTTCCTACTTCCTTATTGCCAAAATAATTTCGGAGGCCTTTGAACTCATCAAGTTTATTCAGAGGAATCTCCCCAATATTCAAGTGTGGTTTACCGATTTTGCGCAACAGATTAATGATTTTATCTTAGTTTTCCCGCCTGAAATTGGTTTGCAAATCAATCAAACGATGACGGGATTTGTCAATCAACTTTCTAATCTCAATCTGATCTCTAGTGTGGGCGCTCAGACCCTTTTGATTACGGCATCGATTCCTAACTTTTTCTTCACCTTACTCATTTTCTTCATTGCTCTTTATATGATAAATCTCAATTTAAGCCAAATCAATCAACGCTTTTTTTCTTATTTTAAAGAGAAATCTAAGCCTAAAGCCATTGCCGTACTCTCCGACTTACGCAACGCCACCATTGGTTTTCTTAAAGCTCAAGTCATTTTAAGTACCTTCACCTATATAGTGAGTCTGGGTGGCTTAATCTTCTTAGATGTACGCTATGCACTTGTACTAGCTTTTTTAATCGTGATTGTCGATATTCTTCCTATTCTGGGCACAGGCTCAGTGTTGGTTCCCTGGGGGTTGTTTTGGATCACCCAAGGTGATATCTTCCGGGGCATCGGACTTGTGCTACTCTTTATTATCATTACTGTATTGCGTAAGATTATTGAACCGAAAATTCTCGGTGGAAGAATTGGGCTTGGACCCTTGGCAACTCTAATCTCAATTTGGGTAGGCTTTAAGGTAATGGGGATCGTGGGTGTATTCATGGCTCCTCTGCTTATCATCTTGTATAAAGCATTAGTCAAAGCAAATGTTATACGTTATCGTTTCCAAATTTAGCCGGACTTGCGCCGGCTTTTTTATATTGACCATTTTATTAAGTCAATCCATGAAGTGAAGTTTATTTATTTCAATACTTAGTTTATACTTTATTTAGAATCTGTTTACGGAAAATCAAGACCATGGGGCTAGAATAGAGTTAAGGAAGCTTCCTATAATTTTAAGGAGTGAAGTAAGTGAAGATGAAAAAGAAAACAGCGATTATTGCTAGCTTTACAGTAGGGACTTTATTGTTCGCTACCACAGCATTTGCCGATATTGCTAGTAAAAGTGGGTATGAGCAGTTAAAGGATAGTGTTAAGCTTGTCTCGGCGAAAGCCACCGGTGAATACAACAATTATACCATGGAAATGACTGCAATAATCAAGGATAACGGTCAGGTGATCATCTCCAGTAACGCTGTAAATAAGGTCGATCGAATTAAAAATGCTCAGGAGAGCAATAATACAAATGTAGAAGCAGGAAAAACTAGCACTTACTATAATTATAACGACAGTAAAACGAGTATAAACATCGATCAGAGAAGTGATAAAGTCTATGTAACTGAATACAATGAAGAACGTGAACACATCATTCCCGATGATCCCTTTGCTGAGGAAGAAGCAGCCGATGTGGAACGAATCATCGATGCCGTGGTCGGAAGTCTGAAGGACCATGTGATCGTTAACGAAAACCCTGACGGAACTATAGTCTTGTCAGGATCACTCTCGGAAATGCAGATTCCGGCCCTTGTCAATGCCGTATCATCGCTTAGTTTAAAGCAGCAATTTGATGGTAGAAATCAAAATAATAGTTGGCCCCATCTTACCAAAGATATCACCGTTAAAGAAGTGTCAGGGTCAGCTAATGTTAAGGAAGATGGTGCTTTAGAGCGTATCCTCGGCACTGCGACTGTCACCGGCAAAGATGCTAACGGACAAAACCATGATATTACGATTGAAATTTTGGGCAGCATAAAAGATGTAAATTCCACCGTCGTTGCTAAACCAGATTTGACCGGTAAGGAAGTTATTAAGCAGTACGCCAATGCCCCTAATGAAATCAACAACCCACAGAAGTTCGTTGGCACCTTTAAAAATGACATCATCATTGAAAAAGAGGGTAAGTTTGTTAAGGCCGGAGAGCGGATTTTAGAGCTAACTCAGATCGATACGAATAGTATTACAGGGAATTACAAGGAGGTCTATAAGCCTGAATTTGCTGATTCAGCCAATCAGATGGAAGCCTTCTCCTTCAAGGCTACCTTTAACGAGAAATCTATGCGCGATGCCAATTTTGATATTTCAACAGGAAACAATGATAATAGACGAGGTTATATTTATCTGGATGATTATGCCGGTAAAGTAAACTTCAATGTGGATAGTTATGATAGAGGTATGAACGGTATCATGTTCGATTCTAATTTTAGTCCCGTCTTAGAGTAGAACCTAGATTCTACGTCAGTACTTCAAAAAGCATAATCAAAGCCTTGATAAATATGCGTTCCTTCGAAATTCAGCTTTCACCCATTGGGTGAAAGAAAAGTGCTCAAAAATATGTTAAATTATCAGCTTTTATGACTCGAT